>CAIXKO010000220.1 GCA_903919925.1 uncultured Bacteroidota bacterium | reverse complement strand
TGGGATGCTAAAGAATTCAATAATTCTTACGTTCAGCCCCCTTTTCAGAATAATGATGGTCGCTGCTTTTAATGGGTTATATGCAGTCTTACAACCATGTTCCACAGATTTGCCATGGCACACCTTCACCCTTCACCCTTCATCCTTCCTTCACCCTTCATCCTTCCTTCACCCTTCATCCTTCACCCTTACTTTACCCTTCACCCTTTACCATTTACCCTTAAGCTATTTCAAGTAAATCCTCAACTCTCCTCCCCCAACAATCTCTCCATGTGTGATAAACATCCGGTCAAGCGGCTTTCCATTTAAACTGACTGATTTTATGTAGAAATTCTTATCAGTCAGATTTTCAGCAGTTACGGTAAAGGTTTTGCCGCCCGGTAGGTTGAGGGTTGCCGTATTGAATGATGGAGTACCGATCTGGTAAATGCCATCAGCCGGATTGAGCGGGTAGAACCCCAAAGTACTGAAAACATACCAGGCCGACATCTGTCCGCAGTCTTCATTGCCGCAAAGTCCATCGGGTTGGTTAGTGTATAAAGTGGTGCAAATCCGATGGATAATTTCCTGTGTTTTTTCTGGCGCTCCTGCAAAATTGTACAAATAAGCCACATGATGGCTTGGCTCATTTCCTTGCGCATACTGACCAACCATTCCTGAAATATCAGGCGAGGCTTCTGATCCTTGTACCTTTTCCGTGTTGTTGAACAGGGAATCCAAACGGACAACAAATTTCTCTTTTCCACCCATCAGATTAATAAGGTCCATTGGATCCTGTGGCACAAACCAGGAGTATTGCCATGAATTACCTTCGGTGAAATCGTGAACGGTATGATTGCTGTATAATGGGTTGAAATCCTGCCTCCAGGAGCCATCTGCCATGCGGCCGCGCATAAACCGGGTGGCTGGATCAAAAACATTCCGGTAGTTTTTTGATCGTCCCATAAACAATTGATAATCTTCCTCTTTGCCTAATTTTTTTGCCATCTGTGCGATGCACCAATCATCGTATGCATATTCAAGCGTTTGCGAAACGGATTGATTTTCAAGATCAGCCGGCAAAAAACCGTACTTTTTGTAATTCAGGAGCCCCCGGATATCTGACATAGCACTCTTTTTCATCGCCTGGTATGCCTTTTCATAATCAAATACCACCCCTTTCATGGCAGCATCTACAATAACCGGAATGGCATGGTAACCAATCATACAATTGGTTTCGCATCCTTCTAATGTCCAAACGGGCAGTAATCCGCTCTCGTCAAAATGGGCCAGCATGGCATTAATAAAATCAGGCATCCGATCCTGTTGAGTCAGCGTGAAAAGTGGATTGGCTGCTCTGAAGGTATCCCAAAGGGAATAAACCGTGTAATTTCTCCAGCCCTCTGCTTTCTTAACCGCTCGGGTGCTATCGCTTCCGCGATACCGTCCGTCTGAATCGGAAAACAATGCAGGGGCTATCATGGTATGATACAAGGCCGTGTAAAAAGTTTCTTTCAAATCTGCATTTTCAGTTTCAACCTGGAGTTTACCTAACTCACGATTCCAGGCCAAACGGGCAGCCTTTTTTACCTGATCAAATTTCCACCCCGGATTTTCCTTGGTCAGATTATTGATCGCGCCATTTTCATCAACAGGCGACAATGCCACTTTTACCATCAGTTCACCACCTTTGCTGCCAAACGAGAAAATGGCCTCAGTAAATTTCCCGTCAATGGTTTTTACACCTGGATTATCAAGCCCTGATTCAAACAATCTGAATCCGCTCATCGGCTTCGAGAAAGTCATTGCAAAATATACCTGCTGATCATTTGCCCAACCTTTGGATTTCCGGAACCCGGTTACCAGGGTATCGTTTATCACCCTGATGATAGTTGCTACAGGCTGATCCCAGTTAATGGCAAATCCAAGATCGAGGACCAGGTTCATTTTCGATCCGTCAGGGTACCGGTAACGATGGAACCCGGTTCGTTCAGTTGCAGTAAGTTCTGCCTTGATAGGATTTTGCAAAGTTTTTGGATCCCTCAGCACTACCCGGTAATAACCAGGACTCGCCGATTCATCGGAATGAGAAAACAAGGCCCTGAAACGCTGATGGAAATCTTTTCCTCCGTGATATTCATCTTTCCCTAAATTCTCGGTGGTTGGCTGAAGCAAGATATCAGCTAAATCACCTATCCCCGTTCCACTCAAATGTTTATGGGAAAAACCTATGATAATGGAATCCGAGTAATTGTAGCCCGAACACCAATCCCAGCCATTTCGCCCGTTATCCGGACTCAGCTGAACCATTCCAAATGGTACCACTGCTCCGGGAAAAGTATGTCCGTGCGCTGCCGTTCCGATAAACGGATCAACATACCGGGCATTGTCAACAGTTTGATCACCAGAACACCCGGTTAGACTAAGCATGACGGCAATGATGACTCCTGGGAAAAGGTTGCTAATCCGTTTCATATTAATTTCAGTTAATTTTTTTACTATTTAAAACCAAGCCCCGCTTTCCGCTTCACGTTTCACGTTTCACGCTTCACGTATTTGCTTCCACCGATCCAAACTGATCCCACGCCAAAGCGCTAGCACCTAAAACAGCAGAATTCTTAGAGTTCAGCCCCGAGGGAAGCAGTTTAACTTTTCCCCGGTAAATCGATAATAAGTTCCCATGGAAGGCGCGTAGGGTGGGTTCCATAATTAAACCTTTTGCCAGAGCGAGTCCTCCAAATAGAAATATTGCTTCAGGATTAGTATGTGCAACCAAATCAGCAAGTTTAAGACCAAGCATTTCGCCGGTATGCTCAAAAGCCCTTTTAGCCAAAACATCTCCCCGTTCTGCAGCTTCTGCAATATTCAGGGAGGTCATGTCGTTGAAACTCAAATCCCTCAATTCCGATTCCAGAATCGAGTCCGATATTATTTTAAACAAAGTGCGTTTCAATCCGGTTGCCGATACATAAGTCTCCAAACAACCAACCCTGCCACAGCCGCACTCACGGTTGGTGCTGCCCGGACGGACGATTGTGTGGCCTACTTCCCCTGCAAAACCATCCTGGCCATAAAGCAATTTTCCATCAATCACTATTCCGCTGCCCAAACCGGTTCCTAAGGTGATCACCGCAAAATTCTTCATCCCTTTTGCGGAACCGTAAATCATCTCACCAACAGCTGCAGCGTTGGCATCGTTGGTAACCAATATAGGCAGGTCGATATGCTCCCTAAGCAAATCAGCCAATGGAGTAATGCCTTTCCAAGCCAGGTCAGCCGGCTCTTCAATGGTCCCTTTATTGATATTCCCCATCGGGGCACCAATGCCAATGCCAATGATTTCGATTGGTTCACCCATGGTTTTTTTCATCAGTTTGACTTTCTCTGCCAAAACAGCCACAAATACCTCAGGTTCAGGGAAATTAGATGTTGGTAAGTGACCCTCTGCCAGGAAATTGCCTTCCCGGTCAACAAATGCCATATCAGTGTTGGTTCCTCCGATATCAATGCCCAGTGCAACTTTTTTCATTTGATTTTTTTTAGCCGCGAAAGTTAATAATTGTTGCGATAATGATGATTCCATTTTTTTCCTTACTTTTCACTTCAAATCTATGAAAGAGATATGCGAAACACCATTTTAATAGCTATGCTTGTGTTAATGGCATTTTCCTGCAATCAGAAAAAGCCGGTTAATCAGGCAAATACCGTGTCCAAACCCGTGGTAGTGGAGCTTTCTATTACCGGGATGTCGTGTATGGGTTGTGTTGAAACAGTTCGTTCCAGTATTGCACAAATCAATGGGATCGATACCGTTTCGGTTTCATTGGAAAATTCCAACGCTTTTGTGACCTACAAATCTGGGAAAACTGACACGGTAACCATCCGTAAGGCAGTAGAACTTAATGGGTATAAAGTCACCGCTGCAAAAATGATTGAAGGGGTCCAATAACCTGGGCTAAAACTCAACGTTTTTTGTTTTGTGATTTTTCTTTTGTTTGTCTTTTGTTTTTTGTTTTTTGTAGTTTATTTGTCATTTGTCTTTTGTCATTTGTTTTTTGTTATAAAAGCCCGATACTTTATGGAAGAAAACAAAATCGATCCGGTCCCACCAAATGAGGAACCATCAAGAGATACCTCGCGCAGAGATTTTATGAAGAAATTCGGACTGTACGGCGCTGCCACAGTAGCCGGTTCAGCTGCCTTGTATATGGGAAGCCGGTTTGAGAAAAGTAAGCCGGGCAAGGATATGGTTAAAGTTCTGACAGCTGATAACCATCTGGTGGAGGTTCCCCGTGCGGAAATCGAAGCAGCACATCCAACGGTTAAGAATTTGCTCAAGAAGGGTCGTGAAGGTATTCCGGGCAGAAAATGGGTTATGGTGGTCGATCTTTCGAAATGCCGCAATGCCCGTAAATGTGTTACTGCCTGCCAGAGCGCCCACCATCTGCGGCCACATGAGTATCACATGAATACACTGGCTATGCAGGAATCAAAGGATACTGCACCCTATTTTATGCCTAAAACCTGTCAGCATTGCGATAACCCGCCGTGTGTGGCCGTTTGTCCGGTGGATGCTACTTTCAAACGACAGGATGGTATTGTACTCATCGATAATGAAAGATGTATCGGCTGCCGGTTCTGTATGGCAGCCTGCCCATACTCAGCCAGGATGTTTCAGTGGCAGGAACCGCAAAATGCCATCGAGGATAAGGATATCACCTATAATGTTGAACTGAATGTGCCCCAGAAAAAGGGTACTATATCCAAATGTCTTTTCAGTGCCGACAGGCTACGCGAGGGTCAACTACCTTATTGCGTTTCTGCTTGCCCGAACGGAGTTTACTACTTTGGCGATGAAAATGAAGATGCAGTTACCAATGGTACTACCAAGGAAACGGTTCGTTTTAGTGAACTGATCCGGAAAAATGCCGGTTATCGTTTGATGCCGGAACTCGGCACCGAGCCCCGCGTTTATTACCTGCCGCCAAAAAACCGGCTCTTCGATTTTCCTGAAAATGGAGTTCCAGATGATCAACACGATAACCATGTTTAATCCTGGTAATTTATGGAATCGGTAAACCACTATAAAACAGCTGATCCTGGCCGTATCGACCGGGTGGCAAATGATCTTTTACGAACCGTTCGCCTGAACAAAGCTTTCCTGTTGTGGATGGCTTTCCTGTTTGGAGCACTCGCCATCTGCCTGTTCGGATATACTATCCAATTGCGTAAAGGATTGGGTGTAACTGGCCTGAGGGATATTACCAGCTGGGGAATGTACATCGCCAACTTTGTATTTTTTGTTGCCTCCTCACTGATTGGTATGCTCATAAGCTCCGTTCTGGGGCTCATCGGCTTTAAATGGATAAAACCGATCGTCAGAATTTCTGAAATCATCGCGGTAGCATTTGCCGCAGTTGCCGGCCTCGTTATCATCTCCGATATGGGACGCCCCGATCGCTTACCTAATGTTTTTCTATATGGCCGGGTTCAATCGCCTATTCTCTGGGATGTTACCGTGGTTACTGTATATTTTCTGGTGAGCCTCCTGCTTTGGTTTCTTCCCATGATTCCCGATCTGGCATTAGCCAAAGGCCGGATGGAGCATGCCCCAAAATGGCTGCGTCAGACTTATGAAATCCTTTCATTCAAGTGGGCACATACCGATGAACAGTACCATTTACTTTTTAAAATGGTGCGTATTCTCCTGATACTAATCGTTCCATTGGCTTTTGCTATTCATACGGTAACTTCCTGGCTATTTGCCGTAACCTTAAGGCCC
Organism: uncultured Bacteroidota bacterium; assembly: GCA_903919925.1. GTDB lineage: Bacteria > Bacteroidota > Bacteroidia > Bacteroidales > UBA12481 > UBA12481. Next base: position 20,454 of record CAIXKO010000220.1, on the reverse strand, counting down.
GGTTGGGACAGTACCATTTTTGGCCCCTATTTTATTAGCGGTGCATTCGTTGCCGGTTCTGCCGCTGTAATCATAGCTATGTTCTTCTACCGCAATAATTTCAAACTCAAAGATTATCTCACCGATGATCATTTTAATAAAATGGGCCAGTTGCTAGGATTGGTAGCCATCGTATACTTTTATTTTAATCTGAATGAATTTCTGATTCCCGGATACAAACTGAAAAAGTTTGATGCTATCCATATCCATAATCTGTTTTCAGGTGAACATGCCTTGCTTTTTTGGAGCACCCAGTTGGCCGGATTAATTATTCCTATTTTCCTCACGTTTTTTAAGCAGATGAGGAAACCGTTGCCACTTACCATTATTGCTGTATTTGTTATGGCCGGTGCCTGGCTCAAACGCTATATAATAGTAGTACCCACACAGGAACATCCGTTTTTACCGGTTCAGAATTATCCCGGAGAATGGATGGTTTATAAGCCAACACTGATTGAAATGGGGGTTACTGCGGCGGCATTTCTACTGGTCCTAATCATAATTACTACTCTTTCAAAACTTTTTCCGGTGATACCGATTGTGGAACATCTTGAAGCGAACGAGAAGAGCGAAAAGAACGAGAAGAATGAGAAGAACGAGAAGAAGGAGAGGAGCGGGAAGATTAGTGGAATTGGGGTGGTGGTGTTGTTTATGATGATGGTTCCAGGGTTGAGCTACGGGCAGCAGTGGGTGGTGCCTGTTGAGAGGAAAGCCAAGCTTTCGGAAACCAAGTTTACTGATGAAATGACTAAGTCGGGTACGCAATTGTATCAAACAAACTGCAAATCGTGCCACGGTGATCCGGGGAAAAATAATGTCACTAAACTGACTCCACCACCACCTGATCCGGTATCTGAAAAGATGCAGCAAAATACGGATGGTGAATTGTATTTTAAGATACAGGAAGGTCGCGGACCAATGCCGTCATTTAAAAATGCCCTCACTTCCAGCGAAGTCTGGCAGGTAATTTCCTTTGTCAGAAGCTTTAACAAGAGCTATGAACAACAGGTTGCACCCAAAACTACCGGCACTAATTTGAAATACAGCCAGCTGAAAATCAATTTATCCATCTCAAACGATACCACCATTCTGGCTATCGTATCTGGTTTGGAAAATGGAGCCAGAGTACCTGTACCTGCTATCGAGATAGAACTATTTGCATTACGATATTTTGGGCATCTTGCTCTGGATGAACCCAGTACCACAGACCTAAATGGAACGGCCCGGTTCCAAAAACCTAAAGGGTTGCCAGGCGATAGCATCGGCCAGGTACGGTTGCATGCCCGTTTTAGCGATGAAGAACAATTTGGGGCCGTGGAAGAAGATACGGTACTGGCTTGTGGTACACCCACTCATCCGGTAAGCCTTACCGCAAAACGTGCCATGTGGAATGTTATCAGTATGGCCCCAATCTGGCTACTGATTGCTTATCCGGTTGGCTTGCTAATCGTTTTGGGCGTAATCCTTTACATCCTGCTCCAACTACGCACCATTTTTTATTTGGGCAAAAAAGAAGAAAACAAATCCTGATATCATTAAAAATCCTTATATGAAAGCACTTACTACTATTGGCCGCATTCTTTACGCGATTCCTTTTGCCGTGTTTGGCATCAATCATTTTATTTTGAAAAGTTTTTACATGGGCGAGCTCACCGATTTTATTCCTTTCGGTGGGTACATGATTCTTCTTACTGGTTTTATGATGATTGTCACCAGTATTTCGATACTGACCAAAAAATTCATCAAGCAAAGTACACTCGTACTCGCAGGTATGCTGCTCCTGTTTATTGTTACTATTCATATCCCTCAATTGTTTGACGAGGATAAGAAAATGATCGCAATGATCTCACTGTTAAAGGATATTTCCTTGATGGGCGGTAGCTTAATGATTGCCGGCATGTCAGTAGAGGAGAAAAAAACAGTAGCCTAAAGGTTCAACAGGCATTTTGGCTAATTCTTTTTCAGCTAGTGCCCTTTACCCTTTACCCTTTACCCTTTACCCTTTACCCAGTGCCCATTGTTAATTGTCATTTGTTGTTTCGTTAGTTATGAGAATATTATCAGGTTTCATCTTCTTCCTATGTTGCCTCTCTGCCACTGGGCAAACGGAGCCGCCAAAGCCTTTGACAGTTGAAATCGGGATTATTGAACAGCTTGGTCAAACCATTCCGCTGGATCTGCAGTTTGTAAATGAAACAGGCGATACGGTTACACTCAAACAATTGGTTGATAAACCTACCGTTTTATCATTTGTTTATTATGATTGTCCAAGCATCTGCGGTCCTTTTCAAGCAGGAATCTCCGATGTGATATCAAAAGTTGATGCCGTACTCGGTACTGATTATCAGGTTATTCTGATCAGCTTTAATCCATTGGATAATCCAGAGAAGGCTCGCGAAAAGAAGAAAAATTATGTTCAGCAAATTCCTGAAAATCAACAGTATGCATGGCATTATCTTACTGGTTGGCAGGAAAATATTAAGCTGATAACAGACGCCGTCGGTTATCATTTTAAGCCCACTGGTCTCGATTTTGCACATCCATCAGCTTTGATCGTTTTAAGCCCTCAAGGAAAGATTACCCGCTACCTTTTTGGGATCAAGTTTTTACCCTTCGATTTAAAAATGGCGCTGATCGAAGCACAAAAAGGGCAAGCCAGACCGACCATAAATAAAGTCCTGGAATATTGTTTCAGCTACAACGATACCAGTCACTCCTATACCTTGCAGATAACCAGGATAGTTGCAACCATGACCATCATGATTGCGCTGGTAATATTTCTGGTACTGATTTTTAAGAAAAAAAAGAAAACTGCTAATTAAAAATCTGATGAGTAACAGTGAAAAACATCCCCAGGTAAGTTACCTGGATTATGAGGGTAAGTATAAAGGCCTGCTGGGTTGGCTAACCTCGACTGATCATAAGCGAATAGCCTTACTCTACCTGTATTGCATCATCACTTTCTTTTTTGTTGCGGCAATTCTCGGGTTGCTTATGTCCATCGAGAAAATGAAGCCAGGGCAGGATATTATGGGAGCACAGATGTACAACGGGTTGTTTACCGTGCATGGAATTATTATGGTGTTCATGATTGTGATTCCAGGTCTGGCTGCTGTGTTCGGAAATTTTGCCTTGCCGTTGCTGATTGGGGCCCGGGATGTTGCTTTTCCGCGGCTGAACCTGTTTTCCTGGTACCTTTACCTGATTGGAGCTGTCCTGGCTGTTCTATCCCAGTTTCTGGGTAATGGGCCACCGGACACCGGTTGGACGTTTTATATGCCATACAGTGCCCAATCATCTACCAATGTGGTGTATGCACTTGTAGCAGCGTTTGTGCTCGGATTTTCAAGTATTCTCACCGGGTTGAATTTTATTGTTACCATCCACCGGATGAGAGCCCCCGGAATGACCTGGTTTAAAATGCCTCTTTTCCCCTGGGCACTTTACTCTACCGCGTGGATTCAGGTTTTAGCTACTCCGATTATCGGAATTACTTTACTGATGGTGATTGCTGAAAGGGTTTTGCATATCGGTTTTTTTGATCCTGCACTCGGAGGTGATCCAATTCTTTTTCAGCATCTTTTCTGGATCTATTCCCATCCTGCCGTTTATATAATGATTCTGCCGGCTATGGGTGTAATTACCGAGATATTCCCCACTTTCAGCCAAAAACCAGTGTTCGGCTATGGTGCCATTGCGATATCCAGCTTAGCTATTGCTTTCGTCGGTTACTTTGTGTGGGGTCATCACATGTTTACCTCTGGAATCAGCTACTGGTCGAAATGGTTTTTTTCTTTCCTCACTTTTGTCGTAGCAGTTCCCAGCGCTATCAAGGTTTTTAACTGGATCAGTACCATGTATGGCGGTTCTATCGATATGAAACCTCCTTTGCTTTATGCGATATCTTTTGTGTTTCTTTTTATGATTGGTGGATTCACCGGCCTTTTCCTGGGTGCTTTGGCTACAAATGTTCAATTGCATGATACCACTTTTGTGGTTGCCCATTTTCATTATATCATATTCGGGGGCATGGGTTTTGCCTTTTTTGCGGGCATGCATTACTGGTATCCAAAAATGTTTGGGCGAATGTATAGCGACCGATGGGCCTATATCGCCTGGGGATTCACTTTTGTGGGATTCAATCTGCTCTATTTTCCTCAGTTCATTATTGGTGTTCAAGGGATGCCCCGACGGTATTTCGATTATCTTCCGCAATTTCAGTGGGGCCATTTCCTATCGGGCTTTGGAGCTTTTATACTGATAACCGGTATCATTATTATGGTGTGGAATCTGGTGTACCATAAGAGCCGCGGGGCCATTGCTCCCGCAAATCCCTGGAAAGGGGTTACACTCGAATGGCAGATTGCTTCCCCGCCACCGGTCGAAAATTTCGATGAGATCCCCGTCATTAAGCATAACCCTTATTGGTTTGGAGGGGAAGAGGGGAAGTGAGGAGGTGAGGAAGTGAGGATGTGAGGATGTGAGGAGGTGAGGATGTGAAGGGTGAAGGATGAAACGTGAAACGGAAGACTGTATTGATGCATATTTGAGTTCTGTCAGAGGCTGGGGAGAAATTGGAGGGACGCAGGCTGTCAGAGGGTAGCGGGTAGAGACGCATACTTGCGTGTCTTTAACTTGCGTGTCTTTTACTGAAAGTCGGCAGTTGGCAGTCCGCTGTCTTGCCTTCATCGGTATTCTGATTGTTCTTTGTTCCTGGTTTTTGTTTTGAGTTTTGAGTTTTATTTGTTTTTTGTTTTTTGGAATTTGTAACCTATCACTTTTATGACTGATTCTAAAAATATTGCGCCCTCAGAGCACCATGACTATCTTGGCTCTAAAATGGGTATGTGGATTTTCATCTTTACGGAGCTATTCCTCTTTGGTGGGCTCTTTCTGGTGTATGCCGTTTTTAGATCGCAGTATAGTGCTGATTTTCACAAAGCTGCTGAAGAAACCAATACCTTTATTGGCACTCTCAACACTATTGTGCTATTAATCAGTAGTATGACTGTGGCAATGTCCATTACCGCCATTCAGAGCCAGAATAAGGGAAGGGCAATAAGATTGCTGATGCTGACGATATTTTTGGCTTTGATTTTTATGGTGAACAAATACTTCGAGTGGGGTCATAAGTTTGATTTGAAGTTGTACCCGGGATCCGCCGTTCTGACCAATCTGCCAAAGGGAGAACTCCTGTTTTTCGGACTCTATTTCATGATGACCGGTTTGCATGCGCTCCATGTTCTGGTGGGAATGGTTTTGCTTGCCCTTACCATTTTCAGGATTCGCTCCGGGCATGTTCATTCCGGCAACTTTTCACTCATCGAAAACAGTGGCCTTTATTGGCACCTGGTGGATTTGATCTGGATATTCCTGTTCCCGATGATGTATTTGATAACCTAGGTAGAGACGCATAATTGCGTGTCTTTTACGAATGACGAGTGACGAGTGACGAGTGACAAGTACAAGGAAAAAGGTATAAAGTATAATATTTATAAATAGTTAACAACCTGCAATATATGTCAACCGAGAAGCATCATATTTCCACCTACACCTCACACGGGGTGGTGTTAACCGCGCTGCTGTCATTGACTGCATTATCTGTGGCAATAGCAGAGCTCCATTTAGGGGCACTTTCCGTGGCAGTGGCATTATTGGTAGCATCCATTAAGGGTACCACGGTACTCACCTACTTTATGCATCTCAAATATGAGAGCCTATTCTTTAAGATTATGGTAAGCGGGGTATTTGTCATGTATATCCTGGTTATCATATTCCTGTTTTTTGATTATTTATTTCGCTAAACTGATTTTAAAGCCATGTTTGAAGGTGCATCCAATTTAGCAGGCGGCGTTGATCGAACGTTTATGTTGATCCTGGGAATCGCCATTTTTTTTATAGTTGGCATAACTACTTTTATGATCTGGACGGTGATCAGGTATAACCGAAACAAGAATCAACCGGCAAAGCAATTCACCGGCAGTGTTACACTCGAAATCATATGGACCGTCATACCATCGATATTGGTCATGTTGATTTTTGTTTATGGATGGAAAGGTTATGCGCCCATGCGCAAAGTGCCGGCCGATGCGATGAATGTTACTGCCATAGCCCGAATGTGGGAATGGTCGTTTGATTATGGAAACGGTAAGCTTTCCAAAATTTTGGTGCTTCCGGTGGATAAGGCAGTTAAAATGAACCTGCATTCGGTTGATGTCAATCATGGTTTATTTATTCCTGCTTTCAGGGTTAAAGAAGATGTGGTTCCGGGTTATAAAAACTACCTGTGGTTCATCCCAAAATTCAAGGGCGATTACGATGTTCTTTGCTCCGACTATTGTGGTCTTCAGCACTCGGGGATGAATACAAAGGCCCGAATTGTAGCCGAAGGTGATTTTGCGAAATGGCTTGATTCATTGCCGGCCACCGGAAATATTCCTGATCACGAAGGACTGACCCTCTTAAAAAATACAGGTTGCGTGGCTTGCCACTCGCTGGATGGCGCCAAATTGGTAGGGCCAACTTTTAAAGGGGTTTATGGGAAAAAACATGTGGTGATCTCTAACGGCCAGGAAATTAATATGGAGTCAAATGATGCTTACCTGCTTTCATCAGTTATTGATCCCAACAAGGATTTGGTTAAGGGGTTTAACAAGGGCCTGATGCAATCATACCGCGAAAAGTTGACTGATGCCCAGATTGCGCAAATCATTGATTATTTGAAAACGCTGGCCGACAAATAGTTCCGATGGAATTTGCGTTATCAGTATTTAAACTGATCAAATACAAATTATCACTTGCTGTAACCCTCTCGGCTATTGCTGGTTATTCTCTTTATGCTGGTGTTGCAGGTTCCAGTCTTTTTCTTTTGATTGGCGGCCTGTTTTGTTTGGCCGGGGGATCAGCTGCCCTCAATCAATTCCAGGAACGCGATCGCGATGCAATAATGAACCGGACTTGCCGGAGACCGATTCCGGCAAAACAAATCGAGCCATCATCGGCCCTTATTCTGGCTATTGGATTTTGCGTTGGCGGTTCCCTTATATTATGGGAAACGGGCACCTTACCTGTTCTTCTGGGGTTGCTAACCGTGTTGTTATATAACGGATTATACACCTGGCTTAAACCCCGTAGTTCTTTTGCCGTATTGCCCGGTGGATTGGTTGGGGCGATACCTCCCCTCATTGGCTGGACTGCTGCCGGCGGACCTCTTGATCACCCGGTTATCATCTTTGTTTCCACCCTGATGTTCCTCTGGCAGATGCCGCATTTTTGGCTGTTGATCATCCGGTATAGCAAAGAATATGAGGCTGCGGGATTCTCAACCCTAAGCAGGACCCTCGATGATAATCAAATTAAAAGGTTGGTATTCTGGTGGATGGCTGTTTCTTCAGCTTTCCTCCTTACCGCACCTCTGTTTGGAATAAATCTCAGGCCCTGGCTGTTTATTTCGATTACCGTCCTAAACCTGGTTTTTATCGGATTCTTTTACCTGATTCTTTTTCGCACCACCTCGGTGAAAATGCTACGGATCGTTTTCGTTTTGACCAATATTTTCCTGACAATAGTTTTATTGGCTCTGATATTGAACTCAGTAATCCTATAACGTAAACTCATTACCGATTTTGCGGGCGCGCACAGGTTTGTCTAAATCAATTCCTAATGCTAACCCGATATCAACCAATAAATTCCAGCCAGCAGCGAGTTCAACATAAGATGCCATTTTTCCACCATCCGGAATGATAACCGTAGGAAATGAGGTTTGACGAGTAGAGATTGCAATAACCTTCATCCCAACTCCTTTTACCAGGCAATCCATGAATTTCTGCTCTTCACTTGCATACGGTTCTACAATGATCACCACTTCATTTTTATCCATTACCTCCTCAATTCCGTGAACGGCATAGGTTCCTTCGAGGAAATCTGATTTTTTGCGGGTGATTTCATTTGTTTTCAAGGTTAGCTCTTCCACAACGCCATTATTTCGTCCGGCAAAATAAATCATATCGGCATGACTTACTGCCTGAACGATACCCGGATCAATTTCCAATGTTAGCGCTTTTTCAATATGTTCGGGGAGTTCATCAAATCCACAGAGGCATTTATCCAGCATCTGGCGGATGACGGCATCATAAAAAAGGCCTTGTTCAATAACCGATTTCGTTGCAGCCACAGCATCTTCCTTGCCACAATTCAACACGTGTGAGGCGTGAGTAAGCGAGGCCAGCTTGGTTCCATGATTTGCAGTTAAACCAAACAGAGCATCGTGCTTTTCTTCCTGTAGTTTCATAAAAAGGCGGATTACCTCCTTGGTCTGGCCTGAATTGGATGCACCAAAAACCGCCAGGTCATTAAGCTTATACTCCATGGCCTGAGTAGATCCATCGGTAAAAATCGATAATGGTCCGCCCCATTTAAGGTTATCATACATGGCTCTTTTGGCTGGAAAAATCCGGCTGCTGCCCTCGCCTGTAAAAAATAATCCCTTTTTGGACTTTGCCTGTTCTGCAAAAGGTACAGCAACGGCAGGATCAAACTTCCTTACTACCTCAGTAGTTTCCAACATCTCTCTAACTAAGGCGAAACTCGAATACTTAGAATTACTTAAGTTCATATTTTTATTATTATTAAAGTCAAGAACTCGCTTCGCTCGGGAAGAACTCGCTTCGCTCGCTAATAGGCTCCCTGCGGTCGCTAATAGGCTCGCTTCGCTCGCTAATTAAGAAATGCGGTGCGAGCCATGGTGTATGTTGATGTCAGCGAGACAATTAACACGAACCTATATTTAGCGAGGCGCCAGCCGAGCCAATTAGCGAGCGCAGCGAGCCAATTAGTGAGCGCAGCGAACCTATTAGTGAGCGCAGCGAACCTATTATCCTACAAATATTTTACAAATTCTCTCAACTCCTCCTGCACCAAAGGATCTCTCTGAAACCCACCTCCCAGGTGCTGCCAGAAAACTTCGGCATAACCTACACCCACCATCGCGCCGTAATCTTTATTGCCTTGGTAAACAACACCAAAGAAATCATCCATCTTGTGCATCACTTTCATCAGCTCCTTTTGCGACTCATGGTGCTGAAGCATCTCCTGTTTGGTAGTCATGACTGAAGTTACATCAGCAAAAAAATGAGGTTTTGCAATCGGGGCCCCAATCGGATCAGTAAGGGTAAGTGGTGCAGTATGATATAGAAGCGGAGTTATGGCTAAAGGTTCCTCGGCTACCGGCACATTCGGTAAGGTAGCCACCATGGCCGCTGCTTCCACAATATTGCAGGTGGTTCGGTGATCGGTATGGTAATCCATCGGTAAATGGGTCATCACTATACCCGCCTTAAATTGACGGATGATCCGGGTAACGTCCAATCTTAATTCCAATGAATCAAAAAGATAGCCGTCCCTCCCACTTAAGCAAATGTATTCGGCATCCAAAACTGCAGCTGCTTTCCGGGCCTCTTCACGGCGAACGGCAACCGTTTTATCCTCGGTTGAGCCGATTCCGCCCATTCCTCCGGCAGTGAGGGTTACAATCACTATTTTATAGCCTTTATCTTTCAGGAGTTTCAATGTCCCGGCGCACCAGGCTTCTGTATCATCCGGGTGGGCATGAACAGAAACAACAACGTTATTAAACTTCCTCATTATTTAAATTTTACAAATTCTGGCAAATCTCCAATCAAGGGGCGAATATAATCCAAAAACGCTGGGCTCACAAAATTTCCGGCCTCATTAAAGTACTCTCGCGGCATCGGTTTTGCCTTTACCGCTACCTCGTGCAGAGGAATCTTGCCGAAGGTGCTCTGGTAGGGATCGTTCGATAGCCGTTCAATGGTGACCATGTTGCCCGAGTCTCCTTCAAGAGCCAATCTGACAGCTTCTTGACCGGCTGCATAAGCCTCCATCTGATCGAGCTCAACCGATCGGGCAAAGTCCGACATGATGAGCGACTCGGTAATCTGAAACTCTCCCCTGAAACCAAATTCCTGACTGATCATCTGATGGAGATTTAATCCTACACTCGCTCCACCCATGGCTCCAAATTCCGTGTTGTTGAACTTGTCTTTTGTTTGCGATGCACTTACCGGAGTTCCATCTGCATATTTCAACCCTTCACCACAAACAACTGATACATAGCCATATTTCTTATATGCGCCATCAACATCTGCCAGAAAGTTTGTGCGATCAAAGGTAAACTCAGGACAGTAAATCAAATGAGGAGCATCATCTTCATGGATTTTTCCAGCGGCAGTTGCAGCTCCCAACCACCCAGCATCGCGGCCAATGGTTTGATAAACAACAAACTGATCCACCTTTTTCATATCCCGGGCTAACACTCCAGCCTGCATAACGTTAAGAATATTGCTTCTTGCGGCGGACGGAAACCCAGGAGTATGATCGGTTCCAAAAAGATCGTTATCAACCGTTTTGGGAATTCCGATTCCCGTGAGTTCATACCCCTCCAGGCGGCAATGCGCTTCCACACGGTTAATGGTATCCATGGTATCATTTCCGCCAATCAGGAAAAAGTACCGGATATCGTACTTCCTTAAAACTTCCATGATTTTTGGAAAATCTTCGTCTTTCAACTTGTGCCTCGATGATCCCAGTGCCGATCCCGGGGTATTGCGCAATCCCTTGATCAGGCTCTTTGGTTGCTCGCTCAGGTTGATGAGCCACTCCTTCATGAATCCTTCAATGCCATATCGCATGCCATATAAAGTTCCAAACTGCTCCGATTTCCTGATTGCCTTTGCTACCCCGGCCAAGCTGGAGTTAATTACTGATGTAGGCCCGCCGGATTGGCCTATTATGCAATTACCTTTCATGGAGTTAAAATATTGTGGTAAATGAATTCAATGTTTTTTTTCAAATTCCAAAGTCCCGAAATACTCAGGCCGGTGATAATCGGGCTTTGCAGTACCAACCGGATTCCACGTAAGGTAGTGAGGCTGGGTAAGCTTATCCCCGCATTTGTAAAAGTTAGCCTTGAACACCTTGCCCGACAGTGTTTTAATATCCTTTCCTGCAAATGACTCAACTGGAATGGCTATGGTAAGCTCCCAATACTGATCGCCTGTTTTCTCGTCAAAAGCACCGGTTCCCATAGTGCCCAACCGTCGGATTTTAGAGATATAATCAGCATCAACTACTTTACTGTCAGCTCTTCCGGTACCTTTACCCAATAAGCAGGTACCGATTGGATTAAACTCGAAATTGTAATAAATTCCATCAGAATCGGGTGATACAAAAAACTCAACACAAGAATCCTCGCATACCGATTGATTGGACTTGTTCTTTTGAGCCATAACGTATTGCTCATGAACATAATACTTTAGATAAATCTCTTTCTCTCCATAGGCGATATTAAACCTGACCTTTGGCTGGTATTCATAACCAGGCCAATTAACACGATCAATAGCGTGGCCTTCGCCCAATGCATCCAGTGCCTTGGAAATTTCGGCCATGTCCGGAAGCAGTGAAGAGAGGATTAAGTAAGGAACAATTATTGTTTTCATTTTGGTTAATGGTTGTACATCAGAAATTTACAGAAATCAGATCTTTATGGCTTTTACTGCTAAAGCACTTGCACCCAGTATAGCAGCATCAGCTTCATTGAGTTTCGAAAGCAATATCCGGAAAGATTTGCGGTAGTGTCCAAAGATATTTTCATTAACAAATTGATTGAGCGGGTCCAGTAAAAGATCACCTGCCTGAGCGAGACCGCCAAAGAGGAAAATAGCCTCGGGACTGCAAAAAGCAGCCGCATTATTGATGGCCAATCCAAGCATTTCGGCAGTTTGTTCGAAGGCTGCCAACGCAATCTGATCGCCCTTTTCAGCTGCTTCTGCAATCATTTTGGAAGTAAGATTATCGAAAGGAATTTTCCGTAACGGGCTGGGATCACGACGTTCGGCAAACAATTCAAATACAGTTTTTACAATTCCCGTAGCTGAGACATAAGTCTCCAGGCACCCCTCACGTCCGCAACCGCATTCGCGTCCAAAAGGTTCCATTGTCAGATGGCCCATCTCGCCAGCAAACCCGGTTTTACCGTAAACCAGTTCACCGTTTATTACAATACCGCTACCCAAACCAGTGCCTAGTGTCAGGATGATGAAGTTTTTCATACCCTTGGCACCACCGTAAATCATTTCACCAAGCGCCGCAGCATTGGCATCATTAGTTAGAACCACGGGCACCGGAAAACATTTTCCGAGCATATCGCCCAGTGGCACAATGCCTTTCCAGGCCAGGTTTGGTGCATGCTCAATTGTTCCCTTGTGATAATTACCATTGGGTGCCCCAATCCCGATCGCTGCGAGTTCCACCTCTCCGGATTTCTCAAGCAATCCATTTATCTCCGAATCCAGAGCAGCTACAAACGCAGCAATTTTTGGGTAATCAGTGGTAGTTATCCTACTGTGAGCCAATATTTTCCCATCAGAACTCACCACCCCTATTTTGGTATTGGTACCCCCGATGTCGATACCTATGGTTACTTGTTGTTTCATAGATTAATGATTAACCCATGCACTAAATTGCAGGGACGTTTGTTTATATATGTTAAATTATCAACACTTTCTTAATTCTTGTATTAGCACATTAGCATATTTGCACATTAGCATATTAGCCTCTTGTTAAGCTAACAAACCCGGCTGTTCCGCATGAACTTTCAGAATAAGTTCTCCAAACAGCGTATTGGCCCAGGCAAACCAGGCACGGGTAAATTTAAATGCATCATCTTTATGGAATGACTCATGCATGAACCCGGTGTTGCCGTGAGAGCTTTTCAAGGTAGCCAGGCAGAATTTAATTTCCTCAGGATCTTTTGAGGTGAGTGCGCGCATGGTAATCCCAAGTGGCCAAATCATATCAACACCTGAATGCGGGCCACCTTGTCCCTCACCAGCATTGCCCTTGTAATAGTATGGATTTGATGCACTTAGAACAAATTTTCTAGTGTTGGCATAAACTTCGTTTGCCGGATCCATTCCCGTAAGATAAGGAATTGACAGGAGGCTGGGCACGTTGGCATCATCCATGTACAAGCTGTTTCCGTATCCGTCAACCTCAAAAGCGTACATTTTACCCAGATTAAGATGCTCCGAGATGGCATAGGTATTAATAGCCTTTTCCACCTCGTCGGCCAGGTCGCTGCAGCCTTTTCCCATGAGGGTATTTCCCTTTACTTTGAGCAGAATCTCCGCAACCTGCCTCAGGCTCGTTACTGCAAACAGGTTGGAGGGGATCAGGAATGGATAAATGGTTGCGTCATCTGATGGTCTGAAAATTGAGCAGATCATTCCAACTGGTTGAATCGGGTTTCCATACCCACCACCGGCAACCGTGTCAGTTTGCCATCCGGTAACACGCTGGAATTTATAAGGACCACGGCTTTTTTTCCGCTGCTGATCCCGGAAGGTTTGCAACACCAATCCCATGGCATTCTCCCAATCGGTATCAAAAATTGTATCATCACCAGTTACTTTCCAATATTTGTATGCCAACCGGATAGGGTAACAAAGAGAATCCACCTCCCATTTCCGTTCATGAAGCTCTGGTTTCATATCGGTGAGGTCGCCTTTCCACGGACTCTCAGCCGGTCCGTTGTTAAAAGCATTGGCATACGGATCAATCAGGATGCACTTCACCTGACGATTAATCACACCGGCAAGCAGTTTTTTTAATTTGGCATCCTTTACCGCAAGCGGTAGATAAGGCCATACCTGAGCCGATGAATCGCGCAGCCACATGGCATTAATATCTCCGGTGATGACAAAAGTATCGGGTTTACCGTTTATTTCGCTGTAGTTCACCGTAGTATCAAGAGTGTTCGGAAAACAGTTCTCGAATAACCAGCCCATTTCAGGATCCTTTATCGATGCCTTTATCTCCTTGATAGTAGACTCAACAGCGTCTGAGGTGAATTTCCTGTTCTTTTTTGCCGGACGCTTTGATTCATAAACGTATGATGAAAAGGTATTTGCAAAAGATCCGGCTCCTCCTGCGATAATGGCGCCTCCGGCGAGGCCCGTTGTTTTGATGAAATTTCGTCGGTTTAGCATGGTTTATTTTGTTTTAGCCAACTGGGGAGAAGTGACGGGTCAAGAGTGACAAGTGACAAGTGACAGGTGGCTGGGTTATTATTAATATTATTGCTTTTAATGTTTTTTTTGTTGTGATTGCCTTGAAATTGAAATTATTAGGGTTCGGATGAAAATATTAGCCGCACCATTGCTTTCAGGTCGATGAGATTCAGAAGCATGGCAAAAATCATGGAGGCAACCAACATCCCGATAAAACTAAAGCCCCAGGCAATTTGCAAGCCATGTGCACCGATCCCGATGAGGATTACTCCAGAAATATAGGCTAGCAATCTGATAATGAGATTAGTATTTAATTTGAATTTGAATTTTACCGCAGTGATCACGTATTGTGAAAAACCGGCAAAAAACTGCGTCGCCAGACAGGCGATGGCTGCTCCAAATGCTTGATAATGAGGAATAAGTATCAGGTTGAGCAATATGTTAATGCCCAAAGCAATTACGGAGGTAATATTCAGCACTTTCAGGTTTCCGTTAGCGGTAAGCAGGGTACCATAAATTATGGTACCAGCCATACCCAGAAATGAAAACATCAGGATGCCAAAAAAAGCAGATGCTTCCTGAACATTCTGTTGATACAGCAAACCCATAATTTCAGTCCTAAATACTTGTGATCCTATGGCTAAAGCTATTGTTGGAATAAACAGCAATAGTGAGGAAAGAAGTGTAAGTCCATGAATATCTTGCTTTTCCTTGATCATCTTGCTGAACATCGGCAATAGTAATACAGCAAAAAGCAATGCAAACTGGTAAGTAGCATCAAAAAGCCTGAACCCTTTATAATAAAGTCCTGCCTCGTCAATGTGTTGAGGAAGGGGCATTCTTTCGAGCATAATTACATCAACACGGGTATAGGCAACCATAAGTAGCGCCAGTAGGGCGTAAGGCCATGATTGACGAACCACTACTATGAAAAACTTATGATCGTAGCGTAATTTTGGAAATTTCGATTTCCAGGCAACGATGAGAAAGCAAATCACCGCTGTAATAAAGTAAGCCGCGGTTTGGGCGTAAACAAACCAGGCAATGCTGAAAGTAATCCCGCCTATTTTTCCCCAAATCAGCACTGCACAGAATCCAATCATCAGGGCCCGGTCAAGAACGGAAAGAACAGAATTTGCAGTATGCATCTGCATGCCTGCTACATTCGATCTGAGGTAAAGCGTAAACGATACCAAAAGCTGGCTCAAAACAAGGAAGAAAAGCAGATGCATTTGTTTTCCCGTATACCCAAGTGCCAGAGCCACACCAAAAGCGAACAATCCGTATAGCAGAGCCAGGATAATTTTCAGAATTACGATGCTCGAAAAATATTTTTGTAACAGATGATGATTCTGTGAGATATGACGGTTATTATAGCTGGTCAGGCCCAGATCGAAAAGGATGCTCAGAATGAAGGAAAAATTGAACAGTGCAGAATACAAACCAAACTCATCAGGGAACATATTTTGAACAGTCCTATCAATGCCAAATATCCATAACGGCTTGATTAGTAGGTTC
This sequence comes from uncultured Bacteroidota bacterium, assembly GCA_903919925.1. Lineage (GTDB taxonomy): Bacteria > Bacteroidota > Bacteroidia > Bacteroidales > UBA12481 > UBA12481. Next base: position 4,810 of record CAIXKO010000220.1, on the reverse strand, counting down.
AAAAGAATAATCAGAACCAGATTTGTGATGAATTTTCTTTTCAAGTTTCTCCGTCTTTACTTGCTTTGGAACAAGGTACAATTTTATTGGCTCCAAATGTAGTAAAATTAGGTTTTGAAAACGATTACCTTTGGTGGATGGTTATAGCGGTTAATTGCCGGTTATTGCTCAAAAACAAGCTGGAAGGAATAGGGTGGTTCACCTATCAAACCCTTCTGCGCATTACTCGTGATCATCCTGAGCATCAGTTTGTTTTCATTTTCGACAGACCTTTTGATCCTTCCTTCATTTTTTCTGCAAACATCATTCCGGTTGTTGCAGGTCCGCCCACCCGACATCCGGTTTTGTGGTTCCTTTGGCTTGAGTTTGTCATTCCGCGTATTCTTAAAAAATATAAAGCGGATATTTTCTTTTCGCCCGATGGATTTCTATCATTGCGCACCAAAGTGAGGTCAATACCGGTGATCCATGACATAAGCTTTGTTCACCGGCCAAAAGATCTGCCCGTTTGGGTTCGATCGTATTACAATTTTTTCTTTCCCCGTTTTGCCCGCAAGGCTTACCGGATTTGTACGGTATCGCTTTATTCGCAAAAGGATATTATTAAATCTTATCAGGTGGCGCGGCCGATTATCAGGGTGGTATACAATGGAGTTAATGATGCTTATAAGCCGTTAACAATAAATGAGATACAAGAAGTTCGTCTTCAATATTCCGATGGATTGCCCTACTTTTTGTATGTTGGATCGCTTCATCCGAGAAAGAATGTCGCCAATTTGCTAAAAGGATATCACCGGTTTATCGAAAAAACCGGAATGAATGTAAAGATGGTGGTGGTAGGGGAGAAAATGTGGGCAAGAACATTCTCCAACACTTTGCCGGCAAATGAACCAGGAGTTTTTGGAGGGGAAGTGGTTTTTACAGGCAGGTTGGAGCCGGTGGAGTTGTGCCGGGTAGTGGGAGGGGCATTGGCGCTGACTTTTGTACCTTGGTACGAGGGTTTTGGTATTCCGGTGGTGGAGGCCATGGCAGCTGGGATTCCGGTGCTAACCTCAAACGTTACCTCCCTGCCGGAGGTGGGCGGTAATGCGGTTATTTACGCTGATCCGGGTTCGGTAGATAACATTGCCCAAGGGATGGAGCGCTTGGCAACCGATACGGATTTGCGAAATCAGTTGATTACATTAGGATTGGAGCGTTCCAAAATGTTTACCTGGGATAAAACCGCCAGAAAAGTCTGGCTATCTATCGATACGGTTTTAAAGGCAATCAGGGATTATCCAGGGAGATAGGGTAGTTTGCAGTTGGCAGTCTGCCTTTGGTTAGCGGGTAGAGACTGCCAGCATGTTGCCATTTATTCCCAAACCTAATAACCCGCAAACTATTCGTGCATTGGCTTTTAAAGTACCCTCCCCCTGACCCCCTCCCTGAAAAAGGGAGGGGGAAAGAGCTCCAAATTTACATCGGAGAGGAGCCCCTCCCTTTTTCAGGGAGGGGTTGGGGTGGGTACTTAAAGACAGGTTATATAAGAGTCCCGCAGTTGGCAGACGCACATCTGCAGTAGCCGAAATATAAAAAGCGGGTTGCTCTTTGCCGGCATCCCGCTTTTCAAATTTATAAATGTTAAAACAGATAGACAGGAAGGTTAGGTTTTGCTCTTTTTTGTATGGATAACAACCTTGAGTTTTCCATCAGAGGAAAGGATCGCAGAAACGTCAACAAGCAAGGAACCTACCGGAGGAGTAACTGTAGCTGAAAGCTTTACTGATCCTTTTGCCGGTACCGGAGGAACCCCCGGAGTTAATTGAAATGTCAGATTCACTGTTGCGTTGCCGGAGGGAGTTGTCACCGTTTGGCTGGCTACAGAATTATAAGTAGTACTGCCATAGGTGAAAGTCCAAACATTATTCTTGAAAACAATTGCTTGTGAATTTGCGGAATTGATTGCAAACCCACACAATAAGCATAGAACTGCTGCAAATTTCAATTTAGTCATAGGCAGAATTATTAAGAGTTAAAACCAAAGTTAAGTGACAAATTAATAAAAACCAAATCTTTGTCACCAGACCTCGGTTTCAACGCCGGGTTCAGTAACATCCCGTCGGGGACGACCCCCGTTTTGTCCCATCCACCTCCCCAATATCGTCCCATCACAACCCCACGAGCTCTCACTCTTAATAAATCTCCAGATCGTATTTCCCAAGAAGTCCGGCAAGTCCATTAATAGAGAATTTTGCCTTTTTTACACGGTTTAGTTCTGGATCTATTGAATAGTTCCATGCGGTTCGAAAATCGGCTCTTTCCAGCAATGTATTCTGAAAAATAGCACCAGATAGATCGCAATTATCAAATAAAGACCCCATTAAGTCAGATTCGGTAAAATCAGATTCCTGAATCGAACAGTTTTTGAATGCTGTTTTCTTTAGTCTAAGTTTATAGAAGGAGGTCAGGTTCAGCAAACAGCCATCGAAATTAAGTGAAAGCAAAAATGTATTGCAATCTTTGAAATGTAATCCCAATAGTTTGCAATTGATAAAAGATACCGTTTTCATTGAGGTATCTCTGAGGATCACCATGGTTAAATTGCATTGTTCAAATTTGCACTCCGTAAAGCTGATTTTTGACAGATTCGAATTACTGAAATCGCAGTTTATAAAACTGCAATGCTCATAATCTCCCAAGGCCAGACCCGCTTTTGAATAGTCGGTTCCTTTAAAGGTTTTATCTTCAATAATAGTTTCGTTCATACCCTTCATTTAAAGTTCACACAATTTAAGAAAGCAATTAACCCAATCGATGAAATAGCGCAAATATTATACTTTTATCTTTTTAGTAATGATGGTGACAAATGAAAATCAATAATCTACTGCCATTCAGGGAACCAGGCCGCCAGGAAGCTGGTTGTGATGAAGCAGGACGTGGATGCCTGGCCGGGCCGGTATTTGCAGCGGCTGTAATTTTGCCCGAAAATTTCAGCCATCCCCTGCTCAATGACTCCAAGCAAATGAGCCCGAAACAACGGGATATTCTCAGACCGATCATTGAAGAAACCGCTGTTGCCTGGGCAGTTGCACGAGTGGAACCAAGCGAGATTGATAAAATTAATATATTGAATGCCAGTTTTTTGGCTATGCACCGAGCCATATCGAAATTGAAATTATTACCGGAATTCCTGATTATTGATGGACCTCGATTCAACCCCTTTCCCGGCATCGGTCATTGTTGTGAAATACGTGGCGATGGAAGGTTCATGAGCATTGCCGCCGCTTCAGTGCTTGCAAAAACCCATCGCGATGAATTTATGTTGGCTATCCACAAAGAATTCCCCTCTTACCATTGGGATCACAACAAAGGATACCCAACCGTCGACCATCGGAATGCGATTCGCCAATCGGGCCCCTCACCTTATCACCGCATGAGCTTCCGCCTCCTACCCAACCAACTCACACTGTTCAAATAATAAAAAACAAATAACAAAAGACAAATAACAAAAGACAAAACACAAAAGACAAATAACACAAGACAAATAGCAAAAGACAAATAACAAAACACAAATAACAAAAAACAAAAAGGCAAAAAACAACTGACAGAGCTCAAACTCCAATCACCCACCAACTTAAATTTCTTCAATTAGCACATTAGCACATTGGCACATTGGCACATTATCTCATTAGTACATTATTTTCCTACATTCGGCCCAATAAACTTATTAATTAAACCATGAAATTCTCTCTAAAAACGGCAATTAAACTCCTGCTCCCTAAATACCAGAAACTCATTCTGGAGTATAAAGTTGATATGAAACCTCGTTATGGTCATGGCCTGGTAAAACATCCGGAACTGTTGCATATTATTGAGAATGTTTCCTATACGGACTTGTTAAATGAGATTTTAAGCAATAAGGAATTCTTTTTCTCTCTCAACATATTAAAAAATGAGCCTGATGAGAATCGGCCCGCCTGGAACAACGGTTATTTGCCAGGGCTTGATATTATGGCGCTATACACAATTATTGGCCATTTTAAGCCTGAGCATTATATTGAAATCGGATCGGGTAATTCCACTAAAGTTGCCCGTAAATCTATTGTGGATAATCATTTATCTACCCAAATCTTATCAGTTGATCCTTTTCCGCGAGCAAATATCGACCATCTGGCAACCGAAATCATTAGAAAACCGCTGGAAAATATGAAAGATATTGGCATGATCATAGAAACATTAAATGCCAATGATATTCTGTTTATCGACAACTCCCATCGCTGTTTGCCTAATTCAGATGCAACTGTTTGTTTTCTGGAGATTCTTCCGCTACTAAAACCAGGTGTAATTGTGGAGTTTCATGATATTTACCTGCCGTGGGATTATCCCCAGTTCATGTGTGATCGCTTTTATTCAGAGCAGTATATGCTGGCGGCTTTTTTACTGGCCAATCCCCAAAAGTACAAACCTTTGTTTCCTGCATGGCATATAAGCCAAACGCCTGAATTAACCGGAATGTTGAGTGAAATATGGGATCATCCAAACCTGAAAACTGTTGAAAAACATGGAGGTTCCTTTTGGATTCAAATAAATTAGCCGTGTTTACCTCCAACACCATTATATCAATTATGAAACAACTGATGCTTCTTATAGTAATTCTTCCGATGATGAGCTGTCAGCGGAAAGTGGTTGAGCCCCGTTTGACTGCGGAACAGATTACCGTGGCCTGGACCAGTGGGAAAACGATCAGAATTGACAACCTTGATGAGAAATTGGCTGCTCGTCCGTTGTTTGCTGAGCAGCCTGTTAAGAACGACAAGGGATATAATGT
>CAIXKO010000219.1 GCA_903919925.1 uncultured Bacteroidota bacterium | reverse complement strand
CGGATTTTTAATGAAGATCAACATAAATGGAAACGATTTGCTGACCGACCGGTCCTGGAAATCGTTTTTGGCCAGAAGTTGGAATCCGGGTCAGTACAAGCGCTGGTTTTTACGTGCCTTGCAGGAAAACTTTGATGCACGGATTTTCCCTTACGGTTGGAATACCGCCAATTTCATCGAAAATAGTGAATGGGTCGCCGCCACTGAACTTGGGGGCCCGGCTAATAAATCATCGGCTTCCAACGGGAATTCAAATTATCAGCTTGACATCTCAGGACATATCGAATCGCAGCTTCGTGAAAGACAGATTCCCTTGATGCGAGAAAATCGGGTAACAGTAAAGCAGCTTACTGAGGCTTATTGGATAGACTGGAAGATGCCTTCCGAAAATTATTTTGACATGAAGGTTCCCAATGCTTTTACTGCTTCCCCAATGGAGCCGATGCCTTCTTTTGTCAATAATAGTGTCACGATAAATCCAAATGGCAGTAAAGCGGCAGTTGTCACTTTTGAGTTTCAAGATCAGTCTGTTGGGTGGCCATTCTTTACGATTGATGCACCGGAGGGAACGATCGTAGAATTACTGGTTCATGAGGCACACAAACCTGGTGGAGATGTATTGATCAATACTCACTTTTATTCCTGGTCGCGGTTTATTTGCAAGGAAGGGATAAATACATTTTCTCCCTTTGATTATGAAAGTTTGCGTTGGATGCAGCTTCATATACACAACTTCAACCGATCGGTAACCATCTCTGATCCTGGCCTTTTAAGAAGGCAATTCGACTTTAAAGTGGCACCGCGCATTATTATTTCCGATAAAGTAATCCAAAAAGTAATGGATGCCTCTGTTAATACATTATACAACTCGGCTCAGGATATTGTGGTCGACGGTATGGCGCGTGAGAGGCAGCAGTACAGCGGAGATGGATCCCATCAGTTGCATCCTCTTTATCAGGCCTTTGGGGAATCGCGCCTTCCAGCCCGTTTTGTTTCCACTTTTAGCCAGGGAATAACCACAGATGGATATTTTATGGATTCCTGGCCAGCTTATGACCGGTTTGCCCGGATTCCGCAGCGGGAGCTAAATTGGGGCAGCTGGGGTCCGATCATTGACCATGGAGTGGGCTTTTGTTTGGATACCTATAATTACTATTTATACACAGGTGACTTAACGCCGGTTAAAGAGGCTTATCCCCGGCTGGTCCGATTTTTTCGATACCTGCAAACGATGGAGGATCCCAAAGATGGATTACTCAAAGTGCAGGATATTGGTGTGCCGTGTGTGTGGATGGACCACATCGCATTTAAGCAGCAAAAGCACAAACAACTCTCATTCAATCTGTATGTTTCAGCAATGACCGGCACTGCTCTTTACGAGCTTTGCACCCTTTTTGGAGATCAGGAAACTGCGAGGCAGGCAAAAGCCTTTTCAGAAAAGATTCACGCCAATTGCGTATCAAAATATTGGAGCTCCGAAGAAAAAGTATTTATCGACAACAAGCCCTGGATGGAGGAAGAAAAGGAAGTAAGATACAGTGACAGAGCTCTGGCAACCGCTTTGCTTTTTCACCAGTGCCCCGAAAATGATACCCGGAAATCGTTGGAGATATTGAAATCCTTCCCTGCCAGCATGGGTATATCTTATCCATGTAACGCCGTTTGGAGGTACTGGGCATTAGCAGAAAACGGTGAATTGGAGGCACTTATGTCCGATTTACGTAATAAGTGGGGCATGATGCCTTCTGTATGGGAGAACAATACTTTGCAGGAAGATTGGAATACAACCCATGATAGCGGAGGCCAGTGGAGTCATTGCGCTGTTGCTCCTATTGTTATGCTTTATCAGGGACTGGCCGGTGCGAGGCCGTTAACACCGGGAGGCCTTAAATACCGGGTTTGGCCCCAACCCTGCGATCTTAGCCTGATTGATATAGATATTCAAACCTTGTCAGGTGCAATAAGGTTCAAATCCGAAGGATTGAAAGGTTCCCGTACGCTCTCGTTGGAGGTGCCGGCAGATAATGAGGTTGAACTATGGCTCGACAGCCGTGAAAAAGTAAGCCTTCCACAGGTAGAAAAAACTGGTACCGGCATCACAAAATATCGTTTGGGCGGGGGTTCAAAGGTCCGGCTGAAACTTAAGTATACGTGATCAAACTTAGGGGCAGAAGATTTTCTGCCCCTACCGGGTACATTCCGGTCATCATGTCGGCCGCAATGCAGGGGGCAGAAGATTTTCTGCCCCTACCGCGTTCATTCTAGTTCACGTTAAATTTAATCTCATCGGCAAACATCCAGCAAGGATTTCCTGCTCCTGCATGACCGGCAGGGCAAGTTTTCAGGCTCACTGCCTTTACCCGTAAATATCTGGCTTTAAACGATTTTGTTAAATCAAATTCCTTTCTGGCCCCGGCAAAGGTATCCCAACGCTTATCATTAATCACCCTTCCCGCAGTTTCAAAGCTCCTGCCGTTTGAAGAAAACTCAAATTCTACTTCCGATGGAAGGAATATCCAGCTGCCGGGTGAATTCAGGAAATCGGCTGAGATTCCTTTAAATTCTTTCATTTCTCCAAGATCGATATCGGCTATCATATCTTTGCCTTCCCAACCCAACCAATCTCCATTGGCAAAATCCGGGTCACTGGTTCGCCCGTCAAGGAGAATGATTTGATTTTTCGGCAGATATTTTGGACTTGGAGGATTGCTGAAACGAATCGAGAATTGAGCCTTTACAAAGTTGCCTGTCCTGCTGAAGCTCTTAACTCCGCGGCCATCAATAGCAATCGCCTTGATCAGGGTGGATTGTTTTAATGAAAGCGGGCCATTGAATTTCAATGATTTTTCATCCGGGTTGGTTCCATCTGTGGTATAAAAAATGGGATAAGAATCTGAATCGCTTGATAGTGCAACCTTGATAGAATCAAGGAATGCACCGGATTCGGGCTTAATCGTTAACCCGGGCAACCGTTTGTGAAGAGCCACAAATGCCAGCGCGGGAGTAGCACGTGACTGGATAATCCGAAGCCGGACCTTTGATGCGGTAACCGGTTCAAACCGCAGGAAACGGGAGTATCCTACTGTGGTTGCACGGGAAACCTCGCGCCAGTGTTCTCCTTTCCAAACTTCGATTGAAAACTGCTCAACGCGCTGGCCATAAAGAATATTTTCGCGAATTTCCAGGCAATCAAAAGTTTTTTCACCGGTGAGTTCAAAAGTTAGAAAAGGAGTTGTTTCACCTTTTTTCGGCATCCAGAATTTATCAGTGCTTCGATCAAGAACATTGGAAGGATTGGTACCAAAAGCGGATGAAGAGGCCTCCACCTTTGCACCATCGGCCAGGTTTTCATTAAAGATCATATCTCGAACGGATTTGAATTCCTTCAAAATAGCCGCATCGTTTTCGTGGATAAGCCCCCTTTTATCCGGAGGAACATTCAAAAGAAGCAAAGAGTTCTGGCCAACAGATGCAAACCAAATGTCCAACAGTTTCTCCGGAGTTTTCACCCTTTCATCTTCCGCTGGATGATAGAACCAGCCCGGACGGATGGAAACATCTACCTCAGAAGGATACCAGATCAGTGCTGGTGCCTGAATTATTTTGCTCCGGCTGCCAAGATCTTGTTGCATCATATCACCAGCTGGAATAAAAACACCATCGGTAGGAGCCTGCTGTGAATTAGCCGAAACTTTTTCGTTATTATTTGCCTGATAAGGTACTACCGACCACTCGGTTGGACGTCCATATCCGGATTCTGTACCTACCCAGCGTACATCCGGCCCCATTACTGCAATAGTGGCATTTGGCTGAAGTTTACGAATTGTTGAATAAAAACGTAACCAATCGTATACCTGTCTTTTACCATTTGGCCCCTCACCGCAAGCCCCATCAAACCACACTTCATCAATCGTTCCATATTTGGTTAGCAATTCAGTAAGCTGGTTAACAAAATAGTCATTGTACTGATCGGTTCCATAGGATTGTTCATGCCGGTCCCAGGGCGAGAGGTATACACCAAACTTCATTCCGGCATCCTGACAAGCTTTTGCCAGAGCGCCAACCACATCGCCTTTTCCATCCATCCATGGGGAAGATTTTACGCAATGTTTTGTAAAATCGGTTTGCCACAAACAAAAACCATCGTGATGTTTGGCCGTGATAATGATCATTTTCATTCCGGCATCTGCTGCAACTTTAACCCATTGTTTGGCATCAAAAGCTGACGGGTTAAAAAGCGCAGGATCCTCCGTTCCTTCGCCCCACTCCCGGTTAGTAAAGGTATTCATGCCAAAATGGGCAAACATCGTGAATTCCAGCTCCTGCCAGGCAACCTGCCGTTTGGAAGGAGCCACGCGCGAAGCTTTTGCAATGATTGACTCCGATTTTTCACCGGCTTTAATAGCTACATAATTCCTTTTGGGCTGGGATTCACGACAGGAGGTCAAAATCGATACAGCGAGGAACAGTGGAAAGAAAAAATGCTTCATGGGTTTTTGATTGTTTTTCGGTTTGGGAGATTGCGATGATTATGTTGGCAACAGAGCGTGATGTTGACCTCAAAAATAGCAAAAACGCCAATGAATTTCTGATGCTTCGATTATCTTTGATCATAACAAGTTCGTGATTTTATGAAAAATATTTACCGCCTGGTGGTATTGCTTTATACGCTTGCTGCAATAACGCTTTCTGTTCATTCACAAGGTATCACACCCGTTGAAATCGACAAGCTGGTTGAGCGGACCCTGAAAACTTTTGATGTTCCGGGTATAGCGGTGGCCATTATAAAAGATGGGCAGGTAACTTTTGCCAAAGGATATGGAGTACGATCGCTGCAAACATCGAAACCGGTTACTGAACACACCCTGTTCGGCATTGCGTCCAACACAAAAGCATTTACGGCAACCGCCCTGGGGATTCTGATTAATGAAGGAAAATTAAGTTGGGATGACAAGGTGATCGATTATATTCCGGAATTCCGGGTGTATAACCCGTATGTATCCCAGGATTTTACGATCAGGGATTTGCTTACCCACCGAAGCGGGATGGGTTTAGGCGCCGGGGATCTGATGATCTGGCCCGACGGGTCAGATTTTACCCGATCGGATATCATTCATAACCTGCGATATTTGAAGCAAGTTTCCCCTTTTCGTGCAAAATATGACTACGATAACAATTTATATATCGTTGCGGGAGAAATTGTTGCGCATGTTTCAGGAATATCTTGGGAAGAGTTTGTTCAGCAGCGGATCCTTCTGCCTTTGGAAATGAAAGAAAGTGCTACCTCGTTCCGGCGGCTCAGAGATACTTCCGATATCATTGCTCCGCACGGTGAAGTTAATGGCAAGGTGCAGGTAATTGATCGTACCAAAGGGGAGCTGATGAATGCTGCGGGAGGAATATATTCCAGCATATATGATTTGAGCAAATGGGTGATCATGCATTTGAATAAAGGATTTTATGGTCCCGATAAAAAAATGCAGTTAATCAGCAGTAAGGTTCACCAGGATCTCTGGACGCCTCAAACCCTGATGGGAGTAGGGACTTCCCCACCCTACAATTCTCATTTTGCAGCTTACGGTCTCGGATTTCGGTTGGCAGATGTTAAGGGATATCTGGAAGTTTCGCATACCGGCGGGTTAGCTGGCATGGTTACTCAGATTACGATGTATCCTGAGCTCAGTTTGGGAATCATTGTGTTGACCAATCAGCAGGTTGGAGCCGCTTTTTCAGCCATAACCAACCAAATCAAAGACAGTTATCTGGGCGTATCGGGTATGGATTGGGTGAAAATACTGGCCGACCGGGCTAAAAAAAGCAATGATGACGCTGCAAAAATAACCAATCAGGTTTGGGATGAAATTGCTAAACAACAAGCCTCCGGAAAAGCTTCGGCTCCTGATCCTCAGCTATTCACCGGAACATTCCGCGACCCCTGGTTTGGTGATATCTATATTGAGCAAAAAGACGGGCGGCTTTGGTTCAGGGCAAAACGATCACCTGGGTTGACCGGTGAACTTATTTTCTACAAGGCCCAAACCTTTATCGCAAAATGGAACGACCGAAGCATGGATGCCGATGCGTTTGTTTTGTTCCAAACCGGGTACGACGGAAAAGCTACCGGAATCAAAATGAAACCGGTTTCCCCGCTGACTGATTTTAGCTATGATTTTCAGGACCTTGATTTTGAGCGCGTAAAGTAATAATGGCTCCAAAGTGACTTTCCAATTCCATTAAATATGAAAACAACCATCGGTTTTTTTGGGTTTCTTTTATTTTTCTTTTTTACATGCAGCTCTATATCAGCTCAATCCGATAAAAATAATTCCTTAGCGGATAAAACCCTGGTTGCCTGGGTATCAATATCCGACCTAAATCAGCAGGGTGGCAGTGCTTTAACTTTAGATGATGGGTTCGGCCATTTTGATGCCATTGTTTTTGGTGAACGATTAAAGTTCAGATGGATGGCCGGAAGCGATGGGTTTAAAAGAACGGAAGAGGTTCAATCGGCTTATCCGGAAGAAAAGGCTGGAAATGACCTTTTTGTTCAAATTGCTATTGTTTATCAGGGAAAGAATATCAGTATTTTTCGTAATGGAAAACTCTATGCTACTTATGTTACCAGCGCACAGCAGGTTTTCAGCAAAAACTGTACGGTCCTTTTCGGCAAACGGCACCTCGAAATGCAGGGTGACGGATATTTCAGGGGGAAGATTTCTGATGCAAGGATTTATGACCGGGCACTAACCTCCACGGAAATTTCGGCATTAACTCCCGATAAAATCACTGGCCCGATGCCATGGGCTTGGTGGTCATTTACATCGGGCAGCATCCAGGACCAAACCGGGCGTTTTGCTGAAATCAAAATCAGTGGCAATGTTTCAATAGAAAACGACTGCCTGGTACTCGGTGATCGCAATGCCATGCTGATTGCCTCGCCAGCCGGGCCTGAGCAAACCACTACATCCACGGTATTACCTGATAATCTTGCCGTTCCAAAGCGTGTGCTTCAATCAACCAGAGAACTCCGGGAGCGTTTACTGGCCGATCCTTACCGTCCGGCTTATCATTTCTGCATTCCCGAAGGTAACGGAATGCCCGGCGATCCCAACGGAGCTTTTTATTACAAAGGACGTTATCACCTGATGTACTTGTATAATCGGGAGAGTAGCGGTTTCTCCTGGGGGCATATTTCCAGTAACGATCTGGTTCACTGGCGAAATCATCCGGATGCTATTGCTCCTGGCGATGGTGATGAAGGATGCTTTAGCGGCGGTGCATACGTTACTCCCGAAGGTAAGGCATATCTGAGCTATTGGGAATTATGGGGTGCGCGGGGAATAGGCATGGCGGAAAGTACCGACAGAAATTTCGATAAGTGGACAAAATTGAAGGAGAATCCGGTGATTCAATCTACGGAGTGGGGTATAACCGAGAAGAACGTGAAGAACGAGAAGAGCGAGAAGAACGTGAAGAACGAGAAGATTGGGGAGATTGGTGGGAATGGGGTGGTATATGGGTCGGCTGATCCGTCGAATATTTGGGAAAAAGAGGGGAAGTATTATATGCTTACTGGTAATTTGTTGGTATTGAACAAGTATGGACGTAAGGCTGATGCTCCGGCTGAGATGCAGGGTGACCGGACCTATCTTTTTGTTTCGGAAAATTTGAAGAATTGGGAATATTTGCATCCGTTTTATGAATCAACCCGAAAGTGGACCGATCAGAGTGAAGATAATATGTGCCCAAGCTTTTTACCATTGCCCTCAGGGCCCGATGGCGGAAGTTTCAGTGGTAAGCACCTCATGCTGTTTATCAGCCATAATAAAGGGTGCCAATATTATACCGGCACCTATCAGGATGACTTGTTTAAGCCTGAAAATCATGGCCGGATGACTTGGGTGGACAATGGATATTTTGCCCCGGAAGCTTTGGTGGATGGAAAAGGGAGACAAATCATGTGGGCCTGGGTATTTGATGACCGGCCGGATAGTTTAAAGAATCAAACGGGATGGACCGGCACCTATGGGCTTCCACGGTCATTATGGTTAGGCAGCGATGGCAAATTGCGCATGCAGCCGGTAAAAGAACTGGCTTCACTCCGGATGAATGAAAAAGAAAAGAAAAACTTTACCATAAAGGCTGGTGACTGGCTCAGTCTGAACGAATTTGGAACGGAACTGATGGAGCTGGAAATCACGGTAGAAGCAGGCAATGCGGCTTTGATAGGGGTAAAAGTTTGTTGCTCGGCTAATGGGAAAGAGCAAACAGTCATTTATTATTCTTCCGAAGCCGGCCAACTGGTTGTCGATGCCACCAAATCGAGCCTGAGTTTTGGCCGCCGTAACACTGAAATCGCGCCATTTAAGTTACTGGAAAAGGAGCCGCTGGTTTTGCGGGTTTTCGTGGATCGCTCCATTGTAGAAGTATATAGTAATGACCGTCAGGCTATTGCCCGGAGCATCTACCCCACCCTTGGGGGTACAGGAATCAAGCTGTTTGCCGAAGGCGGCGATATAAAGGTATTATCGGTAAAGGCGTGGGAAATGATGCCGGCGAACGGGTATTAAGAAGGGGTTTGGGGCATTGCCGTTAACCTAAGGAATTTTGTAGTGATGGTAAAACTCATTCATGTCGTGCTCAAACACCTGGTTAACCAAACTTAGCGCGTACACGGGCTGCGATTGCCGGTATTCAATCCCTTTGTCAAGCTGGCGCACATAAGCTTTGCTGGCATTAAACAATACCCGGGTTTTGAACAAATGTAGGGAAAAGAACCGGAACGGTTGATCCATGAAACTTGAGCGTGAAACGGAAGAATGGTACGCGCATCTCTGCGGGAACGCAGATTGGCGCGGATTTTTTGCTGGCTTAGGTGGGGTAGTAACAAATATTGCCACCCAACATGGCATTGGTGGATAATTGGGGTGGAGGCAATTATGCCCCCCTGCAAATTCTGGCAACAAAGTCACCTACATCGCTGGTTTTGTACGGGTTATCGCTATTGAGGTCGATAGTGAGTATTTTCTGACGAATGGTTTCTTCCACAGCGGACTCTATTGCATCGGCTTCAACCGGCAAACTCAGCCCGGTGCGTAAAAGCATTGCAGCTGAAAGGATAGTTGCCAACGGATTGGCAATATTCTTGCCGGCTCCATCGGGATAGCTACCGTGAATTGGTTCAAACAATGGCACTTTATCTCCAATGGAAGCTGAAGGTAACAGGCCTATCGAACCGCTGATCACGCTGGCTTCATCGGAAAGAATATCACCAAAGAGGTTTTCTGTAAGAATAACATCGAACCGCTTTGGATTGATAATGAGTTGCATAGCTGTATTATCAACAAACATAAAATCCAGCTCCACATCCGGGTAATCTGCAGCCAGTCTGGTTACCACCCGTCGCCATAATCGTGAGGTTTCGAGCACATTGGCTTTATCCACCAGGGTAACTTTCTTTCTCCTTTGCCGTGCCAATTTAAAAGCAACATGCGTAATCCGCTCAATTTCCTCAACCGAATAAACACAGGTATCCACTGCGAGGGTTCCATTATTCCGGAGCTCGCGGGGTTCGCCAAAATAGAGCCCACCGGTAAGTTCACGAACCACCAATAAATCAGCTCCAACAATGCGATCTTCTTTAAGTGGACTGAAATGAACCAACTGAGGATACATTTTCACCGGGCGGAGGTTGGCATAAAGCCCGAGTCTTTTACGCATTGCCAGCAACCCTTGCTCCGGTCTTACTTTTGCATCGGGGTTATTATCATATAAAGGGTCACCAATAGCGCCAAAAAGTATTGCATCAGCATCTGAACAAATCTGATGTGTTTCATCGGGATAAGGATCTAACCCCTGGCGCATTGCTGCTCCGCCGATTAAGCCGTAGCGATAATAAAAACGATGTCCAAATTTGGTGGCGACAGCTTCCAGCACTTTTACCGCTTCTGCAACAATTTCAGGACCAATTCCATCTCCGGGAAGAACAGCTATTTTATAATCCACAACAGTTACTATTTAATATGATGATTGACTTCAAATTGAATAATCCGGGGTTTGAGTCCGGCTAGATAATCGATAAGATCGCTTCCATGCAGCAAGCACTCCTTGCGGAAAGAATTCAAGCTGAAAGGAACTGTAAAAGATCCGGTCGACGTTGAATGCTGGTTCGCCGGGGCGGGTATCAGAAGCTGTTGATTAAGGTCAACAGTCCAGGCAGCAAGTGGATTGGCCATATAGGTTTCCATCAGACCCGACAATTGTTGATCCGTGACTTCAAGAGGAAGCAACCCATTGTTTAAAGCATTGGTACGGAAAATATCGGCAAAACCTGAAGAGATAACTACGCGAAAGCCATATTGGTAAAGGGCCCAGGCTGCATGCTCCCGCGATGAACCGCAACCAAAATTTTTACCGGTAAGCAGGATTTTTCCCTGTCCTTCCGGTTTATTCAATACAAAATCAGGATCAGGTGATCCATCGGGCCGATAACGCCAATCATGAAAAAGATTCTTGCCGAACCCGGTTGATTCCACCGATTTTAGAAACCGGGCCGGTATGATCCGGTCGGTATCGATGTTTTCTGCTTGAAGGAGAACTACCGGGGAGGTGATTATGTTTAGGGGTTGAAAGGACATGGGGGGGGTGATGTGATAATATGCTAATGTGCTAATGGAAGAATGTGCTAATGTGCTAATGTGCTAATGTGCCAATTGAAGAATGGGTGTGGGTGGAAGGGGTGTTTGGGGGTGGAGGGTTAGGGGTTGGGGGGGAGGGTTAGGGGTTGGGGGGAGGGTTAGGGGTTGGGGGGAGGG
>CAIXKO010000218.1 GCA_903919925.1 uncultured Bacteroidota bacterium | reverse complement strand
CCCAACCCCGATCCCATAATATGCTTGGTTTCTTTTTGACGTATTCTTACAAACTCACGAAAAAGCGTTGGAATGTCATCTTCCGGTATTCCAATTCCGGTATCTTCAACTTCAATTACAAGGTTCTTGTTAACGGTTTTTAACCGGCAAATTACTTTTCCACCGGTTTTATTATACTTAACAGCATTGCTGATTAAATTGTTTAAAATAATCTCCATTTCTTCGGGATCTGCTTGTATCAGAAACTCTTCATCACATTCAAGCAGAATTTCAACCTCCATCTGTATGGCCATCGGCCCCATAGTTTCAGCCGAGATGTGTGCAATCTTTACCAGATCGACCTGCTGCATTTCGCGATTCTTTTTGCCTGATTCAATCTTGGTCAAATCAAGCAGATCCATGATTAATACACGCATCCCTTTGATACGTGCCATGGCCCTTTCAATCATTTCATCGTACGAAGAAACCTGATCGCCTGCCTGCCTTTCCTGCATCATTCGAAGGTATCCTTCAATTGAGTTTAATGGATTCTTAAGCTCATGCGACAGGACAGAAAGAAACTGAAAACGAATTTGCTTTCCCTCCTTGTTCATTTTCTGAGTCATCCGCTTGAGAAACAGATGCTTGGTAATATTTTCCATCGAGGAACGCAACTCCTGTGGCGTAAACGGTTTCGGTACAAAATCGTATGCACCGATATTGGTAGCTTTCACCGCCAACTCCAGGGACGCAAAGGAGGTGATCATCATTACCTCTATGTTGAGCTGGTTCTTTTTGATATATTCCAGTACCTCCACTCCTCCCATGCCAGGCAATTTATTGTCAAGAAGGGCAATGTCAGGTGGATTTTCATGAAAAACCTGAATGGCCTCCTCTCCTGTTGATGCTTCGTAAACAGTGTAGCCAATATCTTCATCCATAAAAGGATACCCAACAGTGAACTTGCTGAGGATACGAAAAATACCGGAACGGATACCGGGTTCATCATCCACAACTAAAACCTTTAACATTTGCATGATCAACGCTTTAATAAGGAGTTAACAAATTCTATCAATTGGTCAGGATGTAACCCTTTTTCCAGATACAAATCGGCTTTGATCCATTCGCCGGCTCCGGGCTGCGACGAACCAAACTGCCGACCCGTTTCTGCTGTCACGGCTGTCAACAAAATAACCGGCATATCCGGATGCTTCTTTTTGGCATGATAGGACAAAATGAATCCTGCATCGTCCCTTTCCATCATCAAATCAAAAATCGCAAGCTTGGGATGGCCCTTAGCAATAACAAGCTCTGCCTCCTCCATAGTTTCAGCAGTTACTACCCTGAACCCTGCCTTCTCCAAAGCAAACCTGATCAGGAACAGGTAATCAGGATCATCGTCGGCTAATAATATTAGTGGTTTGTATTCTGTTTCCATCATTATTTCATCTCGTTAATTCGTGGTAATAATATTTTAAAACACGTACCGGTGGGCCCCTTTGAAATATCGTTATTGGATTCTACTTCTACCTTGCCCTTATGCATCTTAATGATCCCATAGGTGGTAGCAAGACCCAGTCCCGTGCCTTTGCCAATTTCTTTTGTGGTAAAAAATGGTGTAAATACCTTATCCATGTTCTCCGGTGATATACCCGTACCAGTATCTTTTACGCTCAGGGAGAAAAACTCTCCATCGCTTTCCACCAAAATGGTTAAAAAGCCAGCCCCGGGCATGGCATCAACTGAGTTCTTGATCAGATTGGTTAACACTTGTGTCATCTGCTCCTGATCAACATATGTAATCGCGTTTTTAACCCTGCTGTCAATCATCGTCTTGATCCGGTCAGGGATAATCACTGAAGTCAGACTATCCTGAGCCAGTTTTACCAGATTGACTTCTTCCAGACGAACCTGATTCTTTCGTGCAAAATTCAAAAGATTGCCAACAATCTTCTTACAGCGATCAGCCTGTGCAACAATAAGACCAAGGTCCTGCCTTATCTGTTCGTCATTACATTCATCCAGTAAAATATTGGCATACATAATCACTACACCGAGCGGATTATTCAGTTCATGGGCGATGCCAGCCGATAACTGTCCCATGTGAGCCAACTTCTCAGAATGCTTAAGCGCCTGCTGAACTTTAGCCAGTTTCTCGTTCGATAAATTCAGATCCAGAATGGAACGATGCATTTTTTCAATGGTATACGGCAAACACATGTCTACTTCGGCCAAACCCTGGGCAATCGCTACGGCATGACTCTCGCATGAATCATATCCGCAGGCCCCGCAATTCAAGTGATCCTGTGGGTTTCCCCTCCCGATCATGGCAAGAACTTTTTTGATTTTTGCGGGTGTTGGCAATCCCAACCGCCGGTCTACGGGGGTGAATGATTGGGTTAGATCCAAAGTTGAATATTCCGCTATTTCCGCCTTCCAGCCCTCGGAATCCTGCTGATGAATCCTGCCTCTGACATAATTTCCGATTAAGGCCCGCCTGGCGTATCGCTTGCCATCAGGCGACATGCCCGGCCCCATCAGGCATCCCTCGCAGCACAACAATTCCAGATGCTGGTCAGATATCACGCCTTTTTCAAATTCATCAATTGCAGCCGGAAAGTTCACTTTCCCCTCGGCCACCAAAACGTTACCATCAAAAAGGTCTTCAGGAATATTAATGGTTTGCAGCATTCCGCGCTTTACCGGAAAAATCAATCCCCGCCCTGCCAGGGGTGGATCAAATTCAGATGGCTGAATTTGTCCTGGTTTTATGCCTTTATGCTTAAGTAAATGTCTTAATTCTTGAAAAGTAAGTACAAAATCCACCTCATCGGATTCAGCCTTTTTACTGATGCACGGTCCAATAAAAACCGTTCGCACATCGGGTCCGTATCTCTTTTTTACCACCCTGCTCATCACAACCATCGGCGATGCAACCTTTGCCAATGATGGAACCAGATCGGGGTGATACTGTCTCACAAAATACACCACCGCCGGACAATCGGAACTGATTACCGCCGGATGATCCTCATTGGAAAAAATATCGGAAAAAGCCCTGGCAACCAAATCCGCTCCAAAAGCGACCTCGCACACATACTTAAACCCTATTGCACGCAAAACTCCAACCAACTCATGCGGATCAGCAAGATCTCCAAACTCGGCAGGAAAACTCGGCGCAATCAATGCAGCAACCGTTTGACCCGATTTAAGCAGAGCCGAAACTTCCTTCTCCTCGTTAAGGTAGCTCTTGGCGTTCTGAGAGCAAACCTTTACACAATTACCACAACCAATGCACCTTTCATGCATCACCTCGGCTTGCCCGTTTACCAACTTGATCGCTTTGGCCGGACATTCCCTTACGCACGTGTAACATACCCTGCATCGGTCAGGTATCGTGGTTACTAATTTCTTGAAAACTCTTTCAGTCATCAGATTCCTATTTAATAATCAGACGGGGTGAAAATGTGGCTTTACTATCCTCTTCACCACACACAATATCAACTGGCATCTCCAACCTCTCTCTGGTTTGAATGCCCGCAAACTTATCATCCCAGTCCAAAACCCCTTTAAGCCGGTTACGTAAATTACGGTCCGAACCCCGGCAAGGCTGACCACCGCCATTGATACAACCATGCTGACAGGCCATAACTTCTATGAAGTCCACCTTCCGCCTTTTTTGCTTCAACTCCTTCAAGTAACTTTCAAATTGCGCAATACTACTTACCGAAGCCATAACCAACCGCTTACCGTCAACCTCACAAACGGTTTCCTTCACCTCCTTCATCCCCCTGATTTTACCTAACTTTTCTCCGGTTACCACCGTTTTTGGATTCCTTGCCTGAATGATTCTGGTCAGAATCTCAACATACCCTCCAGCCAGCGCAATCAAATGGCCCGATTTTGCACCCGCTCCAAGGGTATCCTCTTGCGAATCCGGATTCAGACTCTCCACGTGGATCCCATATAACCTGATCAAACGAAAAATCTCACGGGTAGTCAGGGAAAAATCAATAGAGAATGTGGGATCCTTCATTTTTATGGCAGCCGAGGTTTCACTTTTCGAGGAAGTACAGGCGGTCAGATAAACAACTGCTATATCTGAAACCGGTTTGCCTGTTTGCTTGCTGATCATTTTTCGGATCATGTCAGTCATTACCTGCCTCGCTGGTTTGAGTGGCACCATCGAAGGCAAAAGATTTGGCCGGCTTTGACTGATATACCTCACCACTGATGGACACTCAGATAGGAGCAATGGCCCAGTGCTATCATCTGCTCCTTTTTCCAATAACAGGCTCGCCAGATTCCCCGCCTGATACTCAGTTCCCCATCCGGTTCCGTAAACTTTTTGAAACCCGATCCTTCGCAATGCGTTGATCAGAATTGCCGAAAACTCACGACTGGGTTTAAAACCGTAAAATTCACCCAGAGTTACATAAAGTGCCGGATCAATCAGGGCCACCGCAATTTTGTCCTTCATTTGAAGCAGGCTTCCAACCTGGTCCAGATGGCTCTTTTCTTTTAAGGCACCTGTTGGGCAAACCTGTATGCACTGCCCGCAACTGATACAGGATGTGTAATTCAATCCCTTGTTGAGAACAGTACCCACTTCAGTGCGACTCCCCCGGTTTAAAAAATCCAGCGCTGCCACAACCTGCATTTCCTCGCAAACCTTTACGCACCGGCTGCACAATATACATTTCGATGGATCACGGATAATCGATTGGCTGGTGTTATCAATTTTCTTTCTAACAGGCTGTCCGCCATATTTACG
This sequence comes from uncultured Bacteroidota bacterium, assembly GCA_903919925.1. Taxonomy (GTDB): domain Bacteria; phylum Bacteroidota; class Bacteroidia; order Bacteroidales; family UBA12481; genus UBA12481. The sequence continues at coordinate 33,892 of CAIXKO010000218.1, read as the reverse complement.
CTCGGTAACATTCAACTCTGATGCCAAATCCTGTAATTTACACCACCTTCCCCGGTCGCAATAAAGGCATCCATCAGTATGATTGGACAATAGCAGTTCTAAAATCGTTTTCCTGGCACGGATTACCCTGGCCGAGTGTGTTTGAATTTTCATCCATTCCTCCACAGCAAAGGAACACGAGGGCACCAGGTCATCTCGCCCTTCCACTTCTACCACACAGATCCGGCAAGCACCCGAGGGCTTAAAACCTTCGAGATTACATAAGGTTGGTACATGAATCCCGTTGGCATTCAATGTATCCAGAATTAAATCGCCCTTCTGGGTTTTAATCTTGCGGCCATTAACTTCAATTTCAATGATCATTGCGTTACATTTTAATTAACCAGAATGGCATTGAACTTACACACTTCAAAACATTTGCCACAACCGGTACAGAGATCGTCAACAATATAATGTACTTGTCGGGGGGATCCGATGATCGCTTTTTCCGGACATTTGGTAAAGCAGAGGTTGCACCCGTTACAGGCCACAGCATCAACGGTAAAGGACCTCATATTCAGGCAAACTCCGGCCCGGCAGGTGCGGTCAAAAACATGCTCTTCCAACTCTTCCCTGAATAATTCCATCCCGCTGATTAGCGGATTTGGTGCACTTTTACCCAATCCGCATAAGGATGTGGATTGCATAACCTCTGCAAGCTCCAGAATTCCTGTAACCCCTTTAAACCGGTCAAGAGCCTCATATTTATTTTCCGGTAACGACCGGCTCGATATTAAACTTAGAATTTCCATGATTCTCCTCGATCCGTCGCGGCAAGGAATGCATTTACCACAGCTTTCCTGGCGGATAAAATCCATCATATTTTTGATCAGATTAATCGGGCAGCTCTGCTCATCCAACAGCACCATGCTTCCAGAACCCAGTACAAGCTTTTCTTGCTGAAAACGGTCAAGATCAAGGGAGATATCAAACTTTGACAATGGGATAAACTGGCCCGATGGTCCGCCAAGCAAAACAGCTTTTGCAGGTTTTCCGGTGCGGGTCCCCCCTCCCATACCATTGATTACATCCCCTAGCGGAGTACCAAACGGAACTTCCACCACACCAAGTCTCTTTATTTTACCCGATAAACTGAACAATTTGGTACCGGTTGATCCGGCGATTCCGGTTTTTTTATACCAATCCGGACCGTTTGAGATAATCACTGGCACCTGGGCCAATGTTTCGATGTTGTGAACCAAGGTGGGTTTTCCAAACAAACCATGTGTGGCGGGATATGGTGGTTTGGTTCTTGGTGATCCCCTTTTCCCCTCTAAACTGGCAATAAGTGCCGTTTCTTCACCGCATACAAAGGCTCCTGGCCCACGCTTAAGCTGGATATCCAGTGTGTATCCGCTGTGCAGGATATCCTGGCCAATCAAGCCGAGTTCGCGTGCCTGATTAATGGCACATTGAATTCTTTTAACCGCCATCCTGTATCTCGACCGGGTATAAATAATCGCATGGTTGGCCCCGATAATATAAGCCGCCAGCATTACACCTTCGAGTATCAGATGGGGATTGCTTTCAATCAAAACCCGGTGCATATACCCGCCAGGGTCCGATTCATCTGCATTACAAAGTACGTACCGCCTGTCAGTGGTAGTATTTGCTGCCTTGGCCCATTTTTGTGCAGCCGGGAATCCCGATCCCGAGCGTCCCCTAAGTCCGCTCTCTTCAATCAGTTTCAATAATTCCTTATCTGTATAATGCCGGATGCTTTTGTAAAACGACCGGTATCCACCCCAGCCAATGTACTCAGCAATGGACGATGGGTCAATGATTCCATTCAGGCTGGTTACCGTACGCGTTTGATTCTGAAAAAACGGGTGCTCCTTCCAGTCGGGAATATCCTCCCAGGCTTGCTGGTTTCCCAAAACCATTTGCCCGATCAGATTTTCCTCCGGTATCACTTGCTTGGTAATGGCATTCAGCATTCCAGCGATTTCAGTTGGATCAGCAGGGCCATAGTAAAGACGTGCCCTTCCCGGAACCTGAATCCCAATAACCGGCTCTGTCGAGATCAATCCTAAGCAGCCCGTTTCAACCAGGTTGTACTTCTGCTGGTTCTCATCCGACCATTGACGCACCGCATCCGCAATCATATCGGTGGCATAAATGGATGATGGCGTGGTTTTATCAATAAAAACAGTTAGTTCTTCAATCCGCTCCCTGCGCAATGTTTTTCCAAGATATTTTAAATCCTGATTGGCATCTGGCTGCTCCTGGGTGATCAATCCCAGTAAGCCTTTTTGCATCTCTTCGCTGATTGGCATAATATTATCCTTTTAAAGGCTGCGCAATTTTTCAACCATCTGTTTAACTTTTACCGGCGTCATCTTCGCATACATTTCTCCATTCACCGATAGAACCGGAGCCTCCTGGCAAACTCCTAAACACGGAACCCACTCCAGACTAAACCAACCGTCTGCTGTAATCTCCCCCGGACTGATCTCCAGTAACCTGCCCAACTCCGTCCTGATTCTTTCGCTTCCATCCACTTGGCAACCGATTCCCTGACAAACCTGAAAATGATATTTTCCCCCTGCATTAAACCGAAACTCATTGTAAAAGGTTGCCACACTAAAAATTTTAACAGCAGGAATATCAAGGTATTCCGCAATCGCAGATACCGCTGTCTCCGGGATAAATCCATGTAAATCCTGTATCTCCTGAAGTATAGGAATCAGGTTTTCACGCCGTCCCGTTGGATATTTTTTCAACAAATCCACAAATTCGACACTCATTCTGTTATCTGATAAACATTGTTATTAATATAACATAATTTCCTGAATGCAAATTTTACAACAATTTTCGATTTTTTCCTACTAACACCTGACTTAATTGTTATTTTTGAAACAATGATTTGAAATTAATCATGGAAGAGAATAAAACTGAGATCAGAATATGCCTGGGAAGCTCCTGCTTTGCCCGTGGAAACAAGAAAATGGTTCAGGTAATTCAGCAATTCCTGACACAGAACCACCTCGAGGAAAAGGTGATATTCCACGGCGCTCACTGTTTTGGTCATTGTGGCGATGGGCCCATGCTCAAGATCGACGACAACCTCATTCTGTCAAACGATCCCGATGAAATGAAAAGGCTCTTAAAGAATCATTTTGGGCTATGAATCAAACTAACACTCCCTCCGGTCCTGCCGGCAATCAGATCATCTGGATAGAGCCGGAACCCTGCATTCTCTGTTATGCATGCGTCCGGGAATGCCCCGCAATGGCTATCGAGGTAAAGGCAAATGTCGACCATGTTACCATCCTTCCCAATCGCTGCATCGCATGCGGAAGCTGTTATACCATCTGCCCCACCCGCGCCGTTAAGATTGCTTCTGATCTTAATAAAGTACAGGAAGCAATCGCCGCTCAACGCATCACCTGCGCCATTATCGATCCGTGCATCTCCGCGGAATTTCCGGATATAACCGATTACCGGAACTTTGTTGGAATGATCCGGTCGCTGGGCTTTAAGGGCGTATACGATCTTTCGTTTGCAGTTGACCTTACCGCACAGGCTCATGCCACCCTTTTCGCCGACTTCAAGGGAAAATACCGGATATCATCGAAGTGCCCCGCAGTTGTTTCCTTTATCGAAAAACATCACCCGCAGCTTACCGATAATCTGGTTCCGATTTTTAGCCCTGCTTCCGTAATGGCTGGAATCATCCGTGAATTGGAACCTGAGAATCCTTTTATCGTCCTGATCAATCCTTGCCTCGCCAGCCGTCTCGAATCAGGCTCGAACGACGATAACCACCGGATCGACGCCCAAATTCCATTTCAGGAATTAAGGGATTGGTTCACGTCTCACCATATTTCCGAAAATTCAGTCGAATTCTCCGATTTCGATCCGCCTAATGGCCGGAAAGGTGCACTATTCCCGCTATCGTCAGGTTTTATGCAAGCGGCGGATCAGTTTGAGGACCTGCTGATGAGCAACTTCCTCTCTACCGATGGGCGCCAGGATATGGTTGAATCCATCAACGGTTTTGCTACTTCTTATGAAATCCGTAAACATCTCGATCTCTTTTATTGTGAGGGTTGCATCATGGGTCCGGGCATGTCTGCCAAAGGAAATAAATTCAGCCGGAGAACCCTTGCTACCGATTATGCTGCCAAACGATTCGAAACTTATGTTCCTGACGTGTGGCAGTCTGATCTGGAGCATTTCAAAATTTCAGAACCGAACCGGCAGTTTCATCCCGATAACCAACAAATGGTTTTACCCGACGAAACAGAAATTGCTGATATTCTTAAATTGATCGGAAAAACCGGCGATCATGATACCGACCGCGGCTGCCTGGCTTGCGGATATAAATCATGCCGCGATTTTGCCATTTCAGTTGCCCTCGGCCTGGCAAAAGCCGATATGTGCCATCTTTACGGCACCAAAAACAAGCAAGAGTATATCAAATCATTGCGATCTTCAAATGAGCAGCTCGCCAGGGCGCAAAAAGCCCTCCAGGAGTCAGAGAAACAGGCGCGCGAGGAAAAACAGCTTGCACAGGAATACTCTGAAACCCTGACAGCTGTGCTGCAGAAAATCCCTTCCGGTGTGGTAATCGTAAATGAAAAACTAAGGATCATTCAGGCAAACCGCGAATTCATAGACATTCTCGGCGATGAAATAAAAGCCATTGATGAAGTCATCCCCGGCTTAAAAGGCGCCGATCTCCGCACCCTTTTTCCTGCTCCCATGCTTAATCTGTTCACTTTTGTCCTGCAAAACAACCAGGATATTATGCACAAGGATATTTCCATGAATAACCGGCTTTTGAACCTTTCCGTGTTCCCGATCAAGAAAAGCACTATCCTGGGTGCCGTGCTCCGGGATCTTTCCTTACCCGAGGTTCAAAAAGAAGAAGTGATCAAAAAAGTAACGGAAGTAATCGATAAAAACCTGGAAATGGTTCAGCAGATTGGCTTCCTGCTGGGCGAAGGAGCTTCGGATACCGAGCGAATGCTCAATTCAATCATTAAATACTATCGATCCGAAGAAACCAAATGAATGTACCCGGATTTCATATCGAGGTTAATTGCCAGCAAAAATTCCAGGAAGGTGAACGAATTTGCGGCGATGTTTTTCTGAGCCAGAAAGTATCGGAAGAAGGACGTACCATCATGGTGCTCAGCGATGGTATGGGACATGGAATTAAAGCCAATATGCTCGCAACCCTCACCGCAACCATGGCGCTGAACTTTACTAAAGAGCATAAGGATGTGGAAAAGATCGCCGAAATTATCATGAATACCCTTCCGGTATGTTCCGAACGGCAAATGTCATACTCCACCTTCTCGGTAGTTGATATTCAGGATGATGGATTAACCCGCATCCTGGAGTACGATAACCCGCACGCACTGATCTTCAGGGGAAAGCAACTGCTGGAACCGGAGTGGAACTGCATCCTGATGACCACCGAAAAAAATGCAGGAAAAGAAATTCTCACATGCTCTTTCAATGCCCGGAAAGAGGACCGGATCGTGATTTGCTCTGATGGTGTGGTACAGTCCGGACTGGGGTTTACCGCCTATCCCTTTGGCTGGGGCCGTGAAAAGCTTGGCGACCAAATACGCGATCTGATCACCCGCGATCCTGATATCTCGGCCCGTAAATTATCCACCCGCATCATTAATACCGCAGTTCAAAACGATAAGTATCATTCACAGGATGATACCAGCTGCGCAACCATTTATTTCAGGGAACCCCGTAAACTGCTCATCTGCTCCGGTCCTCCGTATGATTTGGAGAAAGATAAAGAGCTGGCCACCAGAGTAAAAGATTTCCCTGGCCGGAAAATTCTTTGTGGCGCAACTACCGCAGATATTATTTCTAGGGAATGGAACAAAAAAGTCATCGACTCCTTTGAATTCGTTGATCCCGATCTTCCACCGGTTTCTTTCATGGAAGGGGTGGACCTCATCACGGAGGGCATTCTTACATTAGGTAAAGTTTCCGTGATGTTAGATCATTACAACGAAAACCTCAAAGTGGGTAAAGGTCCTGCTGATGAGATCATTAAAATGATTCTTCAATCCGATGAGGTCCATTTTATTATCGGTACCCGCATCAATATCGCCCATCAGGATCCCAGCTTACCCGTAGAACTGGAAATCCGTCGCACCGTTGTCAAGCGTATCGCCCGGACACTGGAGAAAAAATTCCTGCTTGAGGTTAAGGTTTCCTATATTTAAAACCGAGGAGGCTGTAATCGGATAATGTTTGTTTTCCTACTCGTCAACCATCAAGCCATAAACATCGGCCCGCCACACAACCCCGGACTTCCAGTCCGGAACCGCACAACTTCATCCCTACATCGCCTGATCACACTGATTTTCAGCACCGCCGGACGATTTTGTCTCTTTACTAAGGGGCTGGGCCAATATCGATATGGGTACATAGGGCAAGAGGGCAAGAAGAAAAGGTGAAAGAATTAAACAATGACATAAGTGAATTTCAAACCCTTTGATTATAACCAAACTGAAGGGTTGAAAATCTTCAACCCCTACAATTTATACTTACTTCCTTTTAATTTGCTTCTTACCTTCCTGCCCTCCTGCCCTCTTGCCCTCCTGCCCTCCTGCCTTACTTCCATCACAAACTAAATATACTCCGCTAAAATCTCCCCAACCCCGTCCGGCGATACCCTTCCATACGTCTTATCCCCAACCATTACCACCGGGGCTAAGCCGCACGCACCCACACAACGCAAACAATTAAGAGAGAACTTGCCATCTTTGGTAGTTTCGCCTACCTCAACCTTTAACTTCCGCTTAAACTCCTCAAGAACCTTTTCTGCCCCTCTTACATAACAGGCCGTTCCCATGCAGATGGAAATCGGATTCTGACCTTTCGGAATCATGGTGAAAAAGGAGTAAAAAGTAACTACCCCATAAACCTTGGCTACCGGAATCTTAAGCTCCCGTGCCACAATTTCCTGTACTTCCGCCGGCAAATATCCAAAAATACCCTGTGCCTTGTGGAGTACATTGATTAACTCAAACGGATCATTGGAAAAGGATCTGCAAACCTCTACCAATTCCTTTACCTGGTTATCGTGTAACTCTATTCTTATACTTGACATGATGCTATTTTTCTGTGGTTAGATGCAATAATGGTTAAACTTTCGATTTCGGTATCACTACTTTAACCTTGCTCCGGTCAAAATAATGCGTATGAAGCAAATGATGCGATTTCTTGCTCAGCGGCTCCCCTAAAAATTCATCATAAAGCTCCTTGATATAAGGATTTTCATGTGATTTCCGGATTGGCTTGGCCAGGTCCTCCTGGTAAATTGCCCGTTGCCTGGCCGTGATTATTCCGGATTTCCCATGATGCAACGGTTGTCCTCCGCCACCAATACACCCTCCCGGACAGGCCATGATTTCGATTGCATGAAAATTGCACGTGCCTGCCTTTATGCTTTCCAGCAATTCTCTTGCATTACCTAATCCGTGTGCTATCCCTATGTTTATAGGCAGTCCGTTAAAATCTATCGTAGCATGCCTGATACCCTCCATTCCGCGCAACTCTTCAAAGCTGATCTTTTCCAAAGTTTTGCCTGTATATACCTCGTACGCGGTTCTGACTGCCGCTTCAATAACTCCACCGGTGGTTCCAAAAATCACTGCCGCACCCGTCGATTCTCCCATGGGCTTGTCAAAGTCTGCATCGGGCAAACTGTTAAAATCAATATTCGACTGCTTGATCAGGGCAGCAAGTTCACGCGTAGATAACGCAAAATCAACATCAGGATTCCCATCGGTCTTGAATTCCTCCCGCTGGCACTCGTACTTCTTGGCTAAACAGGGCATGATGGAAGCTACCACAAGATCCTTCCGGTCAACTCCGATTTTATCCGCAAAGTAGGTTTTGGCAATCGCTCCAAACATCTGCTGTGGCGATCTGGCTGTCGACGGAATATCTTTCATTTCCGGAAAGTACTCCTCGAAAAAGTTCACCCATGCCGGACAGCAGGAAGTTAGCATCGGCAGCGATTCCTCCTTGTTGCCATTCAAATAGCTGGTTAACCGCGTAAGTAGCTCGGTTCCCTCTTCCATGATAGTCAGGTCGGCAGCAAAATCAGTATCAAAAACATAATCAAATCCCAGCTGCTTTAACGCCGATACCATTTTCCCCGTAACCAGCGTTCCGGGTTCTAATCCAAACTCCTCACCCAAAGCGGCCCTTACTGCCGGGGCAGTTTGTACGATAACCGTTTTCTTTGGATTGGCAAGTGCCCTGATAATCTGATTGGTATGATCAACCTCCGTTAAAGCCCCTGTGGGACAAACTGCTACGCATTGTCCGCAATAGGTACAGGTTGATTGTACCAAATCCTGCTCAAAAGCCGGAGCTACCACCGACATAAACCCCCTGTTTATGCCCCAAAGCGCTCCCACCGTCTGAAATTTGTTGCACATCATCTCGCACCGGCGGCAAAGAATACATTTATCCATGTCGCGAATGATCGATGGCGAACGATCCTCCTTGTAGTGCGACTGCTCTCCTTTATAATGAATCTCCCGGATACCCAGATCCTGCGCAGTCTTTTGAAGATCACAGGTACCGCTTTTCGCGCAAATCAAGCAATCAAACGGATGGTCCGACAAAATCAGCTCCATCACCGTTCTGCGGGCATTTAACACACGCATGGTATTGGTTCTTACCACCATCCCTTCCTGGCACGCAGTAGCACACGACGGAGCCAGATTTTTCCTTCCATTTACCTCCACCACACAAATACGGCATCCCCCGGGCTTATTCTCAATGTTCAAATCTTCGAGGTGCAGATAACAAAGGCTTGGAATTTTAATCCCAGCCACTTCGGCTGCTTTCAGCAAACTGGTACCTGAGTCCACTTGTACCGGTTTGTTATCGATAGTTAAATTTATTTTATCCATAGTAACTGATAATCAAGTGTTAAGAAACAAATACAGAATTAAATTTGCATTTTTCCAGGCATGCCCCGCACTTAATGCATTTGGCTGAATCTATAACATGTACTTCCTTGCGCTCACCACTAATGGCACTAACCGGACAAATTCTGGCGCAAGCCGTGCAACCCACGCAATTCGCAGCTTCAATCCAATAAGTCATTAAATCGCGGCATTGCCCGGCTGGGCATTTGTGAGCAATAACATGAGCCTCATATTCTTCAATAAAATTATCAAGTGTCGATAATACCGGGTTTGGAGATGTTTGGCCTAACCCGCATAATGATGTGTCCTTAATCACCTCACTTAAATTCCGCAGCCGGTCCAGATCCTCCGGAGTGCCTTTTCCTTTGGTTATGGTGTCCAGTATCTCATACAATCGCTTGTTGCCAATCCTGCATGGGGAGCACTTACCACACGATTCTTCAACCGTAAAATCCAGGTAATATTTTGCCATGGAAACCATGCAATCATCTTCATCAACGATTATCATACCGCCTGATCCCATCATCGATCCTGATGCGATAAGATTATCATAGTCAATGGGTATATCAAGATGCTTTTCCGTTAGGCACCCTCCCGAAGGACCTCCGGTTTGAACAGCCTTGAATTTCTTACCGCCCCTGATGCCTCCGCCAATTTCAAAAATTACCTCCCGTAAGGTGGTCCCCATCGGAACTTCAACCAACCCAACATTGTTCACCTTTCCTGCCAGGGCAAATACCTTCGTCCCCTTTGATTTTTCCGTGCCTATCGAGCTGAACCATTCGGCCCCCTTTAAAATTATCGGAGATATACTGGCATAAGTTTCAACATTATTCACATTGGTTGGCTTACCTAAAAACCCGGATTCCGATGGGAAGGGCGGCTTAAATGTAGGCTCACCCCGCTCTCCTTCCATTGAATGAATTAGCGCGGTTTCTTCACCACAAACAAACGCTCCGGCACCATACCGCAGCTCAATATCAAAATTAAATCCCGAACCAAACAGATCTGTTCCAAGCAATCCCGATTCGCGGGCCTGCTTAATGGCGATCTTTAGCCGTTCAATAGCAAGCGGATACTCAGCACGAATGTAAACTAAACCTTTGTCCGCCCCCGTGCAATAACCGTTGATAGCCATTGCCTCAATCACTGTGTGCGGATCACCCTCCAGGATGGACCGGTCCATAAAGGCTCCCGGATCTCCCTCGTCGGCGTTGCATACTACATATTTTTGATCACTTACACTCTTTGCGGTGATCTCCCATTTCAATCCGGTGGAGAAACCTCCGCCCCCACGGCCCCGCAACCCCGATTTCTTAATGATCTCAATAACTTGTGCCGGAGAGTATTCAGTTAGGACTTTTGCCAACGCAGCATATCCGTCCCTGGCAATTGCCTCGTCAATACTCTCAGGATTAATGAATCCACAGTTCCTGAGGGCTATGCGGACCTGCTTTTTGTAGAAATTCATCCCCTTGGAATCATCAACTGTTTGTCCGGTAACCGGATCGGTATACAATAGCCTCCTAATCTTCCGACCCTTAATGATATGCTCTTCAACAATCTCAGCAACATCATCAGGGGTGACGCTCACATAAAAAGTATTGTCCGGAAAAATCTTTACAACCGGACCCTTTTCGCAAAAACCGAAACATCCGGTCATCACAACCTGTACCTCTTCTGCAAGACCATTCTCTTTCAGCGTTTTGCGAAGGGTGCTGGCCAAAACATCGCTGTTGGATGATTTGCAGCCTGTTCCGCCGCATACCATAATGTGCATTTTATTCTTAACCATTATAATCCCTCCTGCTGATTTTCATTGATCGTTTGGTAAGTAACCGGAATGATTCCATCAACAAGTTCTCCCTTTTTGATGTATTTCTCGATGATCTCGTCAGCCTTTCGCCGGTCTACAAAACCGAAAACCAACGGATTGGCCCCGGGAACAGTAACCTCCACAGTCGGTTCGGCATAGCAGTATCCCATACAGCCAGTTTGAGTAACCACTGAATCAATACCACGCTTTTCCATTTCCTCCAGAAAAAAGGTCATTACATCTTTAGCGCCTGATGCAATACCGCATGTGGCCATTGCTACTTTTACCTGAACCTTTGATTCAGGATGCTCACCCGATTCACGTAGCCTGATTTTCTCCTGCAACGATTCGCGAAGATTCTTCAGATCAGCCAGTGTTTTAACCTTGGTCATAACTTTAGTATTTGTCAATCAATAATTTACAATTCTCTTATACTCTTTTTGAATATACTGAAATCCGAGATAAACCAATCAAGAATGCTTTCCCTTATCAATCCATCGGTTATTGGCATCCCTTCCAGTGTATCTACGATTTGCCTGCTGTCCCAATTAAAATTACCTGTTGCACCTATAAAACTGAATATGATCCTGATATCAGGATTTGAAGCCATCAACATCCAGGCACATCCTGGAATATCTCCCAGTGGAGGGCAATCAGGATGATCGGTCCGAAAACTAACATCCACCTCAGTGCCAATACCTAAATCGGAATTTACAAAAAGCTCCCCTCCGCATTGTTCCGCCTTTTGGCTCAGTAGCGAAATTCCAAGGCCAACCTTTCGGGTGGTGCGGGTAGTAAAAAAAGGATCTTTCACCCGACTAATCTGCTCAGCATCCATTCCTTTGCCATCATCCGATATTCCTATAAAGATAAATCCATTTTCATCGGCAGTCATTTTCACCTCCACGCAGGACGCTCCGGCCCTGATGGAATTCTGTATAATATCAAGGATATGAAGGCTCAGGTCTTTCATCCTGAATTTCTGGAATTCAACAACATTTTTAATCCTTCCTTAATATCCAGGAAACCCGGATTTTCTACCTGTAACCCGGTATACCGCTGTCCGATATCTTCCGGACAATGTGCATCTGAACTGTAAACAATGGGAAAAGAGTTCAATCCAGGTTCATCCTCGCAACCAAGACCGCCCTTGCATCCGGGAACCCATTCAACTGCATCAGCCTTCATGTTCATCGGAATGATTCCCAATTGCGATAAAAGACTAAAGCTAGGCCGGTTAATGTGAGCAGGGATAAATATCCCGCCATGGTAGTGCACAAATTCCCCTACCTCTTCGAGTGATTGGTCAAGTGCAGAAATCAATAGCCTTTTCTCCTCATATACAATGTTCCCCTGAAAATCCACAACAACCTGATCTCCAAAAAAAATCGGGTTATTGGGAATAGAAATAAGATGTTCATCCAGATAGACCTGAAATTCATCCAGTGCAACAATATCATCAAAGAACGCTAAACAATGGATCTCCTCCCGGGTGGTCACTTCTGCTCCGGTCAATATCATCAGGTTTGATCCACAAAATTCCATCTTCATTTGCCTTGCCTGAAGGGTTGAATTATGATCGGTAATTCCGATAACGTCCAAACCCCTCCGTTTCGAACGCTCCAGAATGGTCAGGGGATCCATCAACAAACTACAGCATGGCGAAAGAGTGGTATGAATATGCCAATCAACGCGTATCTGTTTCATCCTGATTCAAAGTCATATATACCTGGGCCGAAGTTTGGAAAGTATCCTGTTCCGTTCCTAAAAGAGTAATCCCTTCTTCTCTGGCACGGCTAAGAACATCTGTGGCGGGCTCCTGACCATGAACCAGAATAACAGCCGCCAAATCCTTTAAACTGGCTACTGCAATAACATTCACGTGATTCTGCAAGGTAATCCAAACCGCATCCTGCCGTGCATGCCCCATAACATCACTTAACAAATCCGATGCATATCCCCCTGACACAGCTCTATCTAAATTTTTTCCAGGTTCAAAAACCCTCAAATTCAATCGGGCAATCAAATTATTTACATTCATCTGTTTAATCTTTTATTCGGCCTGTCCATACGCTTTCTGCATGATCAAGAGCATCCGCCGGGCTGATCTGCCCCCTGTTCAACGATAAAAGGTCCATAAAGGGACATTGACTGATATTGCCTTTGTCCAAAACAATATCCTCAGCAAGTGAATGACAGGTTGGTGCGCCGCAGGCACTGCAATCTATGCCCGGTAGCAGCAGTTCAATTTTACTTAATGCTTCCAGTTTTAAAAAAGCTGCATCAACCTCCTGATCCAGCTTTAATCCTGAACGGGGTTCTACCGCACTCAAGGAGTTCTGTCCCGACAAATAATCCTGATAATAATGCAACGGACTAACCTGGCAGTTGCATCCATTGGACTGCACTGCCGCTCGTCGCTCCATATTCTCAACCGTAAGAAATGTATTGCCACCAGTCAGGATACCTCCGGGGCACCCCTCCTGACAGGCACGCATCTCAAGAAAGTCAATTCCTTTTATCTGCCCTGATTCCAGCTTATCGAGAAAATCGCTGATCTGATGAATACCGTCAATGGCCAAAGCCCTCACCGTTGAACATGACACTTCACCGCGTGCAAGGCTCCACTTGATGCCTTCAGATGGCGGACTTTGGAATTCCTGTGCAATTATACTATCGCGCTCCTGGTAAATAATGGAAAGAACTTTGTTATAAAGAAAATCCATATTGATAACCCCTGTCAGCGCGGATTTGCGCTCGCCGACCGGTGATTTGAAGGCAGCTATTTTAGCCGCACAAGGCGTTACATAAAATACTCCTGTTTGCTCCGGCTGGTACCCTTGATCTTCAAAAAACTTCCGGCAATAAACCGCCGAAATATCATGAGGCGTCTTTATCCTGACAATATTATTGGTAAGGGATGGATACCTGACTTGTATCAAGCGGATCACAGCCGGACAATAGGATGATATTAACGGTCTGATCTGACGATTATTGGAAATATATGACCGTATACCTGCAGCTACAATACCTACTCCATGCTCAACCTCAAAAACATATGAAAACCCAAGTTTCAACAAAGCTCCATAAATTGTTTCTGTACCGATCTCATTCGGGAACCTTCCAATAAAAACGGATGGAATCAACGCTATACGGACCGGATAATTAAAAATAACCGACAGATCGTCCTGCTCAACTTTTATTGCCTTAACCGGACAAACGCGAAAACAATTACCGCAATCAACACATTTATCACTTTCAATTACAGCAACACCTGATTTAACACGAATGGCCTCGGTTGGACATATTCGAACACAATGAACACATCCATTGCATTGGCTCGCGTCAACATACAAAGCATGGTGGAAATAAGGTGGTTTTAACATGGCGGTATCCTGTTTACAATTTGCAACCATGTTCCCTTTCCTTCTTGCGACTGTATATTCATGAAATCTGAGTTTTCTTTGATATTCGGGAGGCCCATGCCCGCTCCAAAACCCATTTCTCGTACCGCAGGTGAAGCTGTTGAATACCCCTTTCGCATGGCTAATTCAATATCTGGTATTCCCGGGCCGCTATCCCTTACGTCCATGCAAATCTGGTTAGGCTGAATGTTCACCTGTATTACCCCTGACCATGCATGAGCTACCACATTAACCTCCGCTTCATAAAGTGCTACCACCGTCCTTCTGATTAACGATGAATCCAGGTTAAGACTCTTGAGAATCTTTTTAAGATGACTCGAAGCCTCTCCCGCATGAGTAAAATCACCTCCATCTATTTTGTAGCTGAATTCCATTAGTATACCGGTTGTAATCCAGCGGCAAATAACTCACCGGCCACTTTAAACATCGACGACTGGCATTGTACCAAAACCATGTTGTTTTCTTTTGCCAGATTAAGCATCTCATCCGTTAGTGCTTTGTTCCGGACAAATAAAATATAAGAAATATCAGCCATCTCAGCCGTCCTTATTGCTTGCACATTCGCCAGGCCGGTGATTAATAGAATATCCTGACAGCCAAGTGTCAGTACGTCACTCATTAGGTCGGAACAAAAAGCTCGACTCACTTTTTCCTGTTTCCGGTGCTCTCCGCATCTTATCTCTCCACTAATCCTCGATGAAATTTCCTGTATCGTCATCAATAACAAGCTGATTTCCTACATTTTATTTCCGTAACTATATTTTATGTTATTTTACTAACATTGTTATTATAATCACACGCAAAGATACAAGACTTCTGATGCTAAACAAATGATAAACGTATGTTTTTAAAAAAAGGAGACTATTTCAAAAATAGTCTCCTTTTTGAACACGAACTCTCTTTCTATCAATACCGCTTTCTGGCAAGATAGTGAGTGTGTAGCAATGTGTGAGATTTATGGCTATTCGGAGCTCCCAAAAACTCCTCGTAAATCATTTTAACTTCTGGGTTCTCGTGAGATTTGCGCCTCGGCAAACCTTCATCTTCGCTGTATATCGCGGCAGCTCTTTTGGACCTGATCTCTTCATTGGTCGGAATCGGCTGACCACCGCCCCCTAAACAACCTCCCGGACAAGCCATCACTTCAATGAAATGATATTGCGCCCGCCCTTCCTTAACAGCCTGCATCAGCTTTCTTGCATTCGACAAGCTATGGGCAACAGCACATGAAACCTCAATCCCGTTTAAAAAGCTCCATTCCGGTAAACATCCTTCCAATTTCACTTTGGCCTCTTTCACACCTTCCATGCCGCGAACTGGCAAAATGTTCAGGTTCTGGAAAGGAACTTCCCTGCCAGTAACTATTTCATAAACCGTTCTTAAGGCCGCTTCCATTACCCCTCCAGTTGCACCAAATATGACAGCAGCTCCCGTTGATTCACCCATAATGCTGTCATACTGTGAATCTTCCAGGTTTTGGAAGTTGATCCCTGCCTGCTTGATCATCATTCCTAACTCCCTGGTTGTCAAAACATAATCAACATCTTTGTAACCGCTCGATCGCATTTCAGGACGGTTGGACTCATATTTCTTAGCCGTGCAAGGCATGATCGAAACCACACAAACATCCTGTGCTTTTAATCCTTTTTTTTGTGCATAATAGGTCTTGGCTAAGGCGCCAAACATCTGCTGTGGCGACTTGCAGGTAGAAACATTCGGCAAAAACTCCGGAAAAGTGTGTTCAATAAATTTGATCCATCCCGGGGAGCACGAGGTTGTCATGGGTAAAGCAACACTCGGATCCTTGTCAACAACTGCCTTCTTAAGTCTGGTCAACAACTCCGTTCCCTCTTCCAGAATCGTCAGGTCAGCAGTAAAGTCAGTATCCAGTACCGAATCAAACCCTAGTCTCTTTAATGCAGTGACCATCTTTCCAGTTAATCTCTCGCCTGGAGCATAACCAAGTTCTTCTCCAATCGCAACACGCACAGCCGGTGCTGTCTGTACTACAACATGCTTGTTCGGGTTGTTTATTGCATCCCAAACTTCCTCAACGTAAGTCTTTTCAATCAGCGCACCTACCGGACAACGGTTAATGCATTGTCCGCAATTGGTGCAAACAACTTCCACCAGCGGACGATCTAAAAATGTAGATATCTTTTGGTGATCTCCTTTATATGCAACTGCTAAAGCTGATACTCCCTGAAGCTCATCGCATGTTCTCACGCAACGCTGGCAGCGGATGCATTTACTGTCATCCTTGATTATCGATGGAGAAAGATCATCAATTACCCTCCTCTTACCATTTACTAAATCGATGAACACATGATCACCTACCCGGTATTCATGCGCCAGGCTCTGCAATTCACAGTTCCCATTTTTATAACATTTGGTGCAATCGGCATTATGCTCCGAAAGCAACAACTCAATAATCGTTTTCCGCGCTGTTCGTACGGTAGCACTATTGGTGTGGATTTGCATACCCTCTGAAACAGGTGTTGCACAGGCGGCAACCAAAGCTCTTCCGCCAACCTGTTCAACCACGCATACCCTGCAATTACCCGCCACACATAGATCCTCGTGATAACATAACGTGGGTATTCTGAAATCAAGCTTCTTTGCTGCAGCTAAAATGGTTGTTCCTTCCGGTACTGAAACCGGAATGTCATTAACTGAAAGATTTACCAAATATTTACTCATGATTCTTTCGATTTTGGCTTAATAAATAATTTCCTCTTTGAAATTTGATACGATTGATATAAATGGGTTGGCAACCGATTGACCAAGACCGCATTTTGCAGCAACCTTCATCGTTTTTGCTAGTTTTTTAAGATCCTGTAGGTATAGTGGACTCTTTTCTCCCCTCTTTACCGCCTCAATACCTTTTAATAATTGCTGGCAACCAACACGGCATGGAGTACATTGTCCACATGATTCTTCTGTGAAAAATTCCAGATAATCATGTAAAACATTATACATCGACCGGCTACTGTTGAAAAGCATCATGGAACCTCCGGTCGGAATTCCCTCATACCCGATAATCGTGTCTTTGAATAACTTCCGCGGAACACATCCTCCAGACGCTCCTCCAACCTGGACTGCCTTGGTGTCTCCGTCGCCAAACTCATCAACAAATTGCTGAACTGTCATTCCCAATTCCAATTCGCTTATTCCAGCCTTTGGAGTATCCCCCGATATCGAGAAAACTTTCGACCCTCTCGAGTCTTTGGTACCCATCTCCTTGAATTGCTCGGTTCCGATACGGGCAATCATAAAAGCGTATACAAGCGTTTCAACATTATTGATCGCGGTGGGCTTTCCTAAATAACCAGCAACTGTTGGATAGGGCGGTTTATTCCTCGGTTCTCCACGCTTCCCTTCCATCGATTCAAAAAGTGCACTTTCCTCACCACAGATGTAGGCACCACTTCCTGATCTCATCTGAATGGTGAAGTTTAAACCGATTTTTTTTAACCCTTCATTAAATACATCAAGCTTCTGATTTAAGGCAGGTAGCAAAAAATTATACTCCCCCCTTAAGTATATAAAACCTTCGCGGGCACCAATCGTATATCCACAAATCGCTAAACCGGCAAATACCTTTTCTGGAACACGGTCAAGTATCTCGCGATCCTTAAAGGTTCCTGGCTCACCTTCATCAGCATTACAAATTACATACTTGTCATAACTGTCTTCGTTTCGGGTAAACTTCCACTTTAACCCGGTTGGAAAACCTGCTCCTCCTCTACCCTTCAATCCGGAATCAATCATCTCGAGTATGATGTCATCTGGACTCTTCTTGATCGTAGTTTCTACAACTTTTATCGGATCAACCCCTTCCATCAGGAATATCGTATCAACTCTTTTTGGTCTTGAATTTTCCATTTTTTTTATGCTTTTTGTTCCTGAAACCTATTCTTCTTCCTTGTAATTCTGTAATATCTCGATGGCCTTTTCTGATGTAAGCTGGGGATAAACCTTATCATTGATTAGCATTACAGGACCCTTATGGCACCATCCTAAACAATTCGCGGTTAAAAGAGTGAATTTCTTATCAACCGATGTTTCCCCGATTCTTATATTCAGGGTCTCCTCTATTGAATGGATAATCTCATCTTTGCCTGCCATGTGACAGGAAATTGTTTTGCACACCCTGATTACATTCTTACCCCTTGGAACAGTATCCAGAAAAGTGTAAAAACTTGCCGTTCCAAATACTTCTGCCGCTGAAAGATCCAAAGCCTTCGCAATAAAAATCAGATCCTGGTCATCCAGGTAATTCTTGGTTTTAATTACAGCTTGAAGTATCGGCATCAAGGCCTTTCTCTCTTTACCATGGACCTTGGTAACTTCATTAATAATCTGTTGAACATCAGCCATTTTTATTCTCCTTTGAATTCAATGTTTGCATTTATTTTAACAAAATTTTGTCTCACTTATCATCTGTTAAAAATATAACAAACCGAAAAAGGCAAACATGACGTTTATTAGTAAAGGAGGTGACAAAAATCAGACTTTGTTCTATGGGCTGCCTGCCCCGATAATTGCATCAGATTATATCACGGGCTTTCCCCGTTTCAACAGGAAATGAAACTGCAATTTTTCAATGGTCGCTTTCCTAATGAACCATTCGGGAGGTTTGTGAAGGTACCGCCGGAAGGGTCACAAAAAAGCAGGAGCCTCGGCTTTCTTCTGATTCTACCCATATCCTACCGTTCATTAGCTCAACTATCAACTTGGTAATGGTCAACCCAAGCCCGGCGCCCTGGTAAAACTGTTCACTAGCCTTTTGTCCTTTTATGAACCATTTGAATATGTTCTCTAACTCATCTTTCTTCATGCCAATTCCCGTATCCTTAACCCAGAAAACCAACTGCCTGCCCTCAAATTCCCGACAACCTATTTCAATGTAACCCTGATTGGTAAACTTCACTGCATTCTCAACCAGGCACCGCATTATTTGTCTAAATCTGGTTGCATCCGCCCAAAAAAATGTTTTTGGGTCTTTCATTTCAATCTCAAAATGAATTCCTAATCCTGTTCTCCCAAACAAACTGGTAATGGATTCAACCTCTGACCTTAAAACAGAAAACTCCCTGCCAACTTCAAGAGCTTGAATATCAAAAACCATTTGATGAGCCTGAAGCTTAGCCAATTCAATCATTTTGGAAAGAGTAGCCAAAAGCCGGTGGCCATTGTCAACCACACGCAAAGCATACTCCTGTCGCTGCAAATCAGAGGTGTCTGTTTCTGCCATAATCTCTGAAAAACCTACAATTGAATTCAAAGGAGTACGGATTTCATGTGACAAATTGGAAAGAAAAGATGACTTTAATCGATCACTTTCCTCTGCTTGCTCTTTGGCTTTTATCAGCCTTGATTGAACCTCATATCGATCAATCGCAAGCGAAAGATGTTCACTAACATATTCTAAAAGCTGTTGTTCCGACTGATCATAAATCACTTCAGCCTTAAAACTCTCCACTATAAGTATTCCTACTAAACGGTCCTCAACAAGAAGCGGCACACCTAGCCAGCTTTCTGAGATATGTTCCGGGATGTCAATTTCACCAACACTAACCAAATCATTGATTTCTAATTTATTAATCAACAATGACCGTTTACTCCTTATGACACGCGCACTCAAAGTTCGGCTAACCCGGCATCTTTCCAGTAAACTATTAAAACTGTTTTGATAAACCGGATTGATATCACCGTCCCGCTGATCGTAGGTACCCACCATAAAATTGGTTACATCAATGACATTCCCTAACTCTTCATGTATTTTATCAATAGTTTCTTTCAAACCGCTGGTTTGATTCACATAACCTGCTATCCGGTATAATACAGTCTTAACTTTGTCAGCATAGCTCCTTTCAGCAATTTCAATACGTAATTGTTCATTTGCTTCGCTTAAATAGTGGGTTTTCTCGCTTACCTGGCGGTCAAGATCAGTTTTTATAGCCTCTAGCTCCTGGAATGTTTGCTGATGCTTTTTAATCTCCCATTTCAACGTCCTATTCATAGCTGAAATATTCTCCCAATTCAAAAAAGAGGATAAACGACTATAATACACCGCCCTTGAAACAAAAAAGGCAATAATCAAAACAAACAATAGTCCTGCCAGCGTAATGGCATTCGGCATATCAGTTGCGGTAGTAGAAGTAAAATAAAACCAGCAAAACACCAGAACACCGCTAAGAATAATAACAACTGCCTCAAATATCGTAAGTGTGAAAACGGAGAATGCGACAAACAAACAAATAAGAAAACTTACGGTGGGTTTCAAGCCAAAGGGATAGAGTACTCCGATATAACTTCCCCACCATAATAGGCAACCCGCAAACAAAATCACGATAACCCGGCTCATCCCAACAGACCGGGTAATCAGTTTGGAAAAGATAATCTGAGAGCTGGCTAGAACGATCAGTGCAGTAATACTGAGAGGGAAATTAATAAAAGTGGACTGCTTGTGCCAGGTACCAGATTCTGTTTCTAAAATTCCAGGGTCGAGAAAAAAAATTATAGATATAACAATCAACCCAATGCAAAGAATACGCGACCGATCCAGGTTCTCGTTACCTGTTTTCAGTAAAAAAGATTCCTTGTACTCAGAGGGTATTTGCTGTACTAAAAAACTAATCCAGTCTTTTCCCCGTGGAAAGTTCTTCATTTTTCCCGGTCGTTAAACTGTGTGTTTTATGGGTAAAATTATCGCACCAGTTGCATTTCCTTAATTAAGTGGGTTGCACCCGCAAATTTGTCTATAATAAATAGTGCGTAGCGTATGTCAAGGCTAATGTTCCGGCACAAATCGGGATCATACATGATGTCACTCATGGTCCCCTCCCAATTTCTGTCAAAGTTAATTCCTATTAATTGACCATCAGCATTAATTACGGGACTGCCGGAGTTTCCTCCAGAGGTATGATTGGATGCAATGAAGCATACCGGAACCGTTTTGTTGTAAACATACTGCCCATAATCTTTGTTATCGTACAGCTGTTTTAGTTTTGCAGGAACCTTGTAATCATAAATCTCCGGATTGTCCTTCGCAATGATTCCATCAAGTGTCGTAATATGCTGGTATTGAATTCCATCTGAAGGGGAAAAATCGTCTATCTTACCATAAGTTATCCTTAATGTTGAGTTAGCATCAGGATAAAAAAGCTGTTCCGGATTCATCTCCATCTGTGCTTTCATATATTTCCTTTGCAATTCCGGTAATAGATCCTGCCCTTGCGCCAACCCTGGATTAATCACCTCTTTCGATAGTTTCTGCAAACTTTTGTACATTAAAAACGCTGGATCTTTTAATAACTTTTTTACCGTTTTGGAGGTAAAATGAGCCATCAGGTCAATGAGCTCCTGCTCATTATCAAAGATTGATTGATCAAAAACTGATTTTGCATATTTTTCAAAATCACCCTTAAAATCTATTTTAACTTTTTTTAGCAGATCAGGCTGATAAGTTGAGGAAATTCCATTTGCATAGGCTTGCATCATTACGGCAAGCAACTGCTGGTCTGTCGGAGCATCGTAATCCTTGAAATACGATTCAATTCCAGGCCTGATCTTATCTGCCATTATTTTGGTTTCTTCATCATTTCCTTTTGCCGCCAACTCAATTACAGTAGTAAATCTACCGGCAAAACCTATGATTTCAGCAGCTTCTCCCGCTTCACGTAAATAGGTACCTGCCAATTCAAAAGGAGCCTGCCGTGAAACAATCTTTTTGTAATTTTCCAATATTGCAGCATTCTCCGAACCAAGATCAGCTTTGGCTCCTGCCCAATCCTGAAAACGCTTCTCATATTCCTTTTTCCGTTCTATAGCCCCAATCTTTTTTAATCCAAGTAATATCCCTTGATTCTTTTTCCAGGTATTTGCAATCCCGGATTTCTTTGCTGCATATTGTATCCTGATTTTAGGACTGCTTTCCATGGCGGCGGAAATAATATCAAGCCGTTTAGTCCTCAAATCAATTGATGCAGGAATTGAATAATTAACCTGATTCTCTATCACAAATGAAGGAATATATTCCGTTGTACGCCCGGGGTAGCCAAATACCATAGTGAAATCCCCCTTCTCAACTCCCTTTAGGCTAATCGGGAAAAACTTCCTTGGCTTAAATGGCACATTACCTGGTGAATAGGGTGCCGGTCGATTGTCTGGCCCAGCATAAATCCGGAATAATGAAAAATCCCCTGTGTGCCTTGGCCATATCCAATTGTCAGTTTCCCCACCAAATTTTCCAATCGAACTCGGTGGCGCACCAACCAGTCGCACATCCTGATAAGATTCATAAACAAACAAGAAGTACTGGTTACCACTAAAAAATGCAGCCACTCTCCCTGTATAACCAGTTCCCTGAACTGCATCGGACTGAATCTTCTTGATATTTTCCTGAATAACCTTTTCACGATCACTGCTGCTCATAATAGCGCTGACTCCTGCAAGCGATAAGTCAGTTACATCTTCCATCCTAACCAAAAAAGAAACACTCAAACCAGGATTTGGTAATTCCTCTCCTCTCGTCATTGCCCAAAATCCATCAGTCAGATAATCATGCTCTACCGTACTGTGCTTTTGAATATTCCCCAAACCACAATGATGATTGGTTATAAGCAAACCCTCGCCTGAAATCAACTCTGCTGTGCAACCTCCTCCAAAAATCACAATGGCATCCTTCAAACACGCCTGGTTAACAGAATAAACATCCTCAGCCGTAAGCTTAAATCCCGCTCGCTGCATGTCTTCAATTTTGTATTTCTTAAGCAACAACGGAATCCACATCCCCTCTTCTGATCGCAGTACCGACCCGGTAAGAATGAGAATTATGATTACAAATGATAATTTTTTCATGATGATTTTATATTGGTGCTGTTGATTTGTATTCGGTAAAATTTTGCAACTCTTTGTACAATTGCTGTATTGGTAACCCCATCACGTTAAAGTATGACCCTTCAATCCGATGAACACCCACGTATCCTATCCTCTCCTGTATTCCATAAGACCCAGCTTTGTCAAATGGGCTGTATTCATCAACATATTCTTCGATCTCCGACTGTTCCAGATGGTCAAACCAAACAATGGTGCTGGCAATAAATACGGATTCTTTATCACCGGAAGTCAAACAAACTCCGGTGATAACTTCATGAGGATTTCCTGAAAGCTCCTTTAACATTTTTATTGCATCTGTCCTGTTGTCCGGCTTTCCAAGAATTCGCGTCCCTAAAACAACCAAAGTATCAGCGGTTATCAAAATATCCTTTGAGCTCAGTTCATTTCTGTAAGCATCAGCTTTCAATCTTGCTAAAAAAACCGCCACATCCTTTGGTTCTAAATTGGATGGATAAATTTCAGCAACCTCATCTTTTAGCCAGCACTCAAAAGGAATTCCTGCCTCTAAAAGCAATGATTGCCTCCTGGGTGATCTTGATGCCAGAAAAATACGATAATCCTTCAGATGGTCGGTGAATCGCTTCATCGGCTTAAGAAATTCCTGATGAGCCATTGTGCAACTGGTGCGTATAAAAGGCCCACAAGCATGATTAATTTTATCCATTGACTCAGAAAACTGAAATCAAGCGTATCTTCTGATTTTCCGACTTTTACCATCAGAAAAACAAAAGGCAGAAAAAGGCCAATTATATAATAAATCAAACTAATCCAATCCTTTAGGTAGGTCAGAAAAAAGAAACCTAAAATCAATACTGTAAAAACAGTTAGGCCGGCAATTAACATTTTTGTCTTCCTAAGCCCGTATAAAATCGGAAAAGTTTGACTTCCCAGCTCCTTATCCCCTTCAATATCCTCTGCATCCTTAATGATTTCCCTGATAAGATTTGTCATGAAAGCAAAAAAAGAAAAGGCGCTTACCCAAACCAGAATTGCCAATAAACCCTTGGGATAAAAAACAATGTTCTCACTAAAATTACGTGCCAACAATGGATATTCGAACAAAATGACCAATAGGGGAACCGTTGCCGTCAGCAGAGAAACCGCTAGATTTCCAGCGAGTAAAACATGCTTTAACCTAAGCGAATAATACCAGAGAAGAAGTGGTGCCCCGGCAAAAATAACAATCATCCAGGGAACATGATAAAGGATTGAAAAAACGATCCCTACTGCAACTCCGGTAAAATTAAGCAAAAGATGAATCAGCATAGCCAATCTTCGGCTTAGGTCAAGTCCAACAACCACCTTTTTGGGCTTATTAATATGATCAGCTCTCACATCGTGATAGTCATTAATAACATAACCAGCGGCAGTTATAACGACTGTAGAAAAAACCAAACCCAAAAAAGCCAATTCAGAAACCTGCGGTTCTATTCCATAAACCCACAGAAGAGGCTTAATCACCGACCAACGCATTAGGTACATAGTGGCAGCAACCATCAAAAGATTTGGCCACCTGAAAATCCGAAATGCTCCTGTCAAACTCATATATGGTCATTACTCGTAATTCCAATATCCCTGCGTTCGTAACACTTGTTCGATCACATCTCTTACACAACCTTGGCCTCCTGGATAGTTGGATATGTATCTCGAAACCGACTGCGCCTCATTCGTCGCATCATTTGGACAAGTCGGCATTCCAACTGCTTTCATAGCTCCAAGATCAGGTATATCGTCACCCATATAGAGTATTTCACCGTACCCGATTTTGTACTTATTGGCAAAATCCTCCAGATCAACAAGCTTATCTTGCGAACCTAAATAAACATCTTCAGTTCCAAGATCCCTGAACCTCCCTCTTAATGATTCAGACCGGGCTCCTGTTATAATACAAACTTTAAATCCTGCCTCGATGGCGACCTTCATGGCAAAACCATCTCTGGTGTTCACTGACCTCATCAAGTCCCCTGATGCATGAAGAATCACCTGGTTGGGTGATATCACTCCATCTACATCAAAAACAAATGCTTTAATGCACCTGAGATCTTCCTTAAAAAAACTCATGTTCTGTTTCCTTTTGAACTGTTCGAAACACTCTGAATAGAATCTGTTATTCTCTTGTAAAGCACTTGCAATTCCTGTGAATAAGATAGTAGATCCACGTGCTTCTTTATCGTGTTCTGATCAATTCGTACCGCAGGTCCTGTTTGGGATTTTGCCGGACCAAGGTCAAGTGCTTTGTTAAAGGTTTCGCGGATCAGGGGCTCAAGCCAGGCTACCGGTAGAGAATGCTCATTCATGATACCATAAGCATTGGCAAGCATGTGATTTGTAAAATTGTTTGACCATACTGCTGCAAGGTGCATCCATCTACGCTCTTCATGCCCAACCAAATGTACTTCGCTCGAAATACCCGAGGCTAAACTAACCAAAACCTCCGTCACCGCTGGCTCACTCCCTTCAATGAAGAACGGAACTTTCGACAAGTCCACCGGCCTGCCAATTGAAAAGGTTTGAAGCGGATAAATTCCCCCGTATTTGTATTTCTGACAAGCGAATCGCATGGAAGAAAAAGTACCACTGGTATGTACTACAATTCCGCGATAGTCACTAATATCATTTATTAGTTCAACAAGAGCATGATCAGCAACAGTTAAAAAAAGGATCTGTATATCCCGGTCCAACCTGGTAATCTTATCAGTATGCTCACAGCCAACCCGGTCACCAAGTTTTTGTGCAGACAAAGCCGACTTACTGATTACCTGAAGGATACTGTGTCCTGATTTCTTCAGTGCAGGTGCCAGATGCCAGGCAACCTTTCCAGCTCCAATAAACCCAATGGCATATCCCATGTCATTACAATTTCATCACATCTATCTTATATAAACCAAGATCATTTGGCTCAAATTGATGAATAAAAAGCATTCTTTCCCGGTTCCACGATTGAGCACGCTGAATAAAAACTTTAGCCGTATCCCGATAAACCATATCACGCTCGCCATCAAGAACAAGCAAATAACCCATGATTATATGCGCGGCCATTTCTACCAATCTACGTGCATGAAAGTCGACATATTCACCTTCATCAGTTTTTTGTGATTTCAGAATAGCATGCTCGTATTCGGCAGTCATTTCAATCAATCGTTTGCGCAGCAATTCCTGATCCGGACTGACTTTTATGCTCTCGTATTCCCGGATTTTCGAAAGATAAACACCAGTGGTTACTCCCCTGATTGCAGCAACTACCTGAAGTTGACTGGTTCCCTCATAAATGGAAGTTATTCTGGCATCACGATAAAGTCGTTCAACCGGAAAATCCTTCATAAAACCAGTACCTCCATGAATCTGGATGGCATCGTATGCAATCTGGTTGCAGTATTCACTCGACATCAGTTTAATCAATGGCGTGTATACATCAGCTAATCGCTGATAATACTTCATTTCATCCCGTTCAGCTTTTTCCAGTTTCCGGTGTTCGCCGTGATTTGCATATGCTTTATATACATCTACAAAACGTGCTGTTTCATACAGAAGAGCCCGGCTGGCTTGCAACTTTATTTTCATAACAGTAAGCATCTCATAAACAGCAGGGAACTGTACAATTGGTTTACCAAATTGTTCCCGCTCGCCTGCATATTTCAGAGCTTCCCGATAAGCTGCTTCAGCTATTCCAACTGATTGGGCTCCAATCCCTAATCTCGCAGAGTTCATGAGTGCCATTACATACTTGATCAACCCCATCCTACGCTCTCCTACCAACTTTGCCGGAGCATCTTTAAAAACCAATTCACAAGTTGGGGAACCTTTGATACCAAGCTTATTCTCTATGCGGCGTACAATCATGCCTCCGTCTTTGCGGTCGAATACAAAAAGAGATAATCCACGGCCATCAGACGTTCCTTCTTCCGACCGTGCCAAAACCAGCGATACTTCAGCATCACCATTCGTGATAAACCTCTTTACGCCATTCAATAACCAAACCCCACGTCCCTCGCTATAGTGAGCTTTCAGCTGAACAGACTGTAAATCTGATCCGGCATCAGGCTCGGTAAGGTCCATGGCAGCTGTTGCTCCATGCTCAAATCGTGGAAGAAATTCATTCTTAATTTCATCGGACGCGAATTCATTAATCGTCTCCGCGCAGTCCTGTAAACCCCATATATTAGCAAATCCTGCATCAGCTCTTGATACCAGTTCCGCAGCAATGACGTATGGAGTTATAGGAAAATTCAGCCCACCGTATTTTCTTGGAAGCGACATTCCGATCAGGCCTGCTTGCTTAAGCATCTCCAGGTTTTCCTTTGTTCCGCGTGCATAGTGAACTGTGTTATCAATCAATTGAGGACCATCGTGATCTACGGATTCAGCATTTGGGGAAATGGTTGATTCACAGATTTCTCCGATAATTTCCAGCACCTTTTGATACGTGTCCGCAGCATCCTCATAATCAATAGGAGCGTAATCAAAATTATCCTTGTCAACAAATCCATATTCCTTTAATGCCACAATCTTCTTCATCAGTGGATGCGAAAGGTGGAATTGTAAATCCGGGTTTCCTGTATAAAAATTTGCCATTTTTCAGATTTTAATTACTTGGAATTTTTTTTGTAATACCTGATTATTTTGGGTACAACATCCGATACCTCACCCACAATTGCATAATCTGCAATACTATGAATCGGTGCATGCGGATCATTGTTGATTGAAATGATCATTGCTGATTCCTCCATCCCTGCTCGGTGCTGAATCTGTCCCGATATTCCACAGGCAATGTACAGCTTTGGACGTACCGTAATTCCAGTTTGTCCAACCTGGCGATCATGCTCTACAAATCCAGCGTCCACAGCTGCGCGTGACGCTCCAACTTCTCCTCCCAATAGATTGGCCAATTCAAAAAGAAGTTCGAAATTTTCTTTTGAACCCACTCCATATCCTCCAGCTACAACAATAGGAGCCGCCTTTATATTAACTTTTCTTGGCTCCATATGCCTTTCAATAATCTCAACGGCAAAATCCGTGGGAGAAACAAAGTCGTTTACAGCTACCTGTTTAATTTTCCCTTTATGCGACAATGACAATATCTCCTTTTTCATCACACCTTCCCTAACCGTAGCTAATTGGGGCTTAGTTTCAGGATTTATTATGGTGGCTATAATATTCCCACCAAAAGCAGGACGGATCTGATATAATAGATTCTTATAATCAGTATCGGTCTTCTTTTCATAATGATCACCTATTTCCAATTGAGTGCAATCGGCTGTTAAACCACACTTTAATGCTGACGCCACTCGAGGAGCAAGATCACGTCCAACAAATGAAGCACCAAACAAGCCGATCTGTGGTTCCTCTTTACGGAAAATACCCGTTACCAAAGCCGCATGAGGCAATGTTGTATAGATGGAGAGCCTCGTATCATCAGCAATGTGAATGACATCAACACCGTACGGAAAAACCTGATCAGGAACCTTTTCAAGTCTTGTTCCAATAGCTATCGCTTCTAACTTGCAGCCCAGCTGATTTGCCAGCGAACGGCCTTTGGTAAGTAACTCAAGAGATACCTCGGCCACAAGGCCCTCTTCCACTTCGCAGTATATAAATATATTATTCACGATATTCCTGTTTTGAATTATTTAAATGGCTGCCTATCCTATTGTACTGTTGGTTATCAGCTCCTTTACCAACCATTCCACTTCACCGTCCTGCGCTGATAAAACCTTGGATTCTTTTGCTTTAAACACAACATTCTCAATCTTCTTTACTTTTGTCGGTGATCCTGAAAGTCCCAGCATACTATCATCAGCTTTAACATCATCTACGCTCCATTCTTCAATTCTAAGATACGGACGGTCTTGCTGAAGACTGAAATAATCCTCACTGTTGTTCTGCATCTCGGTAACAGTTTGAGCATGTTTGAATTTCATCAGGCGCTTGGCATGACGTGGCCGGCAATCCGGTGCTGAATTATGTACAGTGATAAGCAGTGGAAGGGTTGACTTAACAATCTCAACTCCACGCTCCAAACGTCTTTTAATAACGATTTCATTGTCGGTTATCTCAAGAATCTCTTCAACATAGGTTACTTGAGGAAGTCCAAGCTTTTCAGCTACCTGCGGACCCACCTGGGCAGTATCACCATCTATCGCCTGCCTGCCGGCGATAACCAGCGAGTATGGTGCCATTTTCCTAATAGCCATAGATAGTGCGTATGAGGTAGCCAGCGTATCAGATCCAGCAAATTTTCTGTCCGTTAAAAGGTATCCTCTATCGGCACCCCGGTACATGGCTTCCCGGATAATCTCAGCTGCTCGTCCCGGTCCCATAGTCAAAATGATAATTTCACTCCCAGGATGCAGATCCTTTATTCGGAGAGCTTGTTCCAGTGCATTTAGATCCTCTGGATTAAAAATTGCCGCTAAAGCACCCCTGTTAACAGTCCCGTCAGCCTTCATGGCATCTTTCCCAACATTGCGCGTGTCAGGAACCTGTTTAGCTAAAACAATGATTTTCAAACTTTTCATTATTAATTGATTGTTTGTCAGCCCACAAATATAAAAAAAAAGCCCTGCCAAATGGCAGGGCTTAAAATCTTATGCCTCCGCAGTTGGTCCGCCAAACGACATCGGGATGGCCGGCCCACTGGTTCGATCTACATTTTTAATAACTCCATGAACAGCTTCATATTTCTGGATATTATCTTGCAGTGCAAATAATAACCGCTTTGCATGCTCCGGTGTAAGAATTATGCGGCTCTTTACCTTAGCTTTTGGTAATCCCGGCATAATCCTGACAAAGTCAACAACAAATTCTGAACTGGAATGAGTTATTACTGCGAGGTTAGAATAAACTCCCTGAGCAATTTCCTCACTGAGCTCAATATTTATTTGATTGCCTCCCTTTCCCTGATCTGTCATTTTTTTATCCATTTCTTGATTTAATCATTTTCATTTGACTTCCCTTGCATAAGGGCCTGATAATCTTCCAAAGATCCAACAACGATCTTCTCAAAATTCCGATTTCCAGTCCCTGCAGGAATCAAATGTCCTACTATAACATTTTCCTTTAACCCCTTCAGTTCATCAACTTTGCCCAAAATGGCAGCTTCATTAAGCACCTTGGTCGTTTCCTGGAAAGATGCAGCTGATAGCCAACTGCTTGTTTGAAGGGCTGCACGCGTAATTCCCTGCAAAATCTGACTGGAAGTCGCCGGAACAGCATCACGTGACTCAACAACACGTAAATCCTTCCGCTTTAGTAGTGAGTTTTCATCACGCAGCTTTCTTGCCGAAACGATTTGGCCTGGACGTACAGTCTGAGAATCACCGGCTTCTAAAACAACTTTCTTGCCATAGATCCAATCATTCTCTTCCATAACTTCCATTTTATCAACTATCTGCTTCTCCAGAAATTTGGTATCACCCGGATCTTCTATAACCACCTTACGCATCATCTGACGAACAATTACTTCAAAATGTTTGTCATTGATCTTAACACCCTGCATACGGTATACCTCCTGAACCTCGTTCACGATATATTCCTGTACTGCTGTTGGACCTTTAATTGACAAAATATCTGAAGGGGTAATAGACCCGTCGGACAGAGGAATCCCTGCACGAACATAATCATTGGGCTGCACTAAAATCTGTTTCGAAAGTGAAACCAGATATTTTTTTATTTCTCCTGTCTTTGAGGTAATAACGATTTCACGGTTGCCTCGCTTAACTTTTCCATAAGAAACCTCGCCGTCAATCTCTGCAACAACTGCAGGGTTCGATGGGTTCCTGGCTTCAAATAATTCCGTTACCCTTGGCAAACCACCGGTAATATCCCCAGCTTTACTTGCAGACCTTGGTATTTTCACCAAAATCTCACCCGCTTTAACATTTTCACCTTCAGAAACGGAAATATGCGATCCAACTGGAAGGTTATAGATTTTTAGCGGTTCATTGTTTTTAGCCAGAATCTTTATCTCCGCGTTCTTAGTTTTATCCTTTGTTTCAATGATAACTTTCTCTCGGAAACCAGTTTGCTCATCAGATTCATCCCGGTAGGTAATACCCTCAATCACACTATCAAAAGCAACTTTCCCCGCTGCTTCAGATACAATAACAGCGTTAAATGGATCCCATTCGCATAAGAGCTCGCCCTTTTCAACATCCTCACCTTCTCCACGGAAAATTTTGGCTCCATAAGGAATGCTGTGAGTAGTAAGCGTAATACCGGTTTTCTTATCGACAATTCTCATTTCAGCCAATCGTCCAATAACCACCTTCCCCTTAACAGTTACATCACTGAAATCAACAGTACGTAATTCGTCAAATTCAAGGCGGCCATTATACCGGGCCAGAATGCTCGATTCCGTTGCTATGTTAGATGCCGTACCCCCAACGTGGAATGTTCGAAGTGTTAACTGTGTTCCTGGTTCACCGATAGACTGTGCCGCGATAACCCCTACAACATCCCCGTTTTGGGCAAGACGACCAGTTGCCAGACTCCTGCCGTAACATTTGGTGCATACTCCAAATTTCGATTCACAAGTCAATACCGAACGAATCTCTACTCTTTCAATAGGTGAGTCATCGATAATATGAGCAATTGATTCTGTGATTTCTTCTCCGGATTCCACAACCAATTCTCCCGTTGTCGGATGATAAATATCATGAAGACTAACACGACCTAGAATCCGGTCATATAAGCTTTCTACAACCTCTTCATTGTTTTTTAAGGCACTGGCTACTAATCCACGAAGTGTACCGCAATCTTCCTCTGAAACAATAACATCATGTGATACGTCAACCAACCTGCGGGTTAGATAACCTGCATCTGCTGTTTTTAGTGCGGTATCAGCAAGACCTTTACGGGCACCGTGAGTGGAAATAAAATATTCGAGTACAGAAAGTCCCTCCTTAAAGTTTGACAAAATCGGGTTCTCAATAATTTCAGCACTGGTTGATCCTGATTTCTGCGGTTTGGCCATCAATCCCCTCATACCGCATAACTGACGAATCTGTTCCTTCGATCCACGGGCACCGGAATCAAGCATCATGTAGATGGAATTGAACCCCTGACGGTCAGTACGTAGTTTGTCGAGAACCGTTTGCGTTAATCGTGCATTTGTATGTGTCCAGATATCAATGATCTGATTGTAACGTTCATTGTTAGTGATAAAACCCATGTTATAGTTTCCAAGAACCTCATCAACCTGGTCATACCCATCTTTGATCATGGCATCTTTTTCAAGAGGCACAATTACATCATCCAAGTTAAACGATAGTCCCCCGCGAAAAGCTGCCTGGAATCCAATTTCCTTAATATCATCCAGAAACTTGGCGGTTTTTGCAGTGCCGCATTCTTTTAATACCCAGCCAATGATTTCCCGAAGCGATTTCTTCGTGAGCAACGTGTTCAGGTATCCAACTTCCTCCGGAACAACTTCATTAAACATTACCCGGCCAACAGTGGTGTCAATAAGTCTCACAACTTGCTTGCCATCAACCATATCCTTGGATCTTACCCTAATATTGGCATGTAAATCAACAGCGCCTTCATTGTAAGCAATGATTACCTCTTCAGAGGAATAAAAGCTTAGACCGTCACCTTTAACATGTTCTTTATCAGTACTATTCCTACCTTTTGTAATATAATACAACCCTAAAACCATGTCCTGTGAGGGAACTGTGATTGGAGCACCGTTAGCTGGATTCAAAATATTGTGAGAGGCCAGCATGAGCATTTGAGCTTCCAGGATTGCAGCATTTCCTAACGGGAGATGTACTGCCATCTGGTCACCATCAAAGTCAGCATTAAAAGCGGTACAAACCAATGGATGCAACTGAATTGCCTTTCCTTCAATTAGTTTAGGCTGGAATGCTTGTATCCCTAAACGATGCAATGTTGGAGCCCTGTTTAAAAGCACCGGATGTCCTTTTAAAACATTTTCCAGAATATCCCAAACAACAGGATCCCTGCGATCAACAATTTTCTTGGCTGACTTTACCGTTTTTACAATACCTCTTTCAATTAATTTCCTTATAATAAAAGGTTTATAAAGCTCAGCTGCCATATCCTTTGGCAAACCACATTCATGCAGTTTGAGTTCAGGTCCTACAACAATTACCGAACGTGCAGAATAGTCAACTCGTTTACCCAAAAGGTTTTGGCGGAATCGGCCTTGCTTACCCTTTAAACTGTCGCTTAACGATTTTAGCGGCCGGTTTGCATCGGTTTTTACGGCATTTGATTTACGGCTGTTATCAAAAAGCGAATCGACCGCTTCCTGAAGCATACGTTTCTCATTGCGCAAAATTACCTCAGGCGCCTTTATTTCAATTAGCCTCTTTAGCCGGTTATTTCTGATAATTACCCTCCGGTACAGGTCGTTCAGGTCGGAAGTAGCAAAGCGCCCCCCATCCAACGGAACTAAAGGCCTAAGCTCGGGAGGAATGACAGGAACCACCTTAACTATCATCCATTCAGGATGATTGACAGCTTTGGAGGCGCGAAAAGATTCAACAACCTGTAATCTCTTTAAAGCTTCACTTTTCCTTTGCTGTGATGATTCATTATCAGCACGATGTCTTAAATCATAAGAAAGTTCATCGAGGTTAATCCGCTCTAAAAGCCGGTAAAGTGCCTCAGCACCAATACCAGCGATAAACTTTCTAGGATCAGTTTCGTCCAATAAATGGTTCTCTTTTGGAAGGGATTCTACAATATCTAAATACTCTTCCTCGCTTAGAAAATCATGTAATTTTACGCCATCAGCCTCCTTAATTCCAGCATTG
>CAIXKO010000217.1 GCA_903919925.1 uncultured Bacteroidota bacterium | reverse complement strand
CGAAGGCCCTTTCAGCAAAAATCACAAATCCTCTTATCTGGCAAATTTCCGATACTCCACCCTCGGGCTCGTTAATGGAATCGTTAGCCTCGGAACCTCAGGTATTCCGGAATATATGGACCTGTCGTTTAAACTCAGTTTTCCATTGAAAAAAGGCAGAATATCGGTTTTCGGACTTGGAGGTGATAGTAAAATATCCATGCTCGACAGTAAAAATGGGAATGAGCAGGATTTATACTCCGATGAAGGTCAGGATCTGGTAAACCGGTCAAGAATGGGCGCAACCGGAATATCGCTGACTAATTACCTTAATGAGCATACTTACACTAAATTAACGCTTTCGGGAATATACCAGCTGGGTGGAACTACCATTGATACCCTCGATGCAAATGGAATTCCGCATGCTAATATCGATCATAATTATTCTGAATTCCGAACTTCATTGAGCGGTTTTGTACACAAAAAATTTAATAGCCAGCTATCGGGAAGAGCCGGGTTTTCCATTGACCGTATTGGTTTTGACCTGCTGACTAAAACCTTTAATATGGCTGATCAAACCATGCAGGCTGTTATCGATTACAGTAAAGGTTTAGGCAACGGAGCAACATTGTATCAGCCTTATATACAAGCTACTTATCGTTTAAGCGACCGGATAAGTATCGCTCCTGGAATCCATTTCAGCTATTTTGATCTGAATGGTGCAGCCAGCTTGGAACCACGTATTGGGGCCAGTTGGCAACTAACAGAAAAACAGAAGCTTAGTCTGGGTTATGGTCTGCATTCACGTACCCAAACCATGTCTACTTATTTCCTTGGTACCCGGATGAATGACGGCACATTGCAGGAAACCAACAAGGAACTTGGGTTTACAAAATCGCACCAGTTTGTTTTAGGATATGACCTGTCAATTTCGGAAAATACCCGATTTAAGGCCGAAACCTATTACCAAAAACTTTTCGATGTGCCGGTTGAGCAATCCAGTTCTTCCTTTAGTTTATTGAATTATGGCGCTAGTTGGGGACCCAATACCGAAGATAGTTTAGTCAATACCGGTACCGGCACAAATTACGGCATGGAGTTTACGCTGGAACGTTTTTTCAGTAAGAATATCTATTATCTGGCAACTCTTTCCCTGTTTGAATCCAAATATAAAGGGAGCGATGGAATTGAGCGCAATACTGCTTTTAATGGTAATTATGTGGCTAATGTTTTGTTGGGCAAAGAGTTTAAACTTGGCAGCAAATCTGCACTGACAGTCGATTTTAAAGTGAGCTATGCAGGTGGCAAACACTATACCCCGGTTGATCTGCTGGCATCTCAGGCATCGGGTACCACAAAATATGACAATAGCAAAGCGTTCAGCATGCAGTTTGATCCCTTCTTTAAAGCAGATTTCAAAATAGGACTTCGTATTAACGGACGCAAAGCATCGCAGGAATATGTGTTTTATATCGAGAATTTCACCAATCACGATAATGTGCTGATGCAAACATACCGGCGTTCCACCAATGAAGTCAGGAATTTGAATCAGCTTGGATTCTTTCCAATGATGCAATATCGGATACATTTTTAATTCGTGTGATTTAATATAATATGATCAATAAATCATGATATTTAGGGCATCCGGTATAAAAATGGTTACGGTATGAAAGCAGTTGAAAATAAGGAGGTTATTTATCTTCCGAAAATGAAATCGGTGGGCAGCAACTGGAAGGAATATAGCATCCGTTTCTTTGGAATAATTATTATTTCCCTGCTTTCGATTTTTATCGATAGCTCTAATAATTATGCGGAATCCGGGTTTGTGCGGGCCTTTCTGGTTTCGCTGGTCCGCACGGCCCTGATCTGGAATGGGAGTATGCTGATTATTAAGTATTCAACGCAAAGATATTCCGTGTTTAAGGAAACTGCCAAACTTGTTACTTTTCAAGTTGTTGGTTTAGTGGTGTTTGTGCTCTTGGTGGAGCTGGGTGAGATCTTTTTTGTTGAAAGCATTATGAAGATACCGGTAACTTATGAGGCAAAAACCACCCTGATAGTGGGCACGTTTCTCATTACTTTGATGATCAGTTCCATTTATGCTTCAACAGCTTTTTTTATTCAGTGGAAGGAAAATATGTTGCGGTCGCAAGCGCTCGAAAAGGCTAACCTGGAGGCCCGATATGATGCCCTCCGTAACCAGGTTAATCCGCATTTCCTGTTTAACAGCCTGAATACTTTGTTGATGCTGGTTAATGATAATCCGGTGGCATCGCGATATGTTGAGAGCATATCGGAGATCATGCGATATATGCTGCAATCACGTGATAAAGAAGTTGTTCTTTTGCGTGATGAGCTGAAAATTGCCCGGGATTATGTTTTTATACAGAAAAGCCGGTTTGGCGATAAATTAGTCGTTGGATTTGATATTCCCGAAAGATATTATCATTATGCGGTTCCCCCATTGGCTGTTCAGATGCTTCTGGAAAATACCATCAAGCATAATGTTGTTTCAAAGGAAAATCCATTGACAGTGAGCGTTTACGTGCATGAGAACTCCTATATTGTGGTGGAGAATACCATAAAAGCCAAAATCAATAAAGATACTTCCACTTCAGTAGGACTGGAAAATATCAAAAACCGATATCTATATTTGACAAGTAAAAATGTTGTGGTAAAACAAGAGAACGGGAAGTTTATTGTTATGTTGCCATTATTTGAAAGATCAATCTGAGTTTTCACAACCGGGTAATAATTATTATTATGCGCATATTGATAGTTGAGGATGAGGAGCTTGCTTTTAATCGGCTCGCCGGTTTGATCAGGGAAATTCAATCTGATATTGAAATTCATGGTCCCCTTGATAGTATTACGGAAACCGTGAAGCACCTGACTGTAAATACGAATTACGATTTAATATTTCTGGATATACAATTAGCAGATGGTAAGAGCTTTACGATATTTGAAGAGCTGAAAATAGTTACCCCTGTGATATTTACAACTGCATACGACGAATATGCGCTACAGGCATTTGAACTGAACAGTATCGATTATCTTTTGAAACCGGTAAACCGCGAGAAATTAAAGCAGGCAATTGATAAACTCGTTAAATTGAAGGAGTATTTCGGTTCTGAGTTTTCCAATCAACAGCTTTATAATATGCTCAGAAGCATAGCACTTCCGAAACCTGCTGAATATAAAAACCGGTTTCTGATCAGTAAAGGAGATGCCATGGTTCCGGTTAAGGTGGACGAAATTGCCGGGTTTTATGCTGAGGATAAAGAGGTTTTTCTGCTTACTTTTGATAACAAACGATATATAATCCCCCATTCGGTTGAGGAATTATCGGTCAAACTCGATCCAAAACATTTTTTCCGGGTTAACAGGCAATTTATACTATCGGTTGATGCAATTAAAAAAGTGCATAACTATTTTAATTTCAAACTCAAAGTTGAAATAGTTACTGATCCTAAGATTGAAATCATTGTGAGCCGCGCCAAAGCTACCGCATTCAAGGCCTGGATGAATGGGGAGGTTGCTCCGGGTGAGTGAAACCGATCGGCATCGTTTACAGGGTTGAAAAATGTTTATAAATCATTTCCCGCACCAGGTATTGATTCAGCGGTTTCG
>CAIXKO010000216.1 GCA_903919925.1 uncultured Bacteroidota bacterium | reverse complement strand
CATTGATTTGGCTGACAAAATGCAGGAGCTTTTAAAGAAATATGACGGACATGCCTATGAACGTTACAACGGCGTCACCGGTGAAACTTTAGGAGTAAAGGATTACTGCTGGGGAGTAGCAACCTGGAGCATCGCAGTGAACACGATTTACGGTATCCAGGAGGATTACCGGACCATTGTGATTCCGCCCCATGCAAAAGACCGGCGATTAAAACTGGGGAAGCTGGAGGTGAACTATCTCACAGATAATTCAGTAGAGTTGAAAACGGCGTTTAAGCGTGAATTCAAAGTTGTTTTTCCTGAGAAAACTACGGGAATCCAGGTCCAATGCGATGGAAAAAGGGTGAAATCCGCCAACCTGACCGTCACGCCCAATGAAGCTGCGTTTACCGCGATGCCCGGGAAAACCTATATCGTTTCGAATGGTCACCAGGCAACCACAGTAAGGGATCCGCATTAATAACACTGAAAACCTGAAAGTGAAAGCCAAATTGCCTAAAATGGTTGTTAGATAGAACCTCAAAATAAATAAACTATGTCAACGCGAAGGGAATTTACAAAAACCGTTTCCATTGGATCAATGGGGGCGCTTGTGCTTGGAGCAGCTGCCTGCGCGACCGGCGAAAAGAAGGATGAAAAAGTTGTGTGGCCTTCCGATAAGATAAACCTGGCCTTTGTTGGGATAGGAGAACAGGGTGGTAATAATTTAAAGGCACTGAAAGACCAGAATATTGTCGCTTTGTGTGATGTGGACTGGAGAGAGAAACAGGAGAAATCATTCAATGCTTTTCCGAAAGCAAAGCGGTACAGGGATTTTAGAATCATGCTTGAAAAGCAGAAGGATATAGATGCCGTTGTGATTTCCACGCCCGACCACAGCCATGGAGTAATAGCGGCAATGGCCATAAAAATGGGAAAACATGTCTATGTTGAAAAGCCGCTTGCACATTCAGTGTTTGAGGTGCGGGAAATAACACGTCTGGCAAAGGAATATGGCGTTCAGACCCAGATGGGAAACCAGGGGCATTCATGGGAAGTCATCAGGCAGTTTTATGAGCACATTAAGGCCGGTACCATTGGCAAGGTAACGGAGGTTCATGCCTGGTGCGACCGTCCGGCTGGTGGAGGCATTGTTTCGTTCCCACACGGTATTGAGCGCCCCACGGGCCAATTCAGAATCCCAAGGCAGTTGAATTGGGATATGTGGCTGGGCCCTGCACAGTACCGGCCGTATCATCCCGCGTATCTTCCTATGAAATGGCGTGGGTTTATTGATTTCGGCGGCGGTGCGATGGGCGATTTTGGCTGCCATACCCTTGATCCGGCCTTTTGGGCACTGGATCTGGGGAGCCCGGAAAGCGTGATCGCCAGCACCACAAACCTTCTTCCGGAGGTAAAATACGATACCTATCCCACTGCATCCATCATCACGTATAAGTTCCCCGAAAGGGATATGCAGCCTGCGGTAAAGCTCACCTGGTATGATGGCGGCCTTTGCCCGCTGCCTGATGACAGGCTCAGGAATATAGTATTCGATAATTACGCTGCGGTTCTGATCGGCGAAAAAGGCATTATCATCCATGGTTCACACGGCGCCGATGGATTTGAAGTCAGGCTCTTTGATAAGTCTCAACAGGTGGAAACACCGCCGCAACTGATCGGGAGAACCAAAGGTCATCATGCAGATTGGTTGGAAGCTATTAAAACCGGAAAACCGGCAAGTGCGAATTTCAATTATGGAGGGCCGCTCACTGAAACGGTTTTATTGGGAACAGCTGCCTCATTATTCCGCAACCAGGAATTGAAGTGGGATAAAGATAACATGAGGGTTACCAACTTCGAACCGGCAAATTCGGTGATAAAACCGGAATTCAGGGCAGGATGGAATATCGGGTGATTTCAGTCCTGACAATCAGATACACATCTATTTTCAATTTGGCTGCTAACTTTAGCCCAGTAATCAATCCATTATGAAATACATCCTTAACCTGATCATCACCCTGGTGTTGACCACATTCGCAGTACCGCAGTTAATCAAGGCCCAGAATCCCGTTATGATATGGAATTTTGAAACTGTCAGCAACAGATCTGCGATTGAAGAATCAACCAAAATCTCAGATACCATTGAAGGTAATTTCGAATGGGTGGAGGGAGTCAGCGGAAAAGCGTTGCGCCTTGATGGATTTACAACCAGGGTAATCCGCGATGGAAGAGATTGTCAGAAACCGGGAACAGAACTCAGCATCGAGGCATGGGTCGCCCTTGGCGAATATCCTCTGAACTGGTGTCCGGTTATCACAACTGAATCTGATGAAAAAAAGGGATACCGTCTCCTGATCGGCCCGTACGGACAGGTTTCCTTCGAAACGGCCATCGGCGAACAGTGGATAGCCTGCACCAGTGCCAATGAGATCCTGCCTCTCAGAAAGTGGATGCACATAGCAGGAGTATATACCGCACAAAAAGAAATGACGCTCTATGTAAACGGCGAACCGGTATCAACCCTTCCGATCACCGGCTCGTTGACATTCCCGGCAAAACCCAATTGTATCGTGGGAATGGCAGCATTTCCCGGAAGACCATCCAATACCATCCGCACCTGGGGAACCATTGAAGCATACTACGGCCTGGACGGAATCATTGATGAAATCCGTGTATTTGATGCAGCATTGACCCCCGGTCAGGTGAAAGGCGATTTTGTGAAGTTTCAATCTAAAGTTCCTGATATTCAACCCAGAAGGATGCCCACCATTGAAAAGAATCCGGGCCGGTTCGGGGCCTTCTATACCAAATTGAATTACTATCCCGGATGGGATAACCTCTGGCCAGTCGACCAGGATCCCGATATTGTGGTATGCTTTGATAAAAATCCCTCTAAACTGATATTCTGGAGAGGAGCCAGGTACGGACCTGCCTGGGTTTCTGAAAACGAAAACTGGATGGCCGATCAGAGCCTGGAAACCTGGGGAAACGGTGAAAATGACATCGAGGGATGTTTCGAACATATGCAGGACCGGCATTGCCGTTTTTCACATGTCAGGATCATCGAAAATACGGATGCCCGGGTAGTGGTCCACTGGCGCTATGCCCTGGTGAGTGCATATGATCACACCTGGATGCCCGATCCCAAAACCGGATGGGAGTGCTGGGTGGATGAATATTATTTCATTTATCCCGACGGATCTGCCATCCGGAAAGTTTCGTGGAACAAGGGAACTACGGGTGATGCCATACAATACCAGGAATCACTGCCATTCACCCAGCCGGGCCGGCGTGCCGAAGACATGCTTGAAAACAACTATGTGTCGGTAGCCGATTATGATTTCAATATAAAAACTGTTGCAACTGATCCTCCCGTGCGGCCGGACGGCTGGACAGGGAAATATACCATTCAGCAATACAATTTCAAATCGCAGAATAAGCCATTTATCTGTTTCGAACCGGGTAACGATATGTGGGTGAGATGGATCGGTGGCGGATACAACCATTTTCCCGTGAACCAGGCCCGCAGCGACGGACGGTGGGCAAAGACGACCGACCGCCCCACCCATTTCATGAGTTCGCCATGTTCCGATCCGATTATCCATGAGAGTGGAAATCGTTTGTATTGGCTTGGCCTGTACGGGATGAATGACATGAAAATCAACGAGCTGATAAGCTTCGGCCGTTCGTGGGCTTATGCTCCCGAACTTTCCCTTGCCGGAACCGGTTATCTTTCAAAAGGGTACGATAAGGCAGAAAGATGCTATCAGCTGGAAAAGGACAATTCAAAAGCCGGCTCGCTTGAGTTTACGCTCTGGGGGAGCAAGGATTCACCCGTTATTAATCCGGCAATCCGGGTGAAAAACTGGAATTCAAACGGGGCCAGGATCCTGGTGAACGGCAGGGAAAACCGTAGCGGCAAAACCGGAATCAGCCATCAGCTCGATGGAGATGACCTGGTGATTTATATCCCTTTAAATGAAATTGCACCGGTTAAGATCACGATTGTGCCCTGATTGAACGGATGCAGCGAAAAATATGGAAATAATGAAAAAAAACGCCCTGGTTCTTCTGGCTTTGACCTCAATGGTCAGGTGCGGTATTGCCCAGGAATCTGATCTTTCGAGGGGATTTGCTGATCCCGGGAATGGCGCCCGGCCGAAGGCATACTGGAACTGGTTAAACGGAGATGTTCAGCTGAACAGTCTGACGTACGATCTTGAAGAAGCCAAAGCCAAGGGACTTGGCGGACTGCTCATGTGGGATACCGAGGCTATGAGAAATCCCGGAGGAATGGTTCCGGCCGGTCCTCCTTTTATGGGGGAGAAATCGGTAGCAGCAATGCTCCACGCCTTGAAAGAGGCCCGGCGTCTTGACCTTGACCTGGGGCTGGTCACATCCAGCGGATGGAATGCCGGTGGTCCCTGGATCCCACCTGAATTGGCGAGTAAGAACCTGTTCTATTCCACTTTATTGGTTGAGGGTTCAACCCGGATAAAGCATAAACTCCCATTTCCTGAGGTTCCGTCCGAATGCCCTAAGGGAGAAAATGGATTGCCGGTATGGTATATCGATGTTGCAATTCTGGCCTGGCCCGACTCAGAGAATAAAGTCATTTCAGATTTGTCGGAGGTGATTAATCTCACTGACAGATTTTCTGAAGGAGAGCTCAGTTGGACGCCACCAGCCGGCAAGTGGCAGGTGGTGAGATATGTATGTACTAATAATGGTCAGCAGCTGATTGCTGCCAGCCCGAATTCCAAAGGGCCTTTCATTGATTTCCTCGATCCTGAAGCTACCCGTTTTCATTTCAAGTATATCATCGAAAAACTTGGAATTAAAAAGGGGGGAGATCCTGATGTGCCGCTTAAAACGCTCGACGTCGACAGCATGGAGCTTCATGAGGGAATTCAATGGACTGCGAAGTTTGGTGAATGGTTCAGGAAGGATCACGGGTATGATCCGATCGGGTGGCTTCCTGTTCTTACCGGCTGGACGATTGAAAGCAAAGAGAAAAGTGAGCGTTTTAAATACGATTTTAACAAATCTGTAAGCGATCTCCTGATATTCAGTCATTATACAACAGGAAGCGAAATATGTGCGGAATACGGGCTGAAATTGGCGGGCGAAGCTGGTGGTCCCGGACCGCCAATCTGGAATACCTGTCCGGTTGACGCGTTAAAAGCCCTTGGTAATGTAGATATACCGCGCGGTGAAT
>CAIXKO010000215.1 GCA_903919925.1 uncultured Bacteroidota bacterium | reverse complement strand
ATTCGTTGCTGCCTTTCATTCAGAAGTGGCATCATCTGGTCAATTTTTATCTCTATGGGTGCTTTCATACCCACAAAGATATAAATAATTTATTTGTAAAGGTTATTTTCTAACAGTTCCTTACTCCTTGCAGTATTTTCTAATATCTTCGTTACAAATAAACGGTGATTTAGTCTTATTCAGTTTTAATTTCTGTTAATTAAAGTTATCAGATTATTTATCCAGATAACAGGTGTCCAGCATCCAGTTCTCCACTTCGGCTGACTGTTCGTCAAGATAATTGGTCTCGAGCATCCAGGTTTCAACAGCTGGCGTTTCATCTGTCAAATAATTAACCTCGCTCATCCAGGGTTCAATTGCGGAAGCTTCATTCGACTGGTCCAGCCAGTTTGCATCAAGCATCCATTCCTCAACCGTTGCAGCGGCACCTGACAGATAAGTGGCATCAAACATCCACCACTCCATTGGAACCGTCATTATGTTATTAACTGAATAACCATCGCGGAGGTTGGTGGCACCGGTATTTACTGAGAGAACTATGCTCATCAGGGCAACCAGAATTATTTTTGTCATTTTCATCGTTTTCATTTTTTTACCTTTCATTTCGTTTTGTACACATAAGACGCTAGGATCGCGCCGTTGTTACATCTGGTTTTGTTAAAGAATGTGAAAGAAAACGACTTTAACGTTAACAATTTGTTAAATCAATTGTAACGTATTGATTTTTTGAACTTTACAAAGAGAACAATAATCTCCGATTTCAGTAAATCGGCAATAGGAATAATTGAAAGCCTACTTTTTGTATATAAGACCCAGAGAACGATAACCGCTGATCGCCTGATTCCAATCCGGAAACAGTTGGCCTCCCGATGCAGCCCAGTCATAAAACCTCAGGTAGGCAGCGGTAATCTGCGTCTTTTCTATCGGATACTCAAAGGTTTGTATGAGGTTTAGTGCCCATGGAAGATTTCTATCGGTTTTATAATAGTGCCCGGCAACCAAATCCGTTTTATCCTGGGAGGTTCCAAAAAAATCAGACGATGCAAGTGTGGTAGGCGGATGGTTGGGCAAGTGAATCTCTCTTCCGCGATCCTCATTAACAATAATAAACGGATTAAAATCAATTATTCCGATATCCTCCTGAGTGTATGATCCGGCTACAACCTCAATAAAAACAGATAGGGTCACCGGTTGAACCACCGGAAAGGCCGGATCCGTGTTTACCCCTGTTCCTCCCTGCCATTTAAGCAACCGGCTTGCCTTATCAAACACGATTATCGTTGGTTTCCTTTGCCCCACTTCTATTCCATTCTCAGCTAAATTGTACCGATCCGATTGAACAGAATAGCCAGACACCCTCAAATCGGAATTTTTTAGCTTCTCTCCGCCGAACTGAAATCCAAAACCGCTGGGCAAACTTGCACCAATAGCCCTGATGGTAACATCCAGCTTTATCTCCTTAACCAGGTTTGAAGCGTTGGTGATGGTATTAAAACGATAATCCAATACCAAATCATTGAAATCATAATCGCCCTTTCCCGGCCACAAATCTTCAAATGCCAGGCTCCCTGATGACAAGGCGGGATAGAAAATTGAAAATGAACGATCTTTGTCATCCGGGAAATCATCATCTGCATCAGGAATCCCATCACCATCCCGATCCTGATTTGGAGCCTTTGAATAATAAGAACTTATTTGCTGCGGGGTAAGTGCCTCACCATAAAGGTATACCTCATCAATAGCACCTTTGAAAAACTTTTGCTGGGCATTGTCGGAACCAATCGAAAATGGGCGGGTAGTTTTAAACAATTTCCCCGGAACATAATTTGAACCCTTTTCTATTCCATTAACATACAATTTTAGATAAGCACCATCATAGGTCATTGCTATATGATACCACTGGTTCAGTACCGGACGCCCGTCCGTTGTTCCTACATCATGCGAGGTGTGGTCGTCGAGATAAATACTTGCTTTCCAACCCTTCCACAAATCCAGATAAATTCCATATCCATCCCAATCCCCTTTCTGGGAAATTTTAACAGATGCATAATTTTCTGTTTTCACCCAAGCCATCAGGGTAACAGCTGAGGTAAGCTGCAAAGCAGGCGAAGCGGGAATGCTAACATT
Organism: uncultured Bacteroidota bacterium; assembly: GCA_903919925.1. Taxonomy (GTDB): domain Bacteria; phylum Bacteroidota; class Bacteroidia; order Bacteroidales; family UBA12481; genus UBA12481. Next base: position 3,703 of record CAIXKO010000215.1, on the reverse strand, counting down.
ACTGAGCACCCCATCAAAACGAAGAGCGCTTCCTATCAACCCAGGTACCCATCCGGCACCAGTAATCTGACCGTGATGAGTACTTTGATGGTCATGAAGCACATCACCACCGTTTTCATCAAAATTCCAATAGGATACCGGTGGACCAGTTATCTGGCCTCCTTTCAAAAGTGGGGCAGCAACCAAGGTTACATTGATTACTTTACCTGAAACATTCACTCTTTGGCCATTGATCAGCACAGCTGTTAAATTTGCCGGAAGGCCGGCCGATATAATATACTTTTCATCCGCACCATTGTAGAATCCCTTATAGTATAATATAGCATGATCCTCCGATTCGATCCGGATAATTCCACTTATCGGACTGGTGATCACAAATTTCACCTGATTAACGGTACTCCAATCAAATGATTCCGGAACTACCAATTCCTTCATATCCTTTTGAACAACAACAGGATCAATCTTGCTGCAGGAAATTTGAGTCCCGGTTAAGATCGAAAAAACCAAACCTATAATTGCCATCCTGATGTTCATCGCCGATCATTTCTATTGTACCCTCGCTTAACAACTTCCAATCCAAAGTTAGATAAAAAAAAGCAACCGCCTGTAATCATGAACATTACAAGCGGTTGCTCCTTAATTCAATTCCAATAATCAGAATGCATTCCATTTCTCACCCTCCGCACACCCTCACCTCCTCACGCTCTTCACGTTCTTCACCTTCTTCACGTTCTCACGTTCTTCACGCTCTTCACGTTCTTCACGTTCTTCACGCTCTTCACGTTCTTCACGTTCTTCACCTTCTCACCACCTCTTCTCCCTCTTATCGCTTCTATTAGATTTACGCGGCGGTCTGGAAAAATCCGCCGATCTTGGTTCTCGCGGTTCCCGTGGTCCTTCAGAGGTTTTTAGCTCAACAGAAACACGTATTCCATCAACCGTACAATCACGGAATGAATTCATCACCTCACGTTCAAACCGGCTATCGATTTCAATAAAGGCAAATTTCTTCATCATCTCGATTTTGCCGATCTGAATCATTTTGTTTCCGGTTCGCTCATTGATCAGTCCGATAAGAGTGGAAGGATTCATGTTGTTTTTGGTGCCCAGATTGATAAAGATTCTGGAAAATTTCATGCGATCAGGGCGCGATTTGCCATCCCGGTTCAGCGGACTTTTCTGATCGTGAATATTGGCATTCAGATCCGCAGCATTTTCATAGAAGGACAGAAAACGGTTAAACTCAACCGACACAAACTTTTTGATCAGGTCCTCCCGCTCAAGCAAACTCAGCCGGCTGTATATTCCTTCTAAAAAAGGATCGATCTGACTATGGTTTATTTCAACAGTTTTAACCTTATCAATCAGGTTAAAAAGTTGACTTTCACATATTTCCATTCCACCAGGCACCTGTTTCCTAACAAACTTCTTACTAAGAAGCTTCTCCAATTGCGTAACTTTTTGAGGTTCACGGGTATGGATAATAGAAATGGAGGTACCTGTTTTACCGGCCCTACCTGTTCTTCCGCTACGGTGAATGTAAACCTCCAGCTCATCGGGAAGGTTATAATTAATAACGTGCGTAAGGTCATTAACATCAAGACCACGGGCAGCCACATCGGTTGCCACGAGCAATTGAACATGTTTCTGACGAAAGCGGCTCATCACAAAATCGCGCTGTGCCTGTGAAAGATCACCGTGCAGTACATCGGCATTATAACCTTCACCCATTAGTTTATCAGCAACTTCCTGGGTTTCGGCTCTCGTTCGGCAAAAAATTATACCATAAATCAGCGGATGAAGGTCCACCACACGTTTCAGGGCCTGGTAGCGGTCCTTGGCATGCACCACGTAATATTCATGTTGAACATTTTCGGCACCCGAATTCTTTTTGCCTACAGAAATCATCACCGGATCATGCATATATTTCCCGGCAATCTCCCGTATTTCATTAGGCATGGTGGCTGAAAACAACATCGTTTGCTTCTCATTCGGCGTGTCCCGCAAAATAGCATCCAGATCGTCCTTAAATCCCATCGATAGCATTTCATCGGCTTCATCTAAAACCAGCCATCGCACATTCTGTACTTTTAGCAGTTTTCGGTTTAAAAGGTCCATGGCACGCCCGGGGGTTGCAACCACCATGTGCACACCAGCCTTGAGAGCCTGGATCTGAGGTTGAATGCTGGCACCGCCATAAACGGCGATTATCTTGAATTCAGGCACATACTTCGAATAGCTCTGCATATCTTTTGTGATCTGCATACACAACTCGCGGGTCGGACATAATACCAGTGCCTGAATGGTTTTTTGTCCAAAATCAATCTGCTGCAGAATCGGTAAACCGAATCCGGCGGTTTTGCCGGTACCAGTCTGAGCCAGACCAATCATATCGGCGTTTGGGGTTAACAGGTAGGGAATAGTTTCTGCCTGTATGGGGGTGGGCTCTTCAAAACCCATGTCGGAAATTGCGCTCAGGATCTCCTTGCGCAACCCGAACTCTTCAAATAAACTCATCAATTTTTGGGAAATTTTAATTCGGGCGCAAAGGTATTCTTTTTATGGCAATTAATAGTATGTCGCTGAATTTTATTATTTTGCCAAACTCCTAATACATCAGAAAATGAAAAATTACCTCATTTCACTTATCCTTCTGGGTTCACCCACGGCCTGTTCTTTTTCACAGCCATCCACCCCCGATAACAGCCCTCAAACAATTATTACCTGGAATATCAGAAACAATAATCCGGGCGATGGAGTGAATTCCTGGCCAAACCGAAAAGAAAAGGTGTTTTCCTTTCTGCGAAAAGAAAATCCCCACCTGCTTTGTATGCAGGAGGTTTTAGATAACCAGATGAAGGATATCGCCAAAGCATTGCCACAATATTCGTGGTTTGGTGTGGGGCGCGATAACGGAAAAGAAGCCGGTGAATATGTACCCATATTTTATCTGAAAGAAAAATACCGGATGTTAAAAGGGGATCATTTCTGGCTTTCAGAAGATCCTGCACATGCCGGTAAACCAGCCTGGGATGCTGCTTGCACCCGAATGGTGACCTGGATAAGTCTGATCAATAAAAAAACAACTGACACCCTGTTTGTATTCAATACTCATTTTGACCATATTGGAGTAACAGCCCGTCTGATGAGCGCAAAAATGCTTTCCCAAGCTGCTGATTCCCTGGCTGGAAATCATGCGGTAGTCATAACCGGTGATTTTAATTCTACCCCTTCCGATACTCCTTACCAGGTAATAACAAGCGCCGGATTCAAAGATGCCCGCACCGTTTCAGCCTCTGCACCTACCGGCCCTGAATATACTTTCACCGGATTTGATGTAAAGGGTAAACCAGGCAATCGTATTGATTTCATTTTTGTTAGAAACACAAAAACCGTTCAAAACTATATCGTCCGTGACGATAGTTCAAACGGGTTTTACCTTTCCGATCATCTGCCGGTATTGGTTGGATGGTGATGTAGAAGTGACGAGTGACTGGAAGAAGTGACGAGTGACGAGTGACACGCTAGTATGCGTCTTTTATATAACCGGTCTTTAAGTACCCACCCAACCCCTCCCTGAAAAAGGGAGGGGCTCCTCTCCGATGTAAATTTGGAGCTCTTTCCCCCTCCCTTTTTCAGGGAGGGGGCCAGGGGGTGGGTACTTTAAACGCCTATGCACGAATAGTTTGCGGGTTATTAGGCT
>CAIXKO010000214.1 GCA_903919925.1 uncultured Bacteroidota bacterium | reverse complement strand
TCTTTCGATCCGATATATCAACGCTGATCCCAATTAAAGCGACAACTTTATTTTCAGCATCGGTAACTAAAGCAGTAGATAAATGAACAGGAAAATCAGTTCCGTCTTTCCTTCGGTTGATCAATTCCCCGCTCCAACCACCCTTCAATGTTTCTGATAAGATAACAGAAGTAGGCACTCCGGCAATATCATCCGGTGATCGAACGATACTGATATTCTGCCCCATCAGTTCTTCTTCAGTAAAGCCGAAGGTTTGGCAAAATGCATTGTTAACAAAAATCAGATCATTGTTGATGTCTGTCATCGAAACACATTCCTTAATACAGTGGATGGCCTGTGCCAGGGTATTAACTTTTTCCTCAGCATGCTTACGCTCCGAAATGTCTCTGAAAACAGCCTGTACCGCATCCTTTCCTCCAAGATTGAAATGGAGTGCTGATACTTCTGAGTAAAAAACTTGTCCATTTAACCGGATTAGTTTCTCTTCAATGATCGGTACCAGGTTCCTGAATTTGGAGACCTGCTCCACGCGGTTGGTAACGGTGGACTGATAATCGGGATGGACAAAATCCAATAGTTTTTTCCCAATGAGAATATCCGGATCACCATCTCCCAAAATCCTTGCAGCCGAGTTGTTGGCGTACTGAATCACTCCATCAACATGAATCAGTATCCCATCAGGGGTTAACTCAGTCAATTGTCTGTATTTCATTTCACTATCGATCAACAACTGTCTGGCCTCCATTTCACGCAGCCTTGAAAGACCCATTTTTGCCTGAGTCTCAATAAAAGTTTTGATAAAATCCAGATAGCTTAAAAGCTTTTCAATCGACCATACCGGAACCCGGTTCACAGCCTCCAGGTACGATTCCTGGTCAAATCCATAGCGCTCCGCCTGTGATTTGAAAAATTCAGTGTCCGGAGGTTCTAAAAACAACTGGCCAGTAAAGAAATTGCCAAGATGGGTACCTTCAACAACGATAGGTATTGCATTGTCAACCATTCCATGCGGACAACGGTAAGTAACAGCAGGATTAGCTTCGTGCATATGGTTGAGAATGTAACCATCGCTGGCGATGCATTCGTTATTTGATTCAGAATTTACCCGGTGAAATTTTGTACAGATATCCTGCCAGGCTGTTTCTGTCAGGATCTTACCAGAATTATCAATTAGTGCAGATGGAAATGGAATAATAGCATTTAGCTTGTCCTGAAGCATTTGCAGTAAAGGAATATCGAGAATCTGATCCAGTCTATATTCCATATTTACCTTCCATGTATTAACAAATCAAAAAGTAAAAATAAAAAAAATCCGGTGTCTGTTTCAAATCATTTACTTTTGAAGGCAAAATAACAACCGTGCAAAATTCGAGATTCAATCTATTCCCGGCAATTCAGGTTCAGGGCGACTATCCGGTATTTGAGGGCTGGGAGTCAATAGTCAGCAGGCTAAATGAGGATATAGTGAATTCCGCAAAGACTACCTCTATCATTGCGGTGGATTACTATCAGGGTGTCCTGGATGATATTGTTACCTCCGCATTAACTTCCGGTTTGAACGCCGTTTTGGTGATCCATACCAAAAACCTGATGTGGCCCGAAAATATCATTCATACATTGGTTTATCCTGATGTAACTGATGACCGGTTGTTTGGCCGCCTGACCAGACTCACATTGGATGATTTTTTCGATCCTGACAAAATCAGTCAGGCAGTGGACAACATCAGATCGATAAAAGAGGGAATCATTCTTTTGGTTGGAACCGGGGCTGCAAAGATTTGGCAAGATCCTGATATTCTGATTTATGCCGATATGGCCCGATGGGAAATCCAGCTCAGGATGCGAAAACATGAGGTGAATAATCTGGGCCTTACCAATAAAGATATTGCAGATTGGATGCTTTTATATAAGCAGGGATATTTTGTGGACTGGAGGGTATGCGACCTTTGGAAGAAGAAACTGATGGCACGCTGGGATTACCTTTTGGACACCAACAACAGGTACGAACCGAAGATGGTGGAGGGTAAAGGAGTGCTGGATGGTTTGATGCAAACGCTTAATCGCCCGTTCAGCGTGGTTCCCTTCTTTGACCCGGGTCCCTGGGGAGGCCAGTGGATGAAGGAAAATTGCAACCTCGATCCGGAAAAGGAAAACTATGCATGGTGCTTTAATTGCGTTCCCGAAGAAAACAGTTTGCTGCTGGATTTTGGCGGATCAGTAATTGAAATACCATCAATTGACCTGGTCTTTTTTGATCCTGAAAAGTTATTGGGAACTGAAGTATTCAACCGCTTTGGCGACGAATTCCCCATCCGGTTCGATTACCTGGATACCATAGAAGGCGGACATCTAAGCTTACAGGTGCACCCGCTGACTTCCTATATCCGTGAAAAATTTGGCATGGATTATACCCAGGATGAGAGTTACTATATGATGGAGGCCAAACCCGACGCAATTGTTTACCTGGGCTTAAAGGAAGGGGTTGATCCCGAGGCGATGATTACAGATTTGATTACTGCTCAAAATGGCGGTGAGCCTTTTATTGCAGAAAAGCACGTTCAAACCTGGCCGGTAAAAAAGCACGATCACGTATTAATTCCCGGAGGCACTGTTCATTGCTCCGGAAAAAACAGCATGGTGCTTGAAATCAGTGCTACTCCCTACATTTTTACCTTCAAATTATGGGATTGGGGGCGCCTAGGAATGGATGGCAAGCCTCGGCCGATAAATATCATGCACGGCAAAAACAACATTCAGTGGGAAAGAACGACTGAATGGACCAGACAAAACCTGGTGAATAGAGTTGAAAAAGTTGCTGAAGGTGATGGATGGGTGGAAGAAAGAACCGGCCTCCACGAATTGGAATTTATTGAAACCCGCCGGCATTGGTTCACTGGTAAAGTGCTGCATAACACTGATGGAACCGTTAATGTTATCTGCCTGGTGGAAGGTAGCGAAGTGATTGTTGAGAGTCCGGCAGAAACCTTTTCTCCATTTATAGTTCATTATGCTGAAACGTTTATCGTTCCAGCCTCCATTGGGGAATACACCATAAGGCCCGTAGAAACTGGTAAAGGAGAGAGATGCGCAACAATGAAAGCTTTTATCCGATAATCCTCAATCCTTTATCAATTCCATTCCCTTAATAATATCTCCGACTTCCAGCTTGTGAACTACCTCCATTCCTTCCACCACAAAGCCAAAGTTGGTATACTTTGCATCCAGGTGTGGTGTGGCGGAATGGGTAATATACCATTGGCTGCCCTCGGTGTCCTTGCCCGATGAAGCCATACCTAAGGTTCCTTCCATAAATGGGGTAGGTGAAAATTCAGACCGGATCGTAAAATCAGGTGCTCCCCAGCCATCTCCGCGCGGACAGCCATCCTGCATAACAAAATTGGGAACCACCCGATGGATAGTGAAGTCTTTATAAAATCCCGACTCAATCATTTCAACAAAAGCCGCAGCAGTACCCGGGCACCAGGTAACATTGAGCTGAACAACAAACTCACCCTTGCTGGTTTTAATCACTACTTTTTGCTTATTTCCAAGCTTGCTAATAACCTGCCAATTAATAGGATGGTTAAAAACCGGTGGTGCTGTTACCAGTGGTGGCATTCCCTTAAAATACGCAAGGGCCTGACTAATCTCCACAAAAGCTTCAATCTTTGAAGGGTGATTCACTTTTATCAAGGCAGCTTCCAAAAAGCCGGTATCCGTAATCTTTTCTTTATAATTAAGCTTTGGATCGCGCAATACTCCAGCAGATAAGGCAACGAGGGAGACATCGCCGGTTTGTATGGCTTTTTTAAATATTCGTAGAAATTCTGCCTCCAGATCTAATCCGGTGGTTGCCGCGTTTTTTGAAGCATCCGAAAAGTTTTTACTCCTACGCATCTCGGTTAGCGTTTCGATTGCAGCTGTTGCCACAACCGGATGCCTGGCCGAATTAAAGTGTTGTTCCACAAATAAGTATTGACCTGGATCGCTTATCAGTGCCTTTAAATACCAAGCCTTTTCAGTTGGATTAACCGATTTGTCGACCGACTCAAAAATCATTTTTTCCACCTTTTTAACCAAGCCCACTTTTCCCCACACCAGCTCAAGAGCCTTACCAACAACAAGTGACCGGCTTCTCCAATTAGTGGTTTTTTCAATCGTTTTGAGCAGCACCGGGAGATCGGTATATACGGCAAATTTCTGAACAGCCTCAGCTGCTGCAACCGATAAATTTGGGTCGGCACCTTCCACCATTTGAAAAACAATTTTCCCGGCTTTGTTCCAGGGAATCAGCGCCATGGAATTCAGAACATTAACCTTTAC
>CAIXKO010000213.1 GCA_903919925.1 uncultured Bacteroidota bacterium | reverse complement strand
TGGTGACGCTTGGATTATACTCAATAAAAAGAAATAATAATAAAACGGAAGCACCCCAAAATCCCTTTGGAGCTTCCGTGAAATAGCATACGATACAGAAAAACAGTCAGCATATACTGAATCAAAACGACGTAATAGGAAGCTAAGCAATTTGCCGGCCGCAAACTCAGCAACCATAAGCAAAAGACAGTCCTGTACCAATACAAAATGCAGAAATCTATAAATGTAAGGCATAACCCAAGGCAAAAGGTTTGGTGATTCTACATGTTTTATGACAACTAAAGTGCCATTTTGGTTCAAAGTTTAAAGTTAAACTTTTTGATTAATGCATCCAAATTATAGACAGGGAATTTAAAACATTAATGCCAACAGTACAATTTACCTGACAGTCAGTAGTTACCCCCGTTTGAGTTTTGCTTTTTGGCGTTTATTTGTCTTTTGTCTTTTGTCTTTTGTTATTTGTCTTTTGGAGCTTATTTGTTTTTTGTCTTTTGTTATTTGTCATTTTTCCAGCTTTCACGCATTCCTCATCACATCAATAATTGTAATCCATTACAATAATAATTCATCATGATTGAATTACACGAAACAAGCGACCGGCTGATCCGGAATGTCCCCCATATTTTTACAAGATATCTGTATAATGAAATCAATTGGCAAGTTCGATTGGTTGAAATAACCGGATCACGGGGAGTTGGAAAAACCACCATGCTGCTTCAGCGAGCCAGGGAATTGAATGGCCAGATGGTGGGCCAGGCATTGTTTATCTCGCTTGATGATCCCTGGTTTTATGCACATTCACTGATCGATACCGCTGCTGAGTTCGAGCGATCAGGAGGCCGTATGCTCTTTTTGGATGAAGTACACAAATACCCATCCAAAAATCCTGTATCCGACTGGTCATTAGAGATTAAAACAATTTACGACCGCTATCCACAGTTACAAATTGTTTATACCGGGTCCTCCTTGCTCCGGCTATATAAAGGTCAGGGTGACCTTAGCCGGCGAAAAACCGGTTACAATCTGAAAGGCCTTTCCATGCGTGAATACCTGGAATTTTATGGAATCGCAAAATTTCCGGTGGTTAATGCCGATGACCTTTTTTTCCACCATCCTGAAATATCGGCAACCATCATTGATAAAATCCGAATTCTTCCGCATTTTCATCAGTATCTTTCTTCCGGATATTATCCTTTCTACCAGGAGGTTCCTGAACAATAATACGATCGTCTCAAGAATGTTATTAATGTTATCCTGGAAAACGATCTTCCCGCAGTTAGTAATGTGCCATACGATACCCTTGTCAAAATAAAAAAGTTGTTGGCAGTAATTGCATCCAGCGTTCCCTATACGCCAAATCTAAGCAGGATCAGAGAGCAGCTGCACATTGCAGATCACCGCACCTTACTGAATTATATGTATTACCTTGATCGGGCTGAACTCATCTCCCTGTTAACCCGCGAAGGCAAGGGTAATCAAATCCTCAGAAAGCCAGAAAAAATATATTTGAATAATCCCAACCTGCTCTATTGCTTTAATCCTCATCCCGAAACCGGAACCATTCGTAAAACCTTTCTTCTGAACCAGGTCAGCAATCATTTAACGGTAACTTATCCGGAGCATGGCGACTTCCTTTTGAACAGCATCCAAACCATTGAGGTAGGTGGAAGAAACAAAACCAGTGACCAACTGAAAGAAATCAAAAATGGTTTTCTTGCCCTTGATGATATAGAAACCGGTGCCGGACAAACCATACCTCTTTGGTTGTTCGGGTTCCTTTATTAGTCACTTGCCCATAAAAGACACGCAATTATGCGTCTCTACAAAAAACACGGCCTCATTTTTCCATTCCATTCCACATTTCGCATCTATACTTTAAAATACCAAATGATGGAATCGATAAAAGTATATCAGCGTTTTTTCCATTTTCGTCCTATCTTTGCAGCCATGAAGTCAACCGTGTGGATCTGCCAGTTGTTTCTTTTTCTGTTCAGCATGCCAGCTATGCCTCAGGCACTGCAGATTGCGGTGCCTTATACCCTGGCCGACCGGGATAGGGCTATTCTTACTGAATCCAAAATTAATATAATGGAAGCCCGTCTCACCTCTGTTGAAGCCAGGCTCACTGCCGTTGAAACCAGGCTAACTACCATTGAAACCAGGATGGAAGCAAAGTTCGATAGTCAGCAACGGCAGCTCGATGACCTTAAAACCCTTTTCTTCTGGGGTTTTGGGATTTTAATCACTTTGTTCCTTTTTATGTTTGGGTACATGATCTGGGATCGGCGTACAGCGATGAAACCCGCCTTGGAACGGGCATCGAAGGCTATGGATGACAACCGCCACTTTTTAACCGTCCTTCGCGATTATTCAAAAAATCACCCCGACCTGGCCGATATCCTCCGCACGCACGGAATGCTGTAAGATCGCCGGTGTGTGAACTGCAAAAATCAAATAGACCCAACCAGGCATCGCTGCAGTTCTTCCGTTTCACGCTTCCCGTACTCCCGTCACTTGTCACTCGTCACTTGTCACTAAAAGACACGCAATTATGCGTCTTTCATGTAACTTCCTAAGTTATTTTCATGGGGCCATATAGCCAATATACTGAGGGACTCTTATATAATCGGTCTTTAAGTACCCACCCCAACCCTTCCTGAAAAAGGGAGGGGCTCCTCTCCGATGTAAATTTGGAGCTCTTTCCCCCTCCCTTTTTCAGGGAGGGGGCCAGGGGGTGGGTACTTTAAACGCCTATGCACGAATAGTTTGCGGGTTATTTGATTTGGACCAAAATGGCGACATGCTGGCGGACTCTACATCGCGGCGTCCTTGGGCACCATAAAAAACACGCAATTATCCGTCTCTACGTGGGGGCATCAGTAATCACCAAAAGACAAGGAATTATAGGTCCCTCGCACTCGCGTTTTTCTGCCATTAATCATTAACTTTGAAATAAAAAATGCCAACAATATTACTGATCGCTGGTTGGAGGCTTTATTTTTGGGCCAATGAGAACAACGAACCCGTTCATATACATGCTGAAAAAGGAGATATGGAATGCAAGTTTTGGCTCGATACAGAAAACTTTGAATTAAAAATTGCGCTGGAGTATAATCTAACTCCGCAATCCAGGCGTGAGATTAAGAAAATAATTTATGAGCACTTTGACTACATTACAGAAGAATGGAACAAATTTTTTAAAAATTGATTCTTATGGAAAAGGCATACGAAATCAAAGAGCTGAGGTTCGAATACGACTATTTAATTATTGAGGTTGACGAACAGACCATCAGACTCAAGTTGACAGAAATATCAGACAAATTAGCAAAAGCAACCGACCAGGAAAGGCAAGATTACAAAATTTCACCGTCCGGTTACGGTATTCATTGGCGAAAACTCGATGAAGATTTGTCTGTCAATGGATTTCTCAGGAAAAAGATAAAATAAATGTAGACACGCAATTATGCGTCTCTACCGATCTTCCGCTTCCCGCTTCACGCTTCCCGCTTCACGCTTCACGGTTCACGCTTCACGGTTCACGCTTCACGTCCTAATATCCCCCCGCAATCACCAACTTACCAAACAGCACCCTATCACTAGTTTGCAACCGGTAATAATAAACACCCTGCGGCAATTTGCTATCATAAGTAACCGTTGTTTCAGCATTCTGATCAGCATAGCCCTCAAAAATCCGGGATATCACCGATCCGTTAACCGACAATAAATCCAAAGTTACCCGGGTGCTTAAATCCACCTTAAAACTAAAATTCAAAATGCCCGGCGATGGATTCGGATAGGCAATAATCCGTATGGGGGAACCTGAATCAGTGATATCGCCAATCCCGGTTGTAACATCCTCATTGAGATTAACGGTGCTGCGCACAATCAGGTTGCCACCGGTAAGATTAAGCTGATTGGTTAAGCCCGAAACCAGGTTGCTGGAGTAATATAACGAAGTCCCGTTCATCAGCGTAAAGGAAATATCATCCAGAGTACCCGGAATACCCCTGTCGGTCAGCTTAACTCTTAAAACTAAACCGGCTCCCATCTCAACAGGTAACGCAGGATCTGTTATGTCCGTTATTACAGCACTGCCGATAAAACTACCGGTAAGCTGTTTAATATCCTTGATATCAACTGAAATAGAAGTCAGGTTGGAACACCTGATCTTATAGTTTCTTGGAACACCTGCTACCGTTCTAACCAGCAAAATCGTTGCACGGGCCTGCGAAACAGATCCAAACTCATCAATTCTGACATCAAAACCAAAACTGGTGCGCTTTCCTGCATCTGACTCATATTTACCCGAAGAAAGAGTAGGAATAACATAACCTCCTCCGGTCAGGAAATCACCTGATGGTTCATAAACCTGAACAACAGCATTGCTGGCAGTAACATTACACGTGTAATAATTATTGACTACCATGCCGATAACATAATCACCCTGAGGAACACCGTTCCAATAAAAAACAGCCTTACCTACTTTGGAATCGGCCGGGTTCACCAGCGTAACCGGAACGGTACCCAGCACAGTGCCGGTACTTCTGTTCACAAACGATACGGATGCATTCCGGATGTCTCCCGGTAACCCGTCACCACCAGTCTCACCCGAAATATCATTGACACTTGCACGCAAAACAACACTGGCTGAACCACCTGCCGGGGCAGTCACCAAATAATCGCCGGTATAGGTTGCAGAAGCATCTTCCTGTACAATATTCAGGGTTGTGGAGGCTACGCGGGGAGTGAACGAGAAATTGATATCCGGTTCATTGAAGGTAGCGGTTACTGCTTTGTTCCCGGGCGACATGGATCCAACCATCGTAGTTTCACGCAAGGATACCGTTAACGAGGCAACCAGATTGGCACCTGCCTTTGTCATCAAAATATTGGAATTATTTAAAGCATCTTTCATTACCTGGCCACCAATGCTAAAGGTGACCGACTTAGCCGCAACAACTCCTTCACCAACCGGAGCACCTCCGGTAACAGTTGCTGTTAAAGTTACCCGATCGCTGTACTGTACCAATCCGGGGGTAACTGTTATAGAAGGGATTACCTTGATAATCCCGGTTATGCGGGCTGTTGCGGTGGCAGTGGTGTTCACTGAATAGTTTGGTGCATCAATGCCGCTAAGCGAAAGCCCTGTAGCCGTTACTGTTTTGTTGGACCCAACATCCGGGGTATCAAAAGTAGCGGTACCCCCAACGTAGGAAACAATATCTCCGGGTAGCACACCTGACAGGCTGCGTATTAAAATCACCGCATTGGTTTTGCCGTCATACTCCTTATCTTCAGCCGTAATCCGTCCAACAATTGCCAATTGACTGATGACTCCATTATATACCGGTTCAAAAAATATCACGTAATTGTTTCCGTTATTCCCATCAACTACTGTTCCCGTTGGCATCAAAGTTTTTAAATTTCCAGCTTTCTTATCATCGTAAAACTGCGTAAATGAAGGGGTATCACCGGCAATGAGTTCAGGAGAAATTTTCGGAACCCCTGCAGAGGTATTATTACGGTCGTATACTTTTGAAGTCGTGGATGCAGTAACCGTGATAGGTTTGGCTGTAATGGTGAAATTTGCAGGAACAAAAGTTACTGCATAATTATTGCCGGCTGCAAGTGTACCAATTGCAATCGGGTATTGTCCAACGTGAACTCCGCCCAATCGGGTGAGCGCACCAACCAGCGTTTCTGTGCCAACCAGCTCGGGTGAATAAGTAAAAGCAAAAACAGGATCGGCTTCACCGTAAACCTTTGATTGTCCAGGCGTAACGGTAATGGTAACACCTCGGGGAACAATAGTAAAGTTACCCGGTATAAAAGTTATTGCATAGTTTGAAGTTGCAGCAAGTGTTCCCTGAGTAATGGGATATGGACTTCCGGCGACTGTTTCACCGGCTGCCCGAACCATTAGCCCGGTAAGCTGATCATTAAAGGCCATTCCCGGACTAATTGTATATAACAATGCCGGATCGGCGGCACCGTAAGCTTTTGATTGGCCAGGTGTTACCGTTATTGTGATGGGCCTTACCCTGATTTCAAAATTAGCAGAAACAAAATTGATCACATAATTCGACCCTGCGGAGAGTGTTCCGGGCAAAATAGCATACAAACCGATATTTTCGCCCGGAGCACGTGTCATCTCTCCGGTAAAGCTGTCACCGGCAAGCAGAACCGGAGTGCTGGCGTAACCCAGATAGGGATCAGGAGCACCATACACTTTGAATTGCAATGGGGCAGCAAAAACGGTAATGGTCTTTTTATAAATGTAAAAATTGGCTGCCAAAAGGTGGATCACATAATTTGGCCCTGCCGATAATGTTCCCAGGTTTACCTCATAGGGACTACCATCGACCGATTCACCTGCCCTGCGGCCCAACCGGCCACTGAAACTATTGCCGGGCAGTAAGGCTGGAGAGTAAGTGTAAGTGATTACCGGATCGGGGTCACCATAAGTTTTGTTCATGTAATTAGTTGGCGTAACCGTAACCGTTTTGGGAGTGATGGTGAATCCGGCTGAAACAAAGGTAACAGCATAATTCAACCCGAATGAAAGGGTTCCGATATTAATTGGGTACGGACTCCCAAAAACGTTTTCCCCTCCGGTACGGCTTAGCGCCCCGGTGGGAGCATCATTGTTAAGCAATGGTGGTGATACGGTAAAAGTAAATACCGGATCAGCCGAGCCATAAATTTTTGTTTGTCCGGAATTGGCAGTTACAGTAATCGCCAATGGGTTAATGGTTAATATGGCTCCAACATGGGTTTCATTATAATTGGGACCGTAAGTAAGAGTATTAATGCTAATTACATAAGGGCCCACCGCTTCACCCGCAACGCGGCTTAACGCACCGGTCGGAGTATCGCCATTAGCAATGCTTCCGCTGGTAATCTGATGAGTTAAGGGTGGATCAAGCTGACCGTAAAATTTGGATTTAGCGTCGGCAGCAATGGTAATATTGCGCGTCACAATGGTCATGGCTCCATTTGCATAGGCCAGCGTATAATTCGTCAACCCAATTCCTGATGCTGCCGATGGCACAATGGGATAAGGGGAACCGGCAACAGTAGCAGTTGCGGCCGAGCCCGTACTGGTGAGTGTAACGCTGGAAACCACATCGCCATTAAATAATCCTGATGGCGTAAGGAATTCCGTAACTGGAATATTCAGGTAATCGCCATAGGTTTTCTGCAGATCTTTGGCGGTCACTGTCAGCGGTGCGGGTGTTACCGTGAGCAATCCGGTGGAAAGGTAAGTGATGGTGTAGTTATCAAGCCCGGTTCCAACGGCTAAACCTGGAACAATCGGATAGGTTGGCCCCGGAGCTGCAACTCTGGCAGTAACAGGAGTTCCGGTACTTGCAAGCGTTACACTGGTTACCGCATCACTGTTTATAAAACCGGTGGTAGTAAACTCAGATCCCAGAAAAGTAAAAACGGTACCGTAAACCTTGGTCTGATTGGATGCTGTTACACTGGCAGTCTTTTTATTAACGGTAAGAGTTGTGCTGGCCTCATTTACAGCGGCATTCAATACTTCGTTACCGGCATAGGAGTAAACTATTGAATAGGGTGTGGCTGAGTACGGAATGGTTGGGGTGTTATAACTAATGGAGAACACTCCCACTGTTCCGGAAACAGTAGCACTTTGGGTAGATCCGTTGATGGTAACGGAAACAACCTCTCCGGCAACCGGATATTTAACGACTGGCCCGGCGGTACTGACTGTTCCACTCAAGGTTATTGACGGAGCCCCGTAAACAATACTCTGACTGGCAGTTACACCACTAATAACCGGCACTGTACCCCCAATGGACACAATCAGAATACCGGTGGTTGCTGCAAAATAAACATTGTTTTTATGTGTTGCGGTAGAACTGGAGGATCCCCAGGTTCCAAAAGCTTTGGATATACCTCCTAAAACCAAAGAATTTGATGTAATAGTGTCTCCGGCGGCAATACTGGCCACTGCAGTTCCACCAATGTTCAATTCGCTGTCAATAGTCATGTTGGCTGGAAAGGTTTTGGTACCGGAAGTAGTCAGCGTGAGACTGTTAAACAATGTTGCCGCCGTACCACTAATGGCCTGGGCAGCCCCCCCATTCATCTCTACTGTGCCTCCATTGCCGTTAAAAGTAGTAGTGCTCGCACTGTTGTTCGCGAAATTACCGGTTAAATACAGGATACCTGAGGTTGAAATCAAGGTTCCTGCACTGATCGTCAGACTTCCCAACGAAACATTGTTTCCTCCAAAGTTTAAAGTACCGGCACCGGTTTTTGTTACATCCTGACTTCCGGTAACCGTGTTATTTAGCATTAAATCATTGGCAGCTGATCCATCGTCAGGCACTGAAAAAATGTGACTGCCTCCACCACCGGTTAAAACAACCGGTGCTGAAATGGTTGCCCCCTGTGTGCCAGCCCCGGTAACATCAGATACGATTACGTTACCACCCAAATTCAGCACTCCGGTGGTGGCCGAAATCAATGAAGGAGCGGTTGCACCGCAATCCAGGGCAATGCCTCCAATTCCAGATGTAGGACCTCCGGTTCCGGTCAGGTTAAAAGTTGTAAGAGCAAATGTGGAACCGGCATGAACAGTCAGTGTTCCCGTCATTGGAGTGGTTGCACTGAGAGTGACGGTTTTGGTCGGATTATTTATGGTGATGTTTGCGGGACTATTTATGGCCAGCTCGTTTCCGGTAACCTGATTGGCAATGCCATTATATATGTAGTGCGCTCCGGGGGTATAGGTACGGCTGGCAGTTTGAATATGGCTGGTAGGCGTGGTTACCAAACCCAGTTGATTCCTGATGCCCAGCGTTCCTCCTGCAGCCAGGGTAAAGCTGGCCCCGGTCATTACGGTGGTCGGTTGGTCCATCTGCAAAATGGCCAGATCATTTACCGTATAATTAATGTTACCAATCAGTGATCCGCCTGATGCAAAAACCTGTTCAGTAGTTCCATTGAAAACAATGTTCAATAACGAACCTCCGTTGAGGGTGCCGGAGGTATGCGAATAGCTCCCTGCAATATTTAATACTCCGCCAGGTGTGTTGTCCCCCAGATTATTGAAGGTTCCGGTGCTCAATGTAAAACTCCCGCCAACAGTTAATGAATGCGTCCCACTTAATCCGAGGTTAACGATACCTCCGGTTTGAGAATAGTTCCCCCCTATCACATTCACTTTATCATCGCTGAATGAAAAAGTATTAGCACCAGCTCCGGTACTGATAATGCTCAGGTTTCCCTGAATAGAAAACAGCGCCGTCAATGCAACATTGGCAGCCTGAATGGTACAATTCCAGGTGAGGTTTCCAAAATTCTGGTCTAAACCAAGCGGAGCAGTTGCGGACATGCCGGTTACCAAACAGGTGGAAGCCGGCCCCCAGGTTGCTGCCGGGATGGTGCCCCCATCGAAGCCATGCTGATAAGTTGCGCTAGATCCAAAAAACAGGCTGGAAGCTCCAGGCGAACTGATATTCCCATTAGTACACAAAATGGTTAGCGTACCGGCAACAACGCCCTGAAAGGTTAAGCTGCCCGAAACAATCGTACTTGCGTTGTTTATGGTAAGTGTTCTTGCCGCTCCTGTTGAAGTAATGGTAACAGTACCTGTACTTGCAGTAATGGTAAAAAAGCTAATTGCAGCATCAACGTCCAGGGTAATATTTTGATTTCCATTAATGCTAACATCGTCCGTTGCCCCCGGAACACCGGCTGGTGACCAGTTTAGCGCGGTACTCCAGTTGTTGCCTGAGCCTCCGACCCATAGTTTATTCCCAGCCTGCGCACCGCTGCTGAACGCCAAAAGCACCAGGCACATCAACCCGTGCAATAACAGGTTGCGCATCTTCCTTACCATCATATCAATTGATAATGATCCTATTAGCAAAATCTTTGCGTTCATATCCACGGCTATTATATATTACAAAACTAGAGTAAACCCAAATGGTATTACGTTTGGTTGCTCGATTTGGTTCAATTTATAAATTTACTGCATTTTGTTCCCTACCTCCTTTTCTTACAAAATTTTTATCAACATTTTAATGCACACCTCCACCAAATATCATAATTACTAACTTAGCCCCCCTCAACCCACCCCCACCCCCACATTCTTCACCCTCTTCACCCTCTTCACCTTCTTCACGTTCTTCACCCTCTTCACCTTCTTCACGTTCTTAACCATTTAAACATGCCAACTTCCCGTCTTTACCTCGCAACCAACAGCTTTTCCGCCGCCCTCGGTGGTTTACTTTTCGGATTTGATACCGCAGTAATCTCCGGTACTATTCCATTCATTACCAAATACTTCAGTTTATCTGATGCCATGCTGGGCTGGGCAGTATCATCGGCACTCATTGGCTGTGTGGTGGGTTCGCTGAGCGTTGGCAAACCGGGCGATCTCTTTGGCCGCCGGCTGATGCTGAAAGTGATGGCACTGTTGTTCCTGCTTTCGGCAGTGGGTACCGGGTTGGCAACATCACTTTCCGTATTTGTTCTGTTTCGGTTTATCGGCGGACTGGCAATCGGTGGAGCATCCGTTCTTTCACCTATGTACATCTCTGAAATATCACCGGCGCATTTACGTGGCCGACTGGTTGCCATAAGCCAGCTTGCAATCGTATCGGGTATCCTACTGGCCTTCTTTTCCAATTTCCTGCTGATTGGTACCGGCGAAAATAACTGGCGCTGGATGTTTGTTGCAGGAGCGGCTCCGGCTCTCCTTTTCTTTATCCTGCTATTCTTTGTGAGTCAGAGCCCCCGCTGGCTGGTGCTGATGGGTAGGATCGATGACGCCCGCAAAGTAATTGCCAGGCTTAATCCCGGTCGCGATATTCAACCTGAACTGGATGAAATTATTCAATCCGCGCATAAAAATTCAGGTGGCATCCGGGTAAAACTTTTTCACAAACCTTATACTCGACTGGTTATCATTGGAATGATTCTCGGAGTATTCAGTCAGCTTACCGGTATCAACGTGATCATGTATTATGCCCCATCGATTTTTCAGGCAGCCGGGTTTTCCAGCGATTCCGCCATGTTGCAAACCGTAGTCATCGGGGCAACAAACCTGTTGTTTACGCTTATCGGCATGTCGCTGATCGACAAATTAGGGAGAAAAACCCTGCTAATGGCCGGAGCACTCGGTATGACCATTTTTCTTGGGCTGATCGCGCTGGGCATGAGCTTCAATTTCCTGGGCGGTTTTGTATTGCTTTCCTGTGTGGTTGGATTCACCGCTTCCTTTGCCAGCACCATGGGCGTGGTTGTTTGGGTTTACCTTTCGGAAATGTTTCCTAACAGTATCCGCTCACGAGGCACCTCCATCAGCTCATTTGCCGTTTGGGTAGTTAACTGTGCAACTGCATTCCTTTTCCCGATTGTAATGGGAAAACTAGGCACGGCACCGGTTTTCGGATTTTATTGCCTTTGCACCCTGATCAGCTTCTTCTTCTTCTGGAAGTACCTGATAGAAACCAAAGGCAAATCGCTGGAGGAACTCGAATCTAATATCGCCTGAACTATTCGTTCTTAAGCCTTTCGGGAATTTCTATCACCAATTTAAATAGATTCTCGTAAGCGTACAACGGAAGCTTATCATACGTGTCGTCCGGACCGTGTCCACGACCCGATGGCCCCTTGGTCAGGAAAAAAATCGCTGGAACACCTCTTTCCTGAAAAGGAAAGTGATCACTGTTGGCCGTTCCATCACGATTTTCTACGTTTTTCATATATTTCTTCTCCTCGTTGATCTTCTGCACAATAGCAGCTTCATTAGGCCTTCCGTTTCCATTAAAAAGCAGCACGCCGTCCTGGCCGGTCATCACCATATCGAGGTTAATAACCAACTTGATTTTATTCAGCGGGAAATAGGGGTTCTCAACGTAATATTTTGAGCCCATCAATCCAACTTCCTCACCACTGAAAAGCATAAAAGCTACGGAATAGTATGGTTTTTTTCCTGACATATAATGCCGTGCCAGATCCATCACCATGGCAGTTCCACTGGCATTATCCTCTGCAGCAGCATAATAATTACCTTCACCAAACGATCCGTACCCATCATAGTGTGCGGTAAAAACAATGAATTGATCCGTCTGACCAGGTAAATACCCGATCACGTTCTGAGTGGGATATTTTTCATTATACTCATTAACGATATTCAGCTCCACCTGATTCAGATCGGCAGGGATCGATTTGCGGTTTACTTCGATATGAGGAATCTTCATTGCCCCTCTGCCCGGATAACAACCGGGAGTACCGGTAAACACCTCTATCAGGGCAACAATCCCCATCTGTTTCTCAGTTGCAAGTGTTTTGATCAACCGAAACAAATCCGGATTCTTTAATCCGAGAGAATCCAAAACGACTACCCTGGGGGAGGGAGCCTCATTTACAGCCGTAATAAACTTCTCAGGGTTCAGCATCATCGATGCATTGATCATCACTGGCTTGAAGGTACCGGTTAATGATCCGCACTTTGGCGCTACTACATAATCCTTATTGAATTTCAATTCCTGAC
The DNA here is from genome assembly GCA_903919925.1 of uncultured Bacteroidota bacterium. GTDB lineage: Bacteria > Bacteroidota > Bacteroidia > Bacteroidales > UBA12481 > UBA12481. The sequence goes on along the minus strand of CAIXKO010000213.1, from coordinate 3,019 downwards.
CGTTGAACTTTACGGTTACGGAATTCATGATGTTTATATTAAAGGAATAGGGCTGCAGAAACCCGGCTGGAAATGATTTAATCCCAAGCTGCTTGAGTTGTGCAGCAATGTAATCAGCCGCAATTCCATCGCCCCTCTTATAATATCCGCGCCCGTAAAATTCAGGGCTGCAAAGGTTAACCAATTGTTTACGAACAAATTTCGTATCCTGCGCCTCACTCATGGCAACAAAAACCCACAGGACCGAAAACAATACCCCAAAACGAAGAAATAGATTTTTCATGGTTAGTAAATTTGGACCCAAAGATATATGAATTCACTTACGCCCAAACCCTGAAATCAACCATTCCCTCCAACCTTTCCAGTCATTGTAAAAGGGCAAAAGTGCAGGAGGGCAAAAGGGCAGGAGGGCAGGAGGGCAGGAGGAAGGGTGAAGGTGTAGGGGCGCCCCTTGTGGTTGCCCCACACCCACAGCCGCTAACCTACGGTGGTGGCTGACCCCCATAGCCGCTAACCTAAGGTGGTGGCTGACCCCCCCAGACTGAAGATCTGGGGTTAGTAATGAGCCAAATGCAAGATGTGGCACCAAGTTTTACCCCGATTAACCGATGGATGGGAAGGTGCCGGGTAACCGGACTAAAATCCGGAGACGGACTCTTAATCAACTTGTATCATGATAGTTAGCATATCTTGTCTCATGATAGTTAGCATATCTTGTATCATGATAGTTAGCATATACGGTAATCTATGAAAAATGCCTGCCAACATCCCGGCCATTGCTTGATATACCAGCCCCCAATCGACAGATCCTACCGAACCGGGACTTCAGTCCGCAACCCAACCAACTTAACATCAATCGGTTAATCGGGGGAGCACTTTGTACCACAGATTGCATCTGACTCATTATTAACCCCGGGATTCATCCTGGAGCTCCTCACCAAACCGCACAACCCCTACTGCCTTACTCCATATCACTCAACCCTGGTTTTATTGCGGAAATAATCCTTAGGTTGACGGCTATGCCCCACCCCCACACCCACACCCACACACCCCATTCCACCAACTTCCCCTAAATGTAATCCGCCCATTTACCATTTATCCCAATTGGCACATTAGCACATTAGCACATTGGCACATTGGCACATTCTCCCATTGGCACATTAGCACATTAGCACATTAGCATATTAGCATATTAGCATATTAGCATATTAGCATATTAGCACATTATCCCCTCACCGCCTCACCAATCTCACCAACACAAACCTCCGGTCCGTTGAAAACAAAGTGTAAACTCCTGCTTCCAGGAATCCTAAAGCTAAATCTATTGTGCCTCTCTGCTCAAAATCAATCAACTGACGGTAAACCTCCCTGCCATTCAAATCCACTATCCTGATCTCATGCCTCCCTGGCACAGAACAAGTAACCTGTACATGATCAGTAAATGGATTCGGAAAAACAGAACTCACTCCCCCTGGTTGATCTGCAGATTCGAGGCCAGAACTACCTGCTGATGAAGTTATTACAATATCATCAATGAAAAGTGATTGATCCGAAAAGCAGGAAAATGCAATACTCTCTGTACAAATAACTCCTTCCGGAACCATCCATGGATCATTCATAATCAACTGCTTACCAGCACGGATATAAATACTTTCATTCCGGGCATGTGCCAATATTTCATAATCCGTCCAATTCAGGTGGTCAACTGAAAAGGTGTTAAATAACTTATCATTCAGGTAAAACCGGCCAATGTCCGATTCATCCCAAACCAATTTAAAAAAAATGCCATTCATATTCTGAACGCTAAATTCACCTGATTGTCCGGGAGGGATAAAAACGGAGAATTCAATGGATAGATAGGGCAGCTTCAGATGCTGTGCCGATAATGTAAGTGTTTCATTATCTGATAATTTAAAACTCAGATTACCAGTTTGGAAGTTCGATGAAACAATTCCTCCGGTGGAACTTGTTTCTGCTGCTTTTTCCGTCAGCAGCCAGATATCTGATTGTTGCGATAATGGTTTCCCCTCCTGATAGGTTTCAAATCCTTCATAAAATGGAACGGTCCATTCAATTGTCGAGGTAACCTCATTTACTCCGCTATAGTAAACAGAATCAGCTGTCCGCGATGCAATTACCCAGGAAAACGAGGGTGCTGGTCTTGGGGATAGTACCGCCTTTAAGCTATTTATCCCGCGTAGTACCGGCACTAAACTATCCCCTTTAACAATAAGTAAATCATACACACATTCCTGCAAAGTATCCTCCGTAAACCAACGGAATTCCAAATCGGTTTCTACCGATTGACTTCCATTGGCAGGGGAAACATAGCATGGGCTTAATGGCTGATAATCTTGTGGTTTGCTAATAGAATCAATAGAATTGACCAGAATGGGCAAACATTCGAGAAACGATTGTTTTGAAAGCGGATTCTTATCTAAACCCAAAAATGACAACTGCTGAAACAGTTTATTACTCACTAAATCCGATAAATCACTGATTCGATTATGTTCGGCGTTAAAAATTTTTAATTGTGGCTGCAGCGATACCCAGTCTGTAGTAATCAACTGATTATTTGAAACATTCATTACCACCAGATTGGGACATCGGTGTTTGCCCATATCCCGCAGCTGGTTGTGGTTCAAATCAACATTAATCAGGGCAGGTGCATAAAGGAAGAGCTTTCCGGGTGTAACAAGCTTATTATAGGACAAATCAATTATTTGAAGCAATTTTAACTCTTCTAAAAAAAACATCCGGCCAATATTATTGCCCGAAACATCTATTTCGATCAATGATTGCAGCTTCCCCCCCAAAGTTAGTTCGCTGATCCGATTATCAGACAAATCTGCCCGGATCAAACCCAACGATTCCGATAAAAAATCAGACTCTTTTAATTGATTACCGGAAAGATCCAGTCTGATTAAATTTGGCATTTCTAAAATCACCTGTGCATCAGAAAGATTGGCCCTGTTCAGCACCAGTTCATCGAGCAATGGCAGGTGCCTGAGAACATCGA
>CAIXKO010000212.1 GCA_903919925.1 uncultured Bacteroidota bacterium | reverse complement strand
TCTGATATCCTTTCCATACTCAATCACCTCTTCAGCCCTGGCCTTTTCAAAGGCCGGACATATCCAAACCATATCGGTGTGCGGACTTAATAAAAATCCAAAAACACGCTCACTGCTCCACCAGGAAACATTTGTGAAATAGGAAAGGTTAGCATCGTTCTCTACGAATAGAGCATCAATTCCAGATTTTGATAGCCATTCGCGCGCTTTTTCCTGCCTCATTAAATAATCTTCCCGGGCAATATCAGGCAAACCCTTAGTCATATCGGTCAGGCTGGATGGACTATCGGTGTGGCTTGATGGGATATCGGGATGAAAAGAAACATTACCGCTTTTACCACTTACTCCAACAGCTACCCCGATTGCTGAAAGAGCAGCTGTTTTGAGGAATTCTCTTCTGTTATTCATGTTGCAAATTTTGTGGTAAGATATTAATAATATCAAATTACCTATTGGACAATAAACAGGTCGGACAAAATTCCATCAGAATAAAACCATGCCTCGCAATCAAACCAAACCCTGTTGTTGTATTGTTTCAGCTGACCATTGATAAAATACTTTTCGGCCATTGCTAAAAAACCTAACCATTCTGATTCCCCAAAAAGCGCTTGAAAATCATGACCATCGATACCCTTACTTGTTCTCAAGTGTGTCATCACATATTCATTACGCTTAGTTAACGCATTGATTATTTCACCTTTAGGTATCCTTTTATCCTTAACATCATTGATATACTTTTTCAGGCTTGCCGGATTCCAATGCCGCTGATGACCATTAAAGGAATGAGCCGATGGACCTAATCCCAGGTAAGCTTCACCATTCCAATACTTTGAATTGTGACGGCTATAATAGCCTGGTTTAGCAAAGTTAGAGATCTCATAATGTTCAAATCCGTTTGCAAGCATGATTTCCCGAAGCAATTTATACTGGTCGACGCTATCATCATCAGAAATTTCGAAAAGCTTACCCGCTCTTTTCAGACGACCAAACTTTGTTCCAGGCTCGATAGAAAGATGATAAGCAGAAACATGGTTTGCCGGCAATTTAACCGCAATCTCAAGATTTGCAATCCATTGATCCATTGTCATTCCAGGTATTCCATATATTAAATCGATACTGATGTTTTGGAAACCCAAATCATGTGCCATGGTGATTGAATCTTTAGCCTGATCAGCGGTATGGCGGCGATTCATCATCAAGAGATGCTCATCGAAAAATGATTGGGTGCCGATGCTTATTCTATTAAATCCCATGCTTTTATACGCCTTCAAATTCTCAGAGGTAAGGTCATCGGGATTAGCCTCGATAGTTATTTCGGATTGCTTGTCCACCCGGAAAGTCAATTTCAACTTATTCAAAACATCGTTCAGCTGTTCCGGAGATAATAGGGTAGGGGTGCCACCACCAAAATACAGTGTATCAACGGATTTATCAGCCAGGTAATTTTCTCTGAAATCAACTTCCTGACTGATCAAGCCGGAAAAGTCAGCTTGTTCAGCGCTATTTGTAACTGAGTAAAAATCACAATAGTAACACTTACTTTTACAAAAGGGGACATGTACGTATAACCCATTCATAAGCCCTGTATTTCTGGAGATGACAAATTTTTGTTAACATTGCATATTGATAATCTCATGGTTAATGATACGAAAGTTATTTATAATCAGCTTTATCTGGGCGCTATTAATCATGATTGTTTGCGCAATACCCGGTGGATCGCTTCCAAAAGTTTCCGGTTTCAACATACCCTATTTCGACAAGATTGTTCATGCATTTCTATACATTCCGCTCACCTTTTTTCTTGGTGCCGAGTTTGATTTATCCAATAAAACGTATTTACGAATAGGTGGTCCTTTCATAACCATGTTAATCATAGCGGCATATGGAGGATTAATTGAAATTTTGCAGGGCAGCCTATTTATTAACCGCTCGGCTGATATAGCCGACCTTTTGGCTGATGTTGTTGGAGGCTTGGCTGGCCTTGCCATTTATCATCTGTTTTTCAAATCCTTTTTTCGCAGGTTTTCCACCCGTCAGCGTTAAAACTCTTTCTTTTTCCAGGTTTGATGAAATGATTCTTTTGCAAAGACCAGATTATCACGTCTGGGTCCCCAAACCTTAACACCGAAAGTACTCATAGCCTTATTTTTCCATTTTGGACTAACCCTTTCCAGGCGTTTTCTCCGAAGCATATACTTTTTATAGTTTTGGAAGAAAAATCTTTCAACTCCCAGGCTATCTGATGATTCCACAATCTTTTTACGGTTAGTTAACAGCAGATTGTGCAAAGGTATTTTGATTGGACAAACATCGGTACACTTGCCACACAGGCTTGAAGCAAAATTTAGAAATCCCATATCGGCATTACCATCCATATACATAGAGATAACAGAACCGATTGGCCCGGTATAAGTTGTTTGATAGGTATATCCGCCAACATTTTTATATATCGGGCATGCATTCAGGCATGCGCCGCAACGAAGGCATTTAAGAGCTTGCCGCATTTCCGATTCCTGAAACAACTTAGTTCTTCCACCATCAAACAGAATAACTACCATACGCGACGGACCATCGCCTTCAGAATCTTTTGCAGGTCCTGATAATATAGAATTATAAGCGGTTACATGCTGACCGGTACCATGAACGGCCAGGAGGGGCCAAAATAAATCGAGATCGTTCAATTCCGGAAGCAGCCTTTCAATACCCGCTATCACGACTAAGATTTTAGGCCATGAAAACGTTAACATGCCATTTCCCTCGTTTTCCGTTAGGGCAACAGATCCTGTTTCCGCTATCAAAAAATTGGCTCCGGTAAATCCCAATTCAGCGCTCATAAATTTGGCCCGGAGGAAATCTCTTACAAAGGCTGTAATTTCTTCCGGCTTTGCGGTGTTATCCAGTCCAAATTTTAAGTTAAAAAGCTCCGCTACACTTTCCTTAGACTTATGCATTGCCGGCGTTAAAATATGATAAGGCTTTTCTCCGGCAAGTTGAACGATAAACTCTCCCAAATCGGTTTCAAAAGATTCCACTTTATTCTTATGCAGAAAGTGATTCAATTCCACTTCCTCCGAGATCATGGATTTCATTTTCACCACAGTACGGATATCTTCGGCAGCAAGGATTTTACCTACGATTTTCAAAACATCATGCGCGTTTGAAGCCCATTCCACTTCGCAACCGTTACCTCGTGCGTTCTTTTCAAATTTGATGAGTAGCTGATCAAACTCCTGCAAACAGTAGTCCTTAATTTTAGAAGCTTGCTCCCGTGCATTCTCCAGATCACGAAAAAAGTGTTTTCCCTTTTTTACGGCCTTATCATATTGACCGATATTGTAATTCAGAATTTTGCGATGGTCACGATCGAAGGCAACCTTTTCCGATTTTGCCTGAAAGATCTTTGCTTTGCTCTCCATTGATGCTAATATTACAGCGGAATTTTCCGAATTCTGATACTGTGTCTTTCAGCTTCGAAATCGGTTTCCAAAAATTCCTTAATGATTGCCTGTGCTTCAGAAGGGACGATGAATCTTGCTGGCAGCGCACAAATATTTGCATCGTTATGTCGACGGGCAAGGCTGGCAATTTCCTTGTTCCAACATAAAGCTGATCTGATTTCGGGATGTTTATTAACAGCCATATTTATACCGTTGCCACTTCCGCATAAGCTGATGCCATAAGTACAATTCTTTTTGGTTACTGCAACTGCCAGAGGATGTGCAAAATCAGCATAATCGCAGCTTTCTGTTGAATAGCAGCCAAAATCCGTAACCTCGTAACCCTCATCGATTAACCAATTCCGCAAAATTTCTTTCATTCTGAAACCGGCATGATCACATGCCAATCCTATTCTTTCGAACATTTTTTTTTCCACAATTCAATATACTTTTTAACAATCATCAAAATATCCTCATTATCAATACAAACTTAAGAAATTGTGTTGTCAAATGGACAGTCCCTTTTTAATCGTTTCATGTTAACTGACTAATAATCAGAATATAAAAAAAATAAAGGTTATTAACAATCGTTATTAATATCTATCACACAACTTATCATCTTATTGTAGCCGACTTACCAAACCAATCGGTCTTAGAAAATCTGTACTGAAAAACAAGGCATATTTTTAAGACGATCCCAAAAACAATTAACAAAGTTTTGCACATCCCCTGAAGTGATTCAAAATTCCCTGACGATATGAACAGTCTGTTAATTTCTTTAATATCCTTCTGTAATCTACCTCTTTCACTATTTTTGTATTGTTAATAAGTTGTTACTTTGATCTTGATAAAACGGTTTCAATATTGCTGGCCGAGTTATCAACAGTATTAACAGGCTATTATCATCATCATTAATTTTATATATAAACTATAATAATAATAATAATGAGGAAGTTGAAGAGTGGGTGTGTAGCAATGCTCTTAATTTTGATGAGTGCAGGTTTGTATAGCCAGGAAGGGCTGAAGGATGGATATAACAAGCTTTACTATGCCAACAAGCAAATTTCCAGTGAAGGGATGATCAGGGAAGGCAAGCCTGACGGTAAATGGATATCTTATCATATTAACGGCAAGATAAAATCAGAAGGCAGCAGGCGGAACTTTCAGCTGGATTCAGTTTGGAAGTTTTATGATGAGCAAGGAAACATTACCGAGGAAATCAGCTATCTGAATGGAAAGAGAAGCGGTTATCATATTAAATATCAATTAATTAATCAGAATGGTGTTTTAACATCCGTACCCTTATTCAAAGAACTTTATTTGGACAGTCAGAAGCAGGGGCTATGCTGGTACTATAACAGCAAAGGCGAAACAGAAAGAATAGTCCGCTACAAAGATGGAAAGAAGCAGGGGTTAACGCGTGAGTTTGTCAATGGAATCGTTCAGATTATTTATAAGTATCATAATGACTTTATGATTGATCGGGAGTTTGTTAATCAAAATGACAGCAAAGGACTTAAGCAAGGAGTTTGGCGCGATTATTACGATAACGACAACATTAAAACAGAAGAGAATTACAAGAACGGGTTGTTAAACGGATTCTATCGGGAGTACAATCAGAGTGGAAAGATGCTGGTATCGAAGTTTTATGAAAACGGCAAGCTGATAGAGCGGAGCGCCGATGATGAGATTGTTGCTGAAGTTAAAAACCAGTATGACAGTTTGGGCAATGTGGTAGCCAGTGGCAGCTTTTTGAACAACATACCGGTTGGAACTCACCGTAAGTACACTGAAAACAGAACCAAGGTAAAAATTGAAGAGTACAACAACAGCGGACAGGTAGTATCGGCGGGAGTCACGAATGAGAAGGGAGTAAAAGAAGAATTATGGAAGTTTTTTTATCCGGGAGGGCAGATCCGTTTGGAAGGCAGTTATAAAAATGACAAGCGAACAGGAGTTTGGAAATTTTATTATCCGGATGGTAAATTGGAGCAGACCGGAAGCTATTTGGGTGGAATGGAAGATGGGTTATGGACCTGGTATTATGCAAATGGATCGTTGCGCCGTGAAGAAAACTATTTAAGGGGTAAGGAGGACGGGTTATCAACCGAGTATGATGAATATGGCATTGTAATAGCCAAGGGGGAGTATATTGAAGGTTTGGAAGAGGGCAGCTGGAGCTATCAAACCGGAGGCATTACAGAAGCCGGTTCATACAAAGCCGGGTTAAAGGATGGCATCTGGAAAGAGTTTTATGCTGAAGGCATCCTGAAATTTGAAGGAGGGTTTGTGCAAGGTTCTGCCAATGGAAAGCACAAGTTATACTATGAGAATGGTAAAATTAAGGAAGACCAAAACTATCGGATGGGGCAGAAGGACAAAACCTGGTGGGTATTTGATACAGAAGGAAACGTAGTAATATCATATGTTTACGCCAATGATGCCTTGATCAAAATCAATGGCATAAGGGTAAATCTGGAGAATGACAGGCAAAATTAATTTTCTGAAAAAATATCTGTAATTTTACAATCAGGATATTTTTTCTACATTTACACAATAGGTGTGTTTGAGAGATTATGGAAAACAGTAATAAAGCGATCATGCTGGTTGAGGATAATAAGCTGAATCAAAGGCTTATGGAATCCAGTTTGCGACGGTTTGGTTTTCAGATCGAGCTGGCTGGCAATGGTTTGGAAGCCATTGAAAAATATCAGGCTGATCCCCACAGATATTCGCTTATCATCATGGATATTATGATGCCTGTTATGGATGGTCTCGAAGCTACCCGACAGATCCGGATATTTGAGCAACTGAACAACTTAAGAATTCCGATCATTGCCTTAACGGCGAATACTTTTAACGCTGACAGGGAACGGTGTTTATCCTATGGCATGGATGATTATCTGGCCAAGCCGCTGAATATGGAATTACTGGCTCAATCCTTCCGGAGTCTGGGAATAATCAAATAGTTTATGTCTGAACCATACGATTTCAGAGATCCGATCAAACAGGATGAGGATCAAGAAATTGAACGGCAGTTGAGGCCGGTCGAATTTGCCGATTTTTCAGGTCAGGAGAAGGTTGTAGAGAATCTGCGTGTATTTGTAAAGGCAGCATCGATGCGGGGGGAAGCGCTGGATCATGTATTATTGCATGGGCCTCCGGGGCTGGGAAAAACAACGCTATCGCACATTATTTCCAAAGAATTGAAGGTTGGGATGAAGATGACCTCGGGGCCGGTTTTGGATAAGCCGGGAGATCTTGCGGGGCTTCTTACCTCCCTGGAGAAGGGCGATGTGTTGTTTATTGATGAGATTCACCGATTGAGTCCTGTGGTTGAGGAGTATCTGTATTCAGCCATGGAAGATTACCGGATTGATATTATGATTGATCGTGGTCCGGGTGCCCGCTCCATTCAAATCGATCTTAATCCATTTACGCTGATTGGTGCCACCACACGATCGGGGCTGTTAACGAGTCCATTACGAGCCCGATTTGGCATTACCTGTTATCTGGAATATTATACCAAGGAGATTTTAAACCGGATTGTAAAGCGATCGTCGGCTATATTGAATGTGGCGATATCGGAAGAAGCATCCATTGAGATTGCGACAAGAAGCCGGGGGACACCCAGAATTGCGAACGCACTTTTGCGCAGGGTTCGTGATTTTGCGCAGGTAAAAAGCGATGGGCGTATCGATATTGACATTACGCGTTATGCTTTGGGGGCATTAAATATTGATGCCAACGGGCTCGACGAAATGGACAACCGAATTTTGAATACCCTGGTTAACAAATTTAACGGAGGGCCGGTGGGATTGGGAACCATAGCGGTATCAGTAGGAGAAGAGCCCGGAACGATTGAGGAAGTTTACGAGCCTTTTTTGATACAGGAAGGTTATTTAAAGAGAACACCGCGCGGCAGGGAGGCAACGGAGAAGGCTTATTATCATTTAGGAAAAGTAAGGCCCGAATCGCAGGCGAGGTTGTTTTAATAACACGGAAGAAGAATGGCACGCGGATGACGCGGATGCTGCGCATCGCGAATTTTCGCGAATTTTTATTTGGGATTTTGGCGGTGATTCAAGGTTAGCTGGTCCATTTTGCTGATTATTTCCTTTCGGAGGTTGAGAATGCGGGCGGCATCCGGTGTTTTTTTGAGAAGCATAAAGTTGAAGCGGATACGGGAGCGCCATTTCCGATTTTCGAACATATAATGGAGCATGTAAACTCCGAAAGGCAGGAGGGTAAAAAAATAGGCCAGCCATATCCACCAGGTTTTAAAAATCAGTCCAACAATGAGGGTTTGCAAACCATAGCTGACAGGCATCATCAGAGCCATGCTCATTGCATAAGCGCCGGTGGCCCTGAATTGCGGATCTTTGAACAGTTTTCGGGAAAGCATTGCAGGAATGCGAAAAAGATGATAATTATTGATGAGCGCGTAAAGGTGGAAAGGAAAACCGATGGCTAAAACGAAAGAATTCCACAGCAATCGCAAAATACTATATGGGGCACTGGCGGGAATGTGATCGCGGAAATTATGCTTTTTGAGCAGTTTCCAGTATTCCATTACCTGGCTGTTGAGCATGGTTATATCATCGGGATTGGTTTCACGCAGGGTGCCGATGGCACGGATCATTGCTTTATCGCCATCGAACTTATCGAATAGTGTTTTAGAGGGAAGGTGATGAAGCTCGCGGAACCGTTTACCGTAAATAACCCGTAAATCCATGACCATATAATAGATATCCTCCCAGGGGATTTCGATCATATGCGGTTCAATTTTGATACGGATCCGGTTGTTCAGCTCCTTCATCGCTTTTTGCGGATCCTGGTGATACAAATCTTTCAGATCGGTAATGGTAATTGGATCGGCATAACTAACGGTAAGGCGGCCTCTCACGTTTTCGTAGCTGGAGTAGTCGATACCGGTAGGGACGATTTTGAGTCCGAGTTTAAAATCGCACTGATTTTCAGCCTCAAAAGCGATCCGTGCGAGGCCTTTTTTGAGAGGGCGGAAAAATCTTTTATCGCCATGGTTACCTTCAGGAAACATGCATATCGAGTTGCCGGATCTAAGAATTTCCGTACAACGGTCAAAAACTTCCTGATTTTTCTGAAGGTTTTCATATCCATCGCGGATACGGTAAACGGGCATCATTTTAATATAATTCAATAGTCTGGTAATGAATTTACTATTAAAGATATCGGCTCTGGCGAGAAAAATGGGCTGCTGGGGTAGGGTAGTCACAAAAACCAAAGCATCCATGAGGGCATTCTGATGATTTGGGGCAAAGAGGAGGGGATCGTTGGACTTGAATTTTTGACGGCCGCGTATTTCGGTACGACGATAGAAGATATGTTTAAAACTAAAATTGATCCAGAGTCGCACGATATGATATCCGATGGAGAACTTTTCAACTTTTTTCATAGGTTCGGGATTTAAGGAATCAGGAAACTTCGGAGGTTGGTTTTTGCGACCAGAATCCGGCGAGAATCAATCCGGATATGATGTGCCATATACCCCACCAGGCAGCGATAAAAGCCATACCACCGAGATCGAGATCGGGTGGAAATATTTTAGGATTGAAGATCAGTATCAAGCCGAGAGCGGAATTTTGTACACCGGTTTCGATAGAGATGGCGCGAACATCTTTGGCTGGCCGTTTAAGAATTTTGGCGAACGACCATCCGGTAAGCAATCCTAATCCATTATGGATAAGTACAATGAGAAATACTGGTGGAATATAATTTAAAAAATGGTCGAAATTATTTGCGAATGCCATGACAATAAAACCGATAAAAGCCAGGAACGAGAAGATGCGGATAGGTTTAAGTATTTTTTTTGCGAGGACGGGGAAATAGCGGGTAAAGAGTATTCCGAGGGTGATTGGTATACCCATCAGAATAACCACGGTGACAAACATGCGGATAGGGTCAATTTCGAGCGGCCGGAGCAGGGGAGAGGATTTCATATAGAGCGATCCCCAGATGGCAAAATTTGCAGGTGTGAGCACGATTGCGAGGATTGTGGCTATGGCGGTCATGGTGATAGAGAGGGCCACATTTGCTTTTGCGAGTGAAGAGATAAAGTTGCTCACATTACCGCCGGGGCAAGAAGCAACGAGAATCATGCCGAGAGCCACGGCGGGCGAGGGGTTAATGATTTTCACCAGTAAAAAGGTAACCAGCGGGAGGAGGAGAAACTGAGAGGTAAGGCCGATCAGGAGTGATTTTGGCTGAGCGATCACCTCGCGGAACTGTTTATAATTCAGGTCCAGCGCGATACCAAACATAATGAACCCGAGGGTAAGGTTAATAATGAACAAGCCTGTTGAACTGAAATTCAGGTGGATAGAATCGAGAATTTCCAGGTTATTGAACATTTGCGCTTACATATTGGCAATTTTCCGAAGGCTGGGCAGGTCGATCAAGCTGATTTTCCGGCCATGGAGGTCGATCAGATTATCCATTTTGAACTCACTGAGCAGGCGAATTACCGACTCGGTAGCGGTTCCTACCATATTGGCCATTTCCTCGCGTGTAAGTGAAATCCGGAGGACTTTATCTTCATCGAGACCAAAGGTATCCATGAGAATCAGAAGAATTTCAGCCAGTCGTTCCCTAACCGTTTTCTGGGCGATATCAGTAATAAAATTATTGGCTTCGCCGAGTTCGCGGCAAGTGAGTTGCATGAGTTGCATGGAGAATGCCGCATTTTCCTTAACCAGCTGGAAAAGGTTTTCGGAAGGGATAAAGCAGAGTACTGAATCTTCGATCACTTTAGCGGTAGTGCAGGCGAGTTCCTTGCTGAGTACAGACCGGAAGCCGATGATATCTCCGGTTTTGGCAAAACGGATAATTTGCTCTTTGCCGTCGATTCCTGTTTTATAAATTTTGATAATACCTGCCTGAACGCAATAGAATCCATTGATCCGGTGTCCCTCATGGTAGATGATGTTACCTCTTTTATAGAGGCTGCAGCCTTTGCCAAAATGGACCGAATCGAGCTGATCTGGTGTAAGATCCTTAAAGATGGAATGACCTTTAATTATGCAGTCATCACAAATCGGGACATGTGGAATGCTTTTCATATTGGCAAATATAAAAAAAAATGGTAGCAGATTATATAGATAGCTTAATATATACGATTAACAAATTTAGGAAATGGTTGTATATTACGGCAAAAACAAGCAATATGGAAAAGCAGATATCGGTAGTATGGAAGGGCAACATGGCATTTGAGGCCCGGATTGACAATTACACGGTGATGATGGATGCCACGCCGGCGGCAGGCGGGCAGCATCAGGGACCCACGCCAAAGCCTTTGCTGATGGCTTCTTTAGGGGGATGTACGGGCATGGATGTTATTTCATTGGCCCGTAAAATGCGGCAGGAGGTTGAAAGTTTAGAGATCATATTAAAGGGATCGATTGCGGATGAGCATCCGATGCGATACGAGTCGATCCATTTGATTTACGAGTTTACGGGCAAGGATCTTGACCTGGAAAAATTGAAGAAGGCGGTAGATTTGAGTCAGGAGAAGTATTGTGGGGTGAGCGATACGTTGAGGAGGGGGGTGGGGATTACGTACGAGATTGTAATTAGATAAGAGGCTCCCGTTGGTCGCTAAGAGGCTCCCGTTGGTCGCTAAGAGGCTCCCGTTGGTCGCTAAGAGGCTCGCTGCGCTCGCTAAAAGGCTCCCTTCGGTCGCTAATTGGCTCGCTGCGCTCGCCGGGGAAAGGGGCATAGCCGTCAACCTAAGGATTTAATTTGTTGATAATCTAGCATATGAGATCCCTTTTGTTGTTTAAAGTATTAAAGGAGTTAGAGATTCCTGGACCCGTTTTGGATTTCAGCCGATAAACTTCAAGGGACGCATATTTGAGCCCACCACCCGCCATCCTGCTCACCGATGCCATCTTACGGAAGCATTGAATTGGATAGAAATGCATACAAATATATGGACGCAATTATGCGTCCACCGACCTCCATTCCACCCACCAATGCCATCTTATGGAAACATTGAAATTGATGGAAACTCTCCTTCAAAAAGCCAAATAAATCCTTAGGTTGACGGCTATAGGGAAAGAGGGTGTGAGCGTGGGTGTGGTTGGGTGTGTGTGTGTGTGTGTGTGTGTGTGTGTGGTCAAGAATTTTTTCCACGAGCGCAGCGAGTCAATTAGCGGAGCGCAGCGTAGCCAATTAGCGACCGAAGGGAGCCTCTTAGCGACCGAAGGGAGCCTCTTAGCGAGCGCAGCGAGCCTCTTAGTGAGCGCAGCGAACGTTCCTAAAAGGCGTTGGTGAATTGGCGAAGGAATCGTACGTCGTTTTCGAAAAGGAGGCGGATGTCCTTGATGCCGAATTTAAGGAGTGCTATACGTTCGATGCCCATGCCGAAGGCGAATCCGGTGTAATCCTGGCTATTGATGCCAACATTATCCAGTACGTTAGGGTCGACCATACCGCAGCCAAGGATTTCGAGCCAGCCGGTGTATTTGCACATGTTGCAGCCTTTACCGCCGCAGAGGGTGCAGGATACGTCCATCTCGGCGGAGGGCTCGGTGAAGGGGAAAAATGAAGGACGAAGGCGGATTTGGGTATCCTTGCCAAACATTTCCTTTGAAAAGAACAGGAGGGTTTGCTTGAGATCGGCAAACGAAACATTTTTATCGATATAGAGTCCTTCCACCTGATGAAAGATGCAGTGGGATCGGGCAGAGATGGCTTCATTACGGAAAACCCGTCCGGGGCTGATGGTACGGATAGGTGGTTTTTGCTTTTCCATAACGCGCACCTGGACTGATGAGGTGTGGGTGCGGAGGAGGATATCAGGGTTGGATTGGATGAAGAAGGTATCCTGCATATCGCGGGCGGGGTGCTCGGGCGGGAAGTTGAGGGCGGAGAAAACATGCCAGTCGTCCTCGATTTCCGGGCCGGTGGAGATGGTGAACCCCAACCGGTTGAAGATATCGACGATTTCGTTTCTGACCAGAGAAACGGGGTGTCGGGATCCGAGCGGTGCGGGATCACCAGGAAGGGTAAGATCGAGTGCCGGATCTACCTTGAACGTTTTTTTATGTTTTTCCTGTAGTTCCTTTAACTTATTAATAGTTAAAGTTTTGAGAACGTTCAATTCCTGTCCGAATGCTTTTTTATCCTGCGGGAGCACCTCTTTGAATTGTTCGAAAAGGCTGGTGATTTCCCCTTTTTTCCCGAACAGGCGAACGCGGAAAGCTTCGGCGATTTCGGCGCTATCGGTATCGAAGGATGTTACTTCGGCGATGAGTTGTTTTATTTTGTCGAGCATTTTCGTTTTATGATGAATTTCAATTGCGTACGCAGAAAGGCAGACGCAAATATGCGTCCCTACAGGTTCGTTTTTGAAAATAGAAGGACGCAAATATGCGTCCTTACGGGTGGTTCATTATTTAACAATAGTGACGGAAAGGATTTTTACCGGGGTGATGGGCTTGGTGGCGGCGCAGGGAACGAGGGCGATTTTGTCGACAATATCAAGGCCTTCGGTAACTTCACCGTACACGGTATAGGTATAATCGAGGTGTGGAGTACCGCCAACGGTGGTGTAAACTTTCCGCTGTTCTTCGGTGAATTTCGGATGTTGGCCGGAAGCTTCCATTTGATTGAGTTCATTAACGGAGCACGGTCTGCCTACAACGATATAGAATTGTGAACCGGAAGAGGCTTTTTGAGGGTTATCGGTACGGGCAGCGGCGAGAGCGCCTTTTTTGTGCCAGTGGTTAGGACGGAATTCAGCAGGAATGGTACCGAGCTGAGGGCCGGGTTTGTCCACGCGGGTGGTTGGATCACCGCCCTGGATCATGAATTGTTGGATTACGCGGTGGAAAAGTATTCCATCGTAGAAATTTTCCTTCACCAGTTTAATAAAGTTATCGCGGTGGATAGGGGTATCATCATAGAGTACGAGGGTGACATCACCCAATGAAGTTTTCATTTTAACTTTTGTAGACTGGGCGGAGTTTTCTGTAAGCATACCAATGGTAATGAAAGCGGTTAATAATAGAGCGATACGTTTCATAGCATAAAAATTTTGGGGTGCAAGTTAGCAAAAATGGATAAAATGAGGAACGGGTAAGATTTGCAGGGTAGTGTGAAATTTTCTAATATTGCAGGGTGAGGAGATATTAGCTCAGCTGGTTTAGAGCGCTTGCTTGACAGGCAAGAGGTCACTGGTTCGAATCCAGTATGTCTCACGAGTGAAAATGAACGACTTACAGCGGTTTGCGGTAAGTCGTTTTTGTTTGGGTTGATACAGTAATTGATACAGTGGAAAAAGCTTATATTTAATGTGCCAAGGCAGTTTGGATGTGTAAATGGGATTGAGGGTAGTTATTTCCGTGTTAGACATCGTTTTAAATTATTTCCCTTATCGCTGTGTTTAAAGTCCAAAACTCAAGTAAATATTCATAGGCGTCCTTCATTTCGATAACCCCGTCCGACTTCATTACCTCAATTTTTGGCTCCCCATGCGCACCAAGCAATTTTGCTCCGTCATCAGTTTCCCCAACAATTTCAATAATAATATGCTCGTTTATTTCAGCATGGGCAAAGCCATTCCGGATTGCGTTCAGTTTACGGATTTTGTCCATTGTCTTGGTATCAATAGCTCCGATATTTTTAAGGATTTTCAATTTACTTCCCATATCCAAAATCGAACTATTAAGCATTATTTTTTCGAAAGCCCGTTTTTCAACTGGTTTAAAGAACTCTACGATTTTTGCATTTAATCTGTATTCAATCTGAATGGACCTGCCAATGACCCACCCACGTGCCTCTTCAAGGTTGAAGTTCTTGAGTGATCTTTTCGACATTCCTTTGAGCTTATTCTTGCCAATGATTTCTTTTACCATGAGATATAATTTTGGTAATAAAGGTAGGAAATATAGCGGCCAAAATTGGTGGCTCAATTTCTCCCCCTCTTTCCCTACCTTTGGTCCACCAATAAACCAACTGTCGTAATGGCTATCAAGAAATCTGAACTCTATTCTTCTCTTTGGGCGAGCTG
>CAIXKO010000211.1 GCA_903919925.1 uncultured Bacteroidota bacterium | reverse complement strand
GTTACTGCTCAACCGCCCGCATACCGTTAAAACATTGATATCAGCTTCAGCCGTAGGTTATTACGGGTCAGTTACTTCGTATCAGGTTTATAAGGAAGATGATCCGCCCGGCAATGACTTCCTTTCATCGGTTTGCCGGAAGTGGGAATCAGCAGCCGATTCATTTCAACAGCTGGATATCCGGGTAGTTAAGGTGAGAATTGGAGTGGTATTGAGTGAAAAGGGTGGGGCACTGCCCAAAATGATGATGCCCCTGAAATTTGGAATATCGGTTCCCCTGGGTACCGGGCATCAATGGATTCCCTGGATTTATCTGGACGATCTGGCCAGGGTATTCCTTCACCTGTCAGAACATTACGAACTCTCAGGTGCCTATAATGCAGTTGCCCCCAATCCGGTAACCAATCTTCAGTTTATGAAACATCTGGCCAAAAAATATCATCGCCTTTTTATTCCCATCGGAGTTCCTGCCCTCCTTCTCCGTGCCATTTTAGGGGAAATGGCAGTTGTTACCCTGGAGGGATCGAGAGTATCTCCAATCAAACTGATCGCATCTGGATTTCGATTCAACTCCCCACGGTTACAATAAGGTTCATTCTGGTCACAATGAAAGGCCAGAAGATTTTCCGCCCCTACCGTTCTTCACGCTTCACCACCGCGAAAACTTCAAATGCTTTGTTAATACACTCATCGCCAAAGTATCAATAAACCGCTGATTTGGCTGATAATCGGTCAGGGCACCATTTACCCGACTGGCAATCAAGCCGTAAGCGTTTATCAGGTTTGAATAGGGATTTTCTTTTATATCGATGGACCAGTCCTTAAATACCAAATAGTCCAGCATCTGTCCATTCCCGGTTGATACCAGAATATCAAAACCCAGCACTTTCCGGTAGCTGACTTCCGGTTTATCGGGTATCCAATGGCTGAGGTAATCGAGATAATCGTTGGGCATAATGGCAAAAGCGGCACTTTTCCGGGTCCAGTCAACGAAACAGGTATCCAGCCGTAATCCGTTATTTTCCAGATATTTGAACCGTACGGTTGTTTGGCACACATCCTCTACTCCGTCCCAGACGATTCTTACCGGCTCCTGTTCAAAAAAGCTCAGGACTTTCTTTTTGGAAGTATCCGGTGCATCAAAAACCGGGGTAGCCATTAATGCCGTTTTACCAATTACTTCCATATTATCTGGCAGATAAATATGAATGGTGATCCATCCACATAGCCGGTAGGTGGTTTTATAAAGCAGTGAATAGTCCGAAAAAAACAGGCCCGGATCGCGTTTGATTTCCTTAGTGGGTAACATCTCAACCCTGGTGCCAGTCATTTCGGCAAAAACACGCGCATTTTTATAATATAGTGAATCGGGATTTTGAGCCATAGTGACGGCATCCAGCGGACCGGAAAAAGTTTTGGTCAGCCTTACGTAATGGGCAGTATCATCCTTATTAAGCACACAATAAACAACCGGATAGGAGCGGTCGGCCAAAGGTGCCTTAACATCGGTTTCACACCCGGATAGAAAAAGTGCCAATACCGGAATAATTAAAAACAACCTCATTGCTTTCATCTTATTCTTTGGTTTTTATGCACCTGACTGGTAGTGCTCCACCATTTTTCATAATGGAATCGTTTACAAACCGGATGAGTGTATTATTTTCCGAAACAAATGTCCGGATGATGGATGAGCTGAAGATTACCGGGCATGGGCCGTAATGTCTGCGATAAAAATCTTTTTGAAAACTCCCGGACAGGTACATCCAATATGAAGAGCAAGGCGATTCGTCAATAGTTTCCCAGGGCTTGGTTAATTCATGGATCCCGATAGGCGAAAGATTTAACCGTGAGTAGCCCCCTTCTCCGAAATACGTCCGCAATCCTCTTATGTTGAACGGGTTGAGCAATGCATACCAATCCGTTTGCTTTGGCATTTCCCAGCCTGGCGGACAAAGGCCACCGGGCCGTAAGGTATCATAGTTGATCACT
>CAIXKO010000210.1 GCA_903919925.1 uncultured Bacteroidota bacterium | reverse complement strand
GGGGAATTACCTTCCTGAAGCATCAAAATTCAACAATACTGACGACCTGGAATGGGCATTTGGCTTGATGGGAACCCATGATAAGGCCAAACATCTGGCAACTTTATATCTTGATGATATAGCAGATTTTATCAATGAAGCAATCGATCCGCATTTTGGCTTTAGCCGTTACGGGGAGCGGTTGGGTAGATCGGCATTGAGCTTTAATCAGCTGGAAACGGAATTGCAAAAATCCGATGGGTTTTTTGATCAGCTTTTAGTTGGATTGCTGGAGGAAAAGCTGATGCAATATAAGCCAACAATGGTAGGAATCTCCGTTCCTTTTCCGGGCAATTTGTACGCTGCATTAAAGTGCGGACAATGGATCCGCAATAAGCATCCGGAGATTAAAACCGTTATCGGAGGAGGGTTTGTCAATACGGAATTACGATCGTTATCAGATCCCCGTGTATTTAAATATTTGGATTTTATTACCCTCGATGATGGAGAATCACCGATGGAGTTGCTGGTACGGTACCTGGATGGAAAGTTGGAGATAAACGGTTTAAAAAGGACTTTTTATTTGCAAAACAATCAGGTTGAGTATATTGATGGATCAAAGGAAGGAGATGTTGCGCAATCCGATGTTGGCACTCCCGATTATTCCGATTTATTCCTGGACCAGTATCTTTCGCTGATTGAGGTAGCAAATCCAATGCATCGTTTATGGAGCGATGGAAGATGGAACAAGCTTATGCTAGCCCATGGCTGTTACTGGGCAAATTGCACTTTTTGCGATACTTCGCTGGATTATATCAGGCGATATGAACCTAATACGGCTGTTTTGATTTGCGACAGAATGGAAGAAATCATCCGGCAAACCGGGACCTTTGGGTTTCACTTTGTTGATGAAGCGGCTCCCCCTGCATTGTTGAGAGCGTTAGCTCATGAAATAATCAGGCGAAAACTCACTGTTGTTTGGTGGACGAACATCAGGTTTGAGAAAAACTTTACCGCTGATCTTTGTCTTTTACTTCACGATTCGGGCTGTATCGCCATTTCAGGAGGACTGGAAGTTGCATCAAACCGGCTGCTGAAACTCATCAATAAGGGGGTAACCGTTGAACAGGTAGCCAGTGTAGCTGCCAATTTCACAGCCTCAGGGATCATGGTTCATGCCTATCTTATGTACGGATTTCCAACCCAAACCGCACAGGAAACAATAAATTCATTAGAAGTTGTGAGGCAGCTGTTTGAGCTGGGCCTGGTTCATTCAGGTTTCTGGCACCATTTTGCATTAACAGCCCATAGTCCGGTGGGTTTGGATCCAAAAAAATTCGGAATCCGAAGGGATTCTTCCAAAACTGGAACTTTCGCAAATAACGATTTAACCTATTCTGATCCAACCGGATGCAATCACGACGCGTTTAGTGAAGGGCTCCGTAAGTCACTGTTCAACTATATGCATGGTATAGGCTTTGATTTGCCTCTCAGCGAGTGGTTCGATTTTGAAGTACCCGAAACTACAGTGG
>CAIXKO010000209.1 GCA_903919925.1 uncultured Bacteroidota bacterium | reverse complement strand
TGTCAATACTCACAGACGCAGACTGATTCATTGACCGGTTTGTGCAAAACTTATTTTGCAGGCCCGTAGCTGGCACGTAATTTTCAATGCTCAATGAAACCAGAGGGTTCTGAATTAAATTCAATTACCTTAACTTTGATAGATGCTTAAGTTGCATTTTAACCGGTTACTTTTTGCCTGCCTGTTTTTTATCATCCAGGTTCCGGCCAGTCACTTGTTCGCTCAACCATGGAATCTGGTGAGGGACCAGGACGGAATTAAAATTTATACGTTCAAAGAGGCTGGAAAGTCACTGAAATCGTTCAAGGGGATTACTGACATTCCGGCACCGGCCCAAAAGGTTTTCGCCGTGATCGAGAATGTTAATGATAACGCTTGGTGGGGCGCCAATATCAGCCAGGTTAAGGTGATGATTTATGAAAAGAATAAGCGATCGGAATATTATCTGGAATACCGGTTGCCCTGGCCACTCTCCAACCGAGATCTGGTGGTTGAGGTAAAGGTAAATACCGATACGGTTAATCAGATTTACCGGACCCTGGCCAATCATCTTCCGGGCGTTGTGCCTCTGTACCCCGGTAAAGTGCGCATCCCAAATTACCGCCAATCCTGGACCGTTACTCCATCAGCACCCGGAATGTCCCACGTTATCCTCGAAGGTTATGCGGATCCTTCAGGAAATATCCCGGATTGGATCACCAACCTGGCCATGGTTGATACGCCGGACAATCTGCTTCGCGAGCTAAGAAAGCGAATGGCAAACCAATAACCTTAAAGTGCGCCTTCAACTCAGGCCGGCAAATTAAAGCGGGAAAAACTATTTGAATATGGCACTGACCTCATCGAGTCTCACCATGTCCGCATCGGAAAGCCGGAATGATAAGGATCCGGTATTTTCCTTTGCATGATGTTCCTTGGTGGCTCCCGGGATGGCAACAACGGTATTGCCATGGTAATTGATCAGCCAGTTGAGCGCTATCTGTGAGGGGGTTACGTTATACTTTAGGGCAAGCTCCTTAACCAGCATCACTACCGGTTTGCTTTTCTCCAGTCCTTCGGGCTTAAACTGAGAACTGTATTTTCTCAAACCTATATTTTTAAGGAGTGCAGGGTTGTCATGAAACTTGCCGGTAACAAGTCCCTGGGCCAATGGTGAATAGGCAATGATGGATATGTCCAGTTTTTTGGCCATTTCCAATGTTCCGTTTGATTCGATCTTACGGTTCAGCAGGTTGTACAATACCTGGTTTGAAGCCAGGGGAATTCCTTTTTTATCGAGGGTTTCCCAGGCGGTTTTCATTTTTTGTGCTGAAAAATTACTGACCCCGATATTTTTAATCAGCTTTCTATCCCACAGCGCAGCCATAGCGGTCATTTCCGCCTTTTCGCCTGAAAAACCCCAGGGCTGATGCACCTGGTAGAGGTCGATCGGATAGGGAGTAAGGGTCTGGATCCGCACATCAATAGATTTAGGGATATTGCCGGCAAAACGGAACATGGGCCACCACTTTGTGGCGATCAGAATATCCCCCGGCTTTTTCCCAGCCGTTTGCAATGCTTTGGCCAACGCCTTCTCCGATGCCCCGTTGCCATAAACTTCGGCCGTATCAAACCAGTTGATGCCGCCTTCCAGCGAGATGGACACCACCTTGTTTATCAGATCATCTTCCAGTGTGGGCCAGAATTTCCCGGCCAGGTTGTTTTGTTTGCTAAACTGCCAGGAACCCAGTCCGATGGGGGAGACCATCATTTTGGTGCGCCCAAGCGGCCGTAAATTATTTTTTTGATCCATATAATTCCATATAATATTGAATGTTGCCGTTTAGGAGATGAACTTAACAATTAATTCGAGAACTTTCTTAACTTCTTCGTCTACTTGAGTATGATATTTAACTAATTCGTAAAATCTCCCTTTATTAATGGGTATTGGCTGGCCAGATAGTTCCTTGTAAACCTGGAATACAGATTCAAGGAAGTGACTCAACTTAATTTGGCTTGTTATCTTATTCCAATAATTAAGTTGTAATGAAGGAGTCAGGTTATTGAAATCATCAAGAGCTTGCTGGTCATTATCGAAAACCAATTCCAGTAACGCTTTTGCAAGAGCCTTATTGAAATAAATTTCGAAAATAGTTCCATGAATACTGCTATTTTGCTTTGCGTATTCTTTTATTGTAAAGGGATTAATAAAATAGTTCTCTATCTCATATCGTGACCAGTAAAATGTAGTGAGATCCTCCTTATATTCAGGTTGTCTGTTTTTTCCATCGCTGTCGAAAACTGCTAAGCCTTTAAATTCGGGAACAATTGATTTGAGTGAATTAAAATGTTTTTTGTGATATGGACTATAATATCCATCGATTCTATCCAGTTCATTTTCCGAGGAAGGATCAGACTCAATATTTTGTGTATAATAATAGTTAAAGTTGCCGTTTAGTATCTCTGATGCTGAAACGTTTCCGTATATTTTTGCGAATTCGCGAAGAATTTCAATGTCTGTGGAACCTTCGGTATAAAGAATACTCTTCTTTTGTTTTGCTTTATAATAATGTTCAACTCCAAAATCGCGAAGAGCAATTTTAATCTCCTTTCGTTCCGAAAGATGAATTACTTCGCCATCCAATAACATTTCCAGATTGGTGTCAGCAGCTTCATTCAGTATTACTTCGGAGTGGGTGGCAATAATAAGTTGATTGCCATTTTTTTTAGTAATTTCCTTTAAAATAAAATATATGGTGCGTTGTCGAAGTATTTCAAGGTGTGCATCGGGTTCATCTAAAAGAAGAACGGAATTTTTATGAGAAAACATATAAGAGAACAGAAGCAAAAACTGTTGTAGCCCACGACCGGCCAAGGAAATATCCAAGTCGTTTTTGACATTTGCCGATTTGTATTTCAACTCAATGACTCCCCTGGTTTCGATGAACTTAGGGCTTTGTAAAGTAACCTGAAATAATCGTTTTAACAGGCTCACCAGCTCTTTCCATGCACTATTATCGTTTTGGAATATTTGGTAACACAAATTCCTCAATACTTCTGATGTCTGACCCTGCCCGATAAGTGAATTTATCCTCCCGGGCGGGAGCAGAACTTCTTCAATCGCTACTCCTGACATGGAGTAAAGTAAATCAATATTTATTTTAGCCGCATAGTCAAGCAATTCCCTGTTCTCATAAAATGATGAATCAGGAAGACAATAAATTAATTCGGACGACTGTTGGGTAAAAGTCATTTTACAATTATATACTTTTTCCTGAAATTCGATTCCGGCAGTAATTTCAAGAGGAATTAATTCATTACTTCCCCTGCGAATATCCGTATTTTTCCATAAATAACGGGCATTTTGGACAGGTAACTGTAATAAATTAAGGCGGTTTATTCCCGAAGTCAGGTTCTTGGTAGCTTTTGATTTTCCCTTGGATTCATGCCAGCTTTTTACACCAAAAGCCCATAACGCGATCGCTTGCAGTGCGGAGGTTTTTCCGGAATTGTTTGGACCAATTAATACGGAAGGGTGCTCAAGATTAATTACAATCTCATCTCCAAAAATTTTAAAATTCCGTATTTTGATAAAATGAATTATTTTCATTGTAATTTCAATTCAAAAGTACACCTCTATTTCAGTTGAAGCACCTAACAACCGATAAAGATAAAAAGAAAATAGCTGGTTGTTGTTGTGCTCAATTTCCCATCATTTGGCGGGAAGTATCCAGGTTCATGGATTTGAATTGAAACAATGCCTGATGATTAACTCCCTCAGATCAGTCTGCTTAACAGGTTTTGTTATAAAGTCATTGCACCCGGCCTCCAGGGACAATTCCCGTTCTCCGGCAAAGACGTTGGCGGTTTGGGCAATAATTACCACCGCCTGATTAAATTGCCTGATCTGGCGGGTAGCCTCCTGGCCATTGATCCCAGGCAGAGCAATATCCATCAGTATCAGATCAATATCGGGATTGTTACGGCAGGCATCAACGGCTTCCTTTCCGGTTCTGACCTTTATTACTTCATTGCTCAATTTCCTGACCGCAAGGGCCAGGAAGTTAGCTGACACCACATCGTCCTCGGCTATCAATATTTTGAGGTTGCGGGATTGTATTATCGCTGATCCTGACACAGTAACAGGCTTCGTATCCGTTTTTCCATCCTGAATCTCAGGATGGGGCAAGGTAAAGATAAAAGTGGAACCCTTGCCCTCTTCGCTTTTCGCCCGGATTTTCCCGTTGTGCTTTTCTATAAAATCCTTGCATAAAATTAGCCCGAGCCCGCTGCTGGGCTCACCCCCGGTGCCGGCTCTGTTGGTTTTAGTATCAAGACGGAATAAAAGATTCAACATTCCCTGCCCCATTCCGATGCCTGTATCCTGAATGGAAATTTCGATACTTTCACCGGAAGCTTTCGCCGAAATATTTATTTTCCCACCTCTGGGCGTGAATTTTATAGCATTTGAAGCCAGGTTTCTGAGTACCGTGAGAAGCATGTTGATATCGGCATAAATGGTCAGATCTTCAGGAATATCATAAATTATTTCAATTCCCTTGATTTTGGCCGATTCGGTAGCAACCGACATGCTTCCCTGTACAATTGGAAGCAGGTGAGCAATAGCAGGATTGAAAGGGATCAATCCTTGTTGCATTTTCGACCATTCGAGCAGGTTTTCTAAAAGTCGGAACATGTTTGCGGCTGAGTTTTTCAAGGACATCGAGATATCCCGGATCTCGTCTGGCGTAAGGCCTTGTGATTCTTCAGCCATCAGGTGAGTGAGACCTAAAAAACCATTGAAAGGACTTCGAAGATCGTGAGCAATGATGGAGAAAAATTTGTCTTTCTCGGCGTTTATCTTTTGTAGCTCCTTTGAGGTCTCTCTGATCTTATTTTCAGCCAATTTTCTGTCAGTGATATTCCGGCTAACCCCCAGCATGCCAATGAGGATTCCGTTGGAATCGTAATAGGGTGTTTTAAGTGTATCCAGTAAAACAATCCTCCCATCGGGATAGGTGACCCATTCTTCATTTTGATGGGGTAGCTTCAGTTTCATCATCTCTGTGTCATGGTGCCTGAAAAAATCAGCAACGTCATGACTAAAAAGGTCATAATCAGTTTTGCCAACAATATCTTGTTTTGATTTGCCAACAAATACGGTGAACGCGGGGTTACAGCCAAGATAAATTCCTTCGGTGTCCTTGTAAAAGACGATATCGGGGATGGAATCAAGCAATGAGGTGATCAATCCGGATTGCCGGACTTTTTCCTGTTCTGCATTTCTATGCTCAATGATTTCCCCCAGTTGTTGAGCAAGGGCATTAAGCAATTTACTTTCTTCCGTTAAAAATGGTCCTTCATCCGCCAGGGGCATCTCTTTTAAATAGGCTACCTCGATCATTCCGACCTCTATCCCATCGGATTTGATTGGTGCCGATAGCTTCCATGCGGAATCCCCAAAGTTTTTTGTACGGAACTCAGTGCCGTTCATCAAAATCCTGCAACAAGCAACTTCCGGATGTTGACAGCTATTTGGAAGGAAATCCGCAAATTCCCGGCAAATACCTGCCAAGGGTAAATCCTGCCTCTCTGATAACTGGCTTAAAAAATAGAATGCCTGGAGTTCTTTATGACGTTCATCAAGTTGGCGTTCAATAATCCTTCTTTCGGTAACGTCGTTAAAGGTGGCAAGAACTGAGGGTAGACCATTGTAAATAATGGGCTTGCCCTGCACTTCCAGGTCCATTACTGTTCCATCGAGTTTAAAATATTTCGACTCGATCATGGGTGCTGGAAGGCCCTCCTCAGTCGCTCTTCGAATTCGTTCCCGAACTATCTGATGATAATCGGGATGATGCCAACGCATCACCGGAGTGCCTAAAAGGTCCTGTTCCGATGTTGCCCCAAACAATTTAACAGCCGCCGGATTGACATATACTATTTTTATATTACTGTGAACAAGGGCAGCATACGGCGACCACTCAACCAAAGCTTGGAAACGTTGCTCGCTTTGTCGTATTTCTTCGTTGGCTGCAAGGAGTTCGATCTGTTGTACTTCCAGTTCGTGAGAAAGTTTTACCGCTTTGTTATTTGCAAGAATTACCCCCTCCTGCAAAGCAATTTTTTCATTAGCAGAGAATAACTCTGCTGCCCGTTTTATTTTCTCTTCATTCTGATAAGTTAGCTCCTTGTTGGCTATAAGCAGTTCTGCCGCCCGTTTAGATTTCTCTTCATTCTGATAAGTTAGCTCCTTGTTCGCTATGAGCAGTTCTGCCGCCCGCTTGGCTTTCTCTTCATTCTGATAAGCGAGCTCCTTGTTGGCTATGAGCAGTTCTGCCGCCCGCTTGGCTTTCTCTTCATTCTGATAAGCGAGCTCCTTGTTGGCTATAAGCAGTTCTGCTGCCCGTTTAGCTTTCTCTTCATTCTGATAAGCGAGCTCCTTGTTGGCAATGAGCAACTCTGTCTGATATTCTTTAAGCTGATTAATCAGAATAATTGATTCGGCATGAAAAGGTTGCCCGGATTCCAGCTTCAGGCCTTTATTTTTCATAAATTTAATGATTCTGTTTTATTGGAATCAATGCACAATGTCGGCAGATAAATAGCATGTTACTTCAACTATTTGACCGAAAATCCCCCCCCCCCCCCAGAATTTTTTAAAACATTAAATATCAGATACATACAAATATCTATCTGTGTCCTGCAAATGGGTGCATTTGAAAAATAAGGTTGGTCTGGAAGGGGAACAAACGGACCGGTTTTTCAGTCACTTGCGGTTAATTGACCTTTCAGGCGAGCCCCGGAAGCTGTCGCTCAATCAGTACAAACCGGGGATGATCCGGTATTTTACTTTTTTTACGTACACCTTCCATAAATCGCCGTATTTGGAGGCGCAGCGTTTGTCATCGTCTATCTGGCGAGTGAGCAAAAGAGCCACATAATATAGTGGGTATAGCCATACCCATAAAGTACCCGGATAACCTACACTCAAGGCAATGCCTATGCCCATTAAAATTTCGCCCAGATAGTTGATATGCCGGCTGATGCCCCAAAAGCCGTTGACGAGCAATGTGCTTTTCCCGTCGGTAATGGTTTGAGGTTTTATTCCGAGAAAAACTTTTCCCGGACGGGTTTTATAAAAGTATTTCTGCATGTTGGCACCCCGAGATAATGTCCAGCCGGACAGGAAAATGAGGGCATAACAAATTAGCAGCCAGGTTGGTGTATTTGCTGGATCCAGGTCAATGGCCGACCACAGGGAAACGAGGTAGAAATATGGATAAAAAGTGAGGCAGCCCCAGCCTAATTTTATGCCTACACGCTCCGCAAAGAAATCGTAGGTATACAAGTGTACATTTTCGAATGACAGGTAGTCAAAAATAAAATAGGTGAGCATAGCCGCGCATACTTAAATATTTGCCCCAATATGCCCGATTGCCAGATATTGGTGCGCTGCAAAACTCAGCACATTTAATTGAAGCGTGACAGCTCCAATCAGGTATAGCCAAACTTTGGCGTCGATCCGGCCATTCCGGAATTGCGGATTTTCAAGCCTTCCAAAAAAGTAATCGGCCAGCCAGGAACGACCGGTGGAAGGATAGGGCACAACGATCAGGATGGAGAAAACCGATCCAAAAACGAAGGCGCCGGCCAAACTGTACCACCTGATGGTATAAAGCCAATCATACGACACCCAGCCGAGATATCCAAGCAAAAACCAAAGGGCGATTGAGATAACCAGAACGAGTCGTCCGTTGAGCCGGTATTTTAATAATTCACCGGTTTTGGAATGCCGCACATACCCGGTCATCCATTTTTCCGGGCA
>CAIXKO010000208.1 GCA_903919925.1 uncultured Bacteroidota bacterium | reverse complement strand
CTCCCTGAAACAGGGAGGGAGTCTGCATTGGCGCTTCCTTACTGCGCAACCAAAAAGGAATGCCATACAAACAGTTATGTATGCAATACTTGTCGTGAAGAAGGTTGCTTCGTCAGCATCATGTTATTTATCAGATCATTGAAATAGATTGCTTCTGCGAGCAAAGGAGAATCAGTTACCCTAAGCAGGTATTCATCAGTACCTCCGGCCTTGAGACCGGGGGTTTGGCTGGTTTCGCCTACTTCTTTTTCGTATAGATCACCATGGCGCCGTATTTCGCTTTGTCACCATACTCTTTCACGGCGTCATCGGGATCCAGCAGGCTGATGGTTTTAATCAGGACGGGCCTGGGCTTCGTCCATTTATCGTAATCATCGATTTTCCCGTCAACCATAATCAGCCGCTCTTTCCCTTTAGGGTCGTTAAGGTTAATGGAATATATTTTACCTTCAGTAAGTACCGGGTGCGTCTTTTTTGAACCATCACGCTCGGTGGAACTGTCGGTAACCTTATCGCCTTCGGTTTTCAGATCCACGTCCTCACCGTTGACTTGTATCGAAACCAGGTTGTTTGCGGCTTTTTTGGTCTTTTTCTTATCCTGTTTTTCCGTCTTACTCACCACCTGGCCGGAGCCGGATTCCGTTCCGGCGGGCTTCATCGACCAGGCCGAAAAGGTTACAAAAAGCATAACTGCAAAAGGCACGATCAACAGATCTTTGAACCGGTTGATCAAACGAGTATCTTTTTTGTTCATCATTTCAATACGTTTTTTAATTAAACCCTGGTTAAAACTGTTGGCCATCGATATTCTCCGCTCACCGACACTGCTGGCCAGCAATGCATATTGATACGATCGGACATCGGTATACACGGATAATAATCTGCGGTCAACGAAAAATTCATTGTTCGTTACAACATTCTTTTTGAGCATCCAAACAAAGGGATTAAACCATTGAAAGACAACCAGGATCTCTGAAAGCAGCAGGTCGATCGAGTGCCACTGACGGTAATGAATCCTTTCATGACAGATGACCTTTTCCAGATCTGGGTGAGTTCGTTTCTGCTCCGGAATCACCAGCCAGCGAAAAAGTGAAAAGGGGGATACCTGGTGCGCAGTAATCACCAGGATCATTTCAGATAGTCGTTGGTGCTCCGATCTGATTATCAGGCGGATAATACCTGAATAACTCAGAATCATCCGTAACAGGAAAAATAGGACACCCGCCAGATAAAGCCCGGTCAGGATTGAGCTCCATGGGATCGGGGAAGGCGCAGAGGTATTTTCAGATAGCTGTTGGAAAAGGTCCAGGGTGCCGGTCTCCGGCTGGATCTTGGCAGGCGAAATCATCAGGATGATTACCTGCCCGGGCATTTTTCCCGCCAGTGCTGAGCCGGTGGAAAACCGGATCAAAGGGATCATTGCAGGCAGAATGACACTGATTAATAAATAGATGCGGTTCCGGAGAAAGAATGTCTCCTTCCTGAACAGTACCCAATAAACCACATAGCACAGCAGGTACATCAGCGCAGCTTTTACCAGATAGGACACCAGCGGAGTCATCTCTTTCCTTTCTCGATCATATCGATGATCTCTTTCAATTCTTCGACACTGATGTTCTGCTCCTTCGCAAAAAAGGAAACCACATTCTTGTAGGAGCCGAAATAGCTGTCGACCAAATCAGACATAAACTCCTTGCGGTATTCCTCCATCTGTATCAGCGGAAAATACTCATGGGTGTTGCCATAGGCCTTGTGACCCACATACCCCTTCTCCTCCAGCAAACGGACCATTGTGGAAAGGGTGTTGTAATGCGGCTTGGGATCGGGATAGTTCTCCAGAAGGTCCTTCACGAACCCTCTTCCGACAGTCCATAACACCTGCATGGCCTGCTCCTCTTTTTTAGTCAGTTTTTCCATGCACCAAAGATATAACGGGTTTTCTAGTTTGCAAACTAAATAAGCAGTTATTTAACGGGAATATTAGGATCATTCATAAGTTTTCATAGAAAAAGGGATCAAGTTATTGTAATTGTGTAAAATAAGCTTGCAAAACCAGCAATGACTCAATCCCCAAATGTGAGTACAGCAAGGTCGCCGTTTGATCTGGGAAAACTTAAAGTCAGCCTCAATTTTTCTGTTCAAAACACCAGCTCCGACGTAAGCGTCTCCGCTACAACTAAATATAGTGGGATTTTCTGGTCCGCAGTATCACTCGCGCAACTCCTGGTATATGGCATATTCCGAACGATAACACCTTGAAGGCAATTCGGGATACGGATGAGGGTAAGACCATAAAATGCACCTCCGCTCATTCATTGATTTTTATCTTTAAAAGGTTCAGCATTTCGGGTGTTTTTGCATTCATTTTAGAGAAGGCAAACCACTTTTTGCCCAGATCTTTGATTGAAGCCCCAATGTGGTAAAGTTCAGTTTCGTCAATTATCAGAAAGCGATCATGGGCTGCAGTAAATTCCTTTATAATAATTTGCTCGTATTGAGTGTTGTGCTTTTGCAGGTCAACAGCTAATTGTTTCGTAATATATTGAGTGTAAATGGTGGCAGTTACGCCTTTGCTGCGTTTGGACAACAATTGCAGTACCCGGTCATCGATATAATTATCAACCAAAAGCAAAGAGGTTTTAGCTTGTCGTACCAAATCGGAGACAAACTTCCAGGCATCGAACACCTGGCCATCGTAGAAAATACCTTTGTCGGGCTGAATATCTTTGCTTTCCAGAGCTTTAAAAATCTGTTCGAATTTTTGGTCGGCTTCAAGTTGCTTATGTTCAATGTTACCGATACGCTGGAAGAGTGCCACGTTTCCAAGTACCATTCTACGCATTTCAACAAAAGCCTGCATAATCTGGATGCTCACCATGACCGCTATACTACTTCGGAGAACAGCAGAAAGCATGGCTACCCCCTGCTCAGTAAAGGCGAAAGGATTAACCGATGAATGTTTCAAGGTACCCAAGCGGTCACAATTTGTGACCAGTTCATCTTTTTCCCTTTCAGAAAGTTGAAAACGGAATGGCTCCGGAAATCGTTCAATATTTCTTTTTACTGATTGATTTAAAACTTTTGTTTCAACCTTGTACATTTCAGCCAGATCGCGGTCAATCATTACCTGGAAGCCCCGAATGGTGAAAATTCTGTTTTCAATTTCCTTTTGCTGTATGAGATAATTTTCAACCATAGTCATTATTCATTCATGACGATTTTTGCCAGGTTCCCGGCAGTTTTCCACCTTTGTTTTTCTAAAGGTTCTACTTTAATGGCTTTTGATTTGGCCATATATTGCTGCAGGATTAGTCAAGGTGCCTCGGAACAAAGTTAATTTAATAAGTCATCTCACACTTCCAAATGAAAAACAGAAATTTGAACTATTCGGAGATATCTAAACAACTCAATTTCAATGAATATCCAACGAGAAATGGTTGTCCGTTAAATCCGGGGATTCTCAGGTGGCTGGGTACTATTTCTTAAATTTCATCTCCTTGTAGAAATACCCGTTACAAAGTGAATCCATTGCCTGCCAATTTAGTTGCATCCCGGTCCATTCATCCCGGATATAGGTAAAGAACATTCCATAGGCGTTTTCGAAATTGGAAAAAGGTGGTCGTTCGCTGCCATCCCAATAATCCTTGACCGCCCAATAATGGTTGAAGAATTTGTTGGGCCGGAGAACAGCGACATCAATGCTGTCCAACCTCCTGGCCAGTATGGTGTCGCTTTTGGGAAGCCGGATTTTCAATGGATTAAAGAAACGATTGGGATACAGGTAGTATTCGTTATCGACAAAGCCCTCATAAGTCTTCCAATAGATCGACCGCGTGGAATACCCGTTGGGATAATATTCTTTGTAATGGACCCGGAATTCAATCTGGTTGAAGCTTGCATTCGGATTTCCGCCGCCAGCCTCCCCTCCATTGGGTATCTTGAATAATGATGGTTTAGAACCGTATAGATATAAAGTAAAACGACTCAGGTAGTTAATGATACGATCCGGCCGTAGTACGAAAGCTGTCGCCTTTGCAGTCAAACCAATATCATGAATACGGACCTCCAACACCAGACTATCAGTATCAGGATATCCCCAGGTTTGACGGTCAGGCGGGGTTCTTTTGATTGGTAGTGGATGATCGAGCTTGAAAACCTGATAAACTCCCTGTGGAAAGAAACCGCTGTCGCGACTGGTGGTTGTTTGTGTAAAGTGCTCGGACCAGATGACCGAATCTCCTTTCTTTCCGTTTAAAATCACCTCAACCGACAGATATTGAAGTGAATCGGGATTCAAATTAGCCCAATCCTTCTTTGTATTTATGATGAAGGTTTTCTGAACTCTGACATATTGGACTGAATCATAAGGATTCATCGCACACCAGATTACCGGCACTGCCGGGTGGCCGCTGTTAATATCCAGGTCTGACGAACAAGAGGCGATAATTAACAGGCCGATCAAGTTCACAGATAAGCGGACGGAAGCAATTTTTGGCATCATTTCACCATAAAAACGGGCGGTGAAAGTTATGAAAATTTCCCGGATGTTTTAGGAAATCGGACGAGGGATGGTTTGAAGGCGATCATAATGTCGATCCCAATAAATGACCTGTTTTTTAAGG
>CAIXKO010000207.1 GCA_903919925.1 uncultured Bacteroidota bacterium | reverse complement strand
TAAATCTCCGGCCTTCAGTTGAAACCCCTCTGCATCACCTGATCCGCTACAAGTACGTGATTCACACCCACCCTACACGGATCAATGCACTGCTCTGCAGCCAGGGCTGCAAGGACATTCTAAGGAAAATTTTCCCGGAAGATGTCCTTTTTGTTGAATATACTGATCCCGGATATGTATTGTTCAAGAAGCTCGAAACTGAAATTGAAGCTTATCGTCTTAAATACGACAAGGACCCTTCCATCATACTGGTTCAAAATCATGGTGCATTTATCAGTGCCGATACAGTTGAGGAAATCCGGCAACTCTATGATTACACGCTGAATATCGTTAACAGTAACAACCAAGTTTCCCTGGATATCATTAAGGAACCCGTTAGCGGGAAGGCAACTGAGGTGATTCCTGGTATCCGGATGCTACTATCGGGAGATGATATTAAAATACTTAGGTTAAGGCAAAACAATCTGATACAGCATTTTGCAGCTAGTCAGGTTTTGGCTGATTTGGTTTCGCTACCCTTTACACCCGATAATATTGTTTATTGCAAAGCCCGGCCATTGTATATTGAATCAACAGGCACTCCATCTGAGATTATTCACGAGTTCAAGACAAAGCTAATAAGCTACAAATCAGCATTTGGAAGTACCCCAAAGATT
This sequence comes from uncultured Bacteroidota bacterium, assembly GCA_903919925.1. Taxonomy (GTDB): domain Bacteria; phylum Bacteroidota; class Bacteroidia; order Bacteroidales; family UBA12481; genus UBA12481. The sequence continues at coordinate 9,083 of CAIXKO010000207.1, read as the reverse complement.
ATTCTGATCAACCAAATCGGGTTGATTGCGGCTGACGAAAGCATTAAAATGGCCGATATCCTGCTCGATGTTTTTGAAGATCTGATGAAAATCAGTTACCTCAGCCAAGCCTTTGGAGGCCCGCACTTCCTTACCAATGATCAGATTTCATTTATTGAAAACTGGGAATCAGAGAATTACCGCCATAAAATGTCGAGAGGTGCATCGAGCGGAAAGGTTATGAATAAAATTATGATAGTAACCGGAGCGGCACAGGGATTTGGAGAAGGGATTGCTGAAAATCTTTTTCGTGAAGGCGCAAATGTCATCATTGCCGACCTAAATGAGAATAAAGGCCATGCATTAGTCGAAAAGCTAAATGCAGGATCAAAAAACAATAAGGCAATCTTTGTCCGTACAGATGTATCGGATCCTGCATCTGTTCAGGCGTTGATCGGGGAAACGGTTTTTCAATTCGGAGGATTAGACACTTTTATCAGCAATGCTGGAATATTGCATGCCGGCGGATTGGACGATATGAGCCCGGAGACTTTTGAACTCATGACAAAAGTTAATTATTCAGGGTACTTTTTGTGCGCGAAATTTGCGTCTGCAGTACTTAAGCTCCAGTCGGAACACAAAAAAGACTATTACACCGATATTATTCAGATCAATTCAAAATCGGGGTTACGAGGAAGCAAAAAGAATTTCACTTATGCCGGAGGCAAGTTTGGCGGAGTAGGATTAACTCAATCATTTGCTTTGGAACTAATTGAATATCAAATAAAAGTAAACTCAATTTGTCCAGGAAATTTCTTTGATGGTCCGCTATGGTCAGATCCTGAGAGAGGGTTATTCGTTCAATATTTAAGATCGGGTAAAGTTCCTGATGCTACAACGATTGAAGATGTTAAGCGATATTATGAAAAGCAGGTTCCTTCCGGCCGGGGTTGTACGGTTGAAGATGTGATGAAAGCTATCTATTACGTTATTGATCAGGAATATGAAACCGGGCAGGCCATTCCGGTCACGGGAGGGCAGGTAATGTTAAACTAGGCTAAACCTGGCTTAACCAGGTTTAACCAGTCTTAATCAGTCTTAATCAGCATCATTGAACCGGACACTGGACATTTTCTTTTCCAGCAATTCCTTATCGGCTAATAATTGTTCTTGCGTCCAATGAAAGTGATTTGCCAGGTCACCAATAATGGCATCTTTATACCGGATAACACTAACGATATCAAACGATAACCGGCCAGTGCGGCGGTCGAAGAAATCATCGGAAGTACATATCATTTCCTCATCAATACAGAACTTCAATTCCGCCCGGATCAGTGATTCCTCTGCCAATGAGTCCTTAAAGCAATCCATATAACTGATTATCAGGTCGGATTGCTTACCAAAATTTGCAACCAGGTAGCCGGCAAAATAATCAGACAAACCGAGGGCATGCAATTTCTGATTAATTGTTCCCTTATAATATCCAACCTCCTCCTCGCTCCAAAGAGGATCTTCAGTTAGAGGGATGTGACGGGTAGTACAAGGTCCGAATTTTGCTCCATCCGCTTTTTCATATCGTTTAACTACCAGATCTACTGTTTTCTGAGCCATTTTACGATACCCGGTAAGTTTTCCTCCGGCGATAGAAATCAAGCCATCCGGTGCTTCAAAAATCTCGTCCTTTCGTGAAATTTCCGATGCTGATTTTCCTTCCTGGTGAATCAGCGGACGGATTCCTGCCCAGCTCGATTCGATATCATTCAGTGAGAGGTTGATACCCGGGAAGGTTGAACTTACCGCGTTTATCAGGTATTGCGCATCCTCGGTGGTGGTAAGTACCTGATCAAGATCTCCGGTATAATTGGTATCCGTTGTTCCGATATAGGTTGTTCTGCCCCGTGGAATGGTAAAGATCATTCGTCCATCGGGCACATCGAAATAAATGGAATGCCTGACTGGAAGCTTCTCGTGAGGAAGCACGATATGAACGCCTTTAGTAAGGTGCAGCCTTTTTTTGGAAATTGAATTATTCATTTTCCGGATATGGTCAACCCATGGTCCGCAAGCATTTACTATGAATTTTGCATTTACTGGAATCTCCGTGCCGCTGATTTGGTCTTTGCAGACAACACCGGATATCATCTCACCATGATGAGAAAGGGAAAGCACGGGGCAATAATTTAAACAGACTGCACCCTTTCTTTGTGCGGCTTTGATGAGCTCGATAGTCAGCCTGGCATCATCTGTACGATACTCAGAATAATAACCAGAACCAAGCAAGGTTGATTCATTCAGGAGTGGCTCAATTTCAAGGGTTTCTTCTTTAGAAAGCATGTGTCGGCGGTCCTGCTTTCTAACATTGGCAAGAATATCATACACTTCAAGGCCGAGTGAAGAAGATAGCCGCCCATAAGTTCCACCTTTGATGAGCGGCATCAGCATTTTCTCAGGGATCACCAGATGAGGAGCGTTTTTGTGGACGATGGCGCGCTCGCGTCCTACCTCACTAACCAAAGCAAACTCAAGCTGCTTGAGGTATCGAAGGCCGCCGTGAACCAATTTTGTTGATTTGCTGCTGGTTCCGGACGCAAAATCATTTTTCTCCACCAGGGCGGTTTTTATTCCTCTTGAAGCAGCATCCAGGGCTATTCCTGCACCGGTTATTCCTCCTCCAATAATCAGGAGCTCCCATTGCTCTGAGCGCAAAGCACTTAATTTCTCAGGTCTGGTTTTCATGGCAAAAGATTTTCAAAATAAATGTTTGTGGGTTATGTTGTTGTCCAGCCACGGGTTCTCTTCACCGCATCCTGCCATTTATGATAGAGGGTTTGGCGCCTGCCGGCATCCATGAGTGGGATGAATTCCCTGTCAATTTTCCGGTCTGCCACAATAATCCGGGAATCCCACCATTGCAGATAAATGCCTGCAAGATAAGCAGCACCCATGGCGGTAGTTTCAACCACCACGGGACGTTCAACCGGAACATTGAGGATATCGGCCTGAAACTGCATCAGGTAATTATTTACCACGGCACCTCCATCCACTTTGAGCGACTTTACTTTGATTCCGGAGTCCTCAGCCATGGCTTCAATAACATCACGGGTTTGATAAGCCATTGATTCCAAAGTAGCTTTAGCGAGGTGAGCGCCGCTGGTATCGCGGGTAATACCAAAAATAGCCCCCCGTGCATACATATCCCAATAGGGAGCTCCTAAGCCGGCAAAGGCAGGAACGACAAACACATCTTCAGATCCGGCAACTTCCTCTGCCATCCTTTCGGAATCAGCCGCACTCTTTAGGATCTTTAGCCCATCGCGCAGCCACTGGATTGCTGATCCGGCCACAAAAACACTGCCTTCAAGTGCATACTGAACCTGATCGCCGGTACTGCATGCCAGTGTTGTAATCAGCCCATTCTTTGAGAGAACCTTTTTACTGCCGGTGTTCATCAGCATAAAGCAGCCGGTTCCATAGGTGTTTTTCACCATCCCTTCCTCCAGACAAGCCTGTCCGAAAAGTGCTGATTGCTGATCGCCTGCCACGCCACAGATAGGGACCTGGACTTCGTCAGATTGAAAAAAACCAAAAAATCCGGATGAAGGTTTGACTGCGGGCAGCATGGCTGGCGGAATATTCAAATGTCCAAGCAAGTTAGCATCCCATTCGAGTGTAGAGATATTAAACAGCATTGTTCTGGATGCATTGGTAAAATCGGTAACATGCGATTTTCCACCGGTAAGTTTCCAGATGAGCCAGGTATCAATGGTTCCGAAAAGAAGTTCGCCGTTTTCGGCCCTGGCCTGGGCACCATCAACTTCATCGAGCATCCACCTGATTTTGGTGGCAGAAAAATAGGAATCGATCACTAACCCGGTATTTTCCCGAACATAATCTTCCAGCCCTTTTGATTTAAGTTGTTCGCATATCGGGGCGGTTCGCTTATCCTGCCAAACGATGGCATTACCGATTGCTTTCCCGCTTATTTTATCCCAAACTACCGAGGTTTCCCGTTGGTTGGTGATTCCGATACCGGCGATCTGGCTAAAGGTGATATCAGCCTCCTCCATTACTTTTGTGATAGTCATCCATTGTGTTGACCAGATCTCCTCGGGATCGTGCTCCACCCATCCTGCTTTGGGGTATATCTGTTTGAACTCCATCTGCGAAGTTCCCCTGATAATTCCTTTTGAATCAACCAGCAGCGTTCTGGAACTGGTTGTACCCTGATCGAGGGCAAGAATAAACTTTTCGCTCATTATTTTCCTGATGTATTATTTTACTTTATCTTCTTTCAGTTGGTTCACAACTGCTGCCAGAATTGTTGCAAGAATAACTGCTCCTGTTGCCCAAAACAACCAGGAGATGGTACGATTTACCATTAGAGAGTAAACCAGGGCCCCAAAAACTCCGCCCATCACCGGGCCCACCACCGGAATCCAGCTATAGTTCCAGTCGGATGATCCTTTACCTGCTACTGGCAGTAGAAAATGAGCAATACGCGGTCCCAGGTCGCGTGCCGGATTGATGGCATATCCTGTTGTGCCTCCCATTGAAACACCGATTGCGATAATCAGGAAACCAACAATCAGAGGATTCAGCCCTTCGGTAAATTTGTTGGCACCGATAAAAAGCAAACCGGTAACCAGAACAAACGTTCCGATGATTTCGCCAAGAAGATTTGACCATTTTGAGCGGATTGCCGGTCCCGTACAAAATACAGCCAGTTTGGTTGCCTGGCTTTCTGTAACTTTCCAGTGAGGAAGATAATGTAGCCAAACAATTACCCCACCCAGTATCCCCCCAAGCATTTGGGCCAGGATGTAGCCTGGAACATTTGCCCATGGGAAAGCTCCTTGAGCTGCAAGGGCCAGTGTTACAGCTGGGTTCAGATGAGCTCCACTAAAACCTCCCACACCATAAATGGCCAGGGCCACTCCAAGCCCCCACCCTACAGTGATTACGATCCACCCGGAGTTTTCCGATTTAGTACCTTTTAGAACAACGCCGGCAACTACGCCGTCGCCAAACAGCACCAGGATTGCTGTACCGATTAATTCCGCTAAAAATGGTGTCATTAGTTTAGTTTTTGATCCTCCTAAAAATAGGAAGAACTTCCAGAACATAAAAGCAATTTTTCAGTTTCAGGAAAACTTCAATATCACTAGTTTCAGCCTATTTCGTTATGTTTGTATGCCTCGATTAACCAAATATAATATCAATTGAGCACAACCGATACAAAAGCAGAAACCAGCAGTAGCCAAGAAAAGGCACGTAAGGCTCCCCAGACTCTGATTTACACACTGTTCGGCAGTTTGTTTGTCGTTGCCCTTTTAACGATTATCAGTGCTTATCACTGGTGGGATATACCGGAAAAAGTCCTTCTGACAGGCCGGTGGATTGTTATCGCACAAATAATTTTATACGCGATTTTTAAAAGATCCCTGACTACCTGGATTCTGATCAGTATGATTGTTGGGGCCGAGTTTGGACATGATCTGCCCGAAATTGCCGTGGGGATGAACCTGGTGAGCAAGATATTTTTGCGTCTGATCAAAACGATCATTGCTCCGTTATTGTTTGCCACCATAGTCTGTGGTATAGCAGGACACTCCAACCTCAAGCAGGTGGGTAGAATGAGTTGGAAATCGCTTGTTTATTTTGAGGTGGTTACGATCATCGCCCTCTTTATCGGACTAATCGCCATTAATGTTGCCAAAGCAGGTGTTGGGGTCACATTGCCAACGGCTATCAGCCAGGCCAATGCCCCGGAGGTGGTACCGCAAACTACCGCAGAGGTTATCTTGCATATCTTCCCTGAAAATATCGCAAAATCCATTTATGAAGGTCAGGTATTACAAATTGTGATCTTTAGCATTCTCTTTGGGATAGCGGTAGCCATGATGAAGCAAAAGCATTACGGTCCGATGATCCGTTTTACGGAATCGCTTGCCGAGGCCATGTTTAAGTTCACCGAGATCATCATGTACTTTGCCCCATTTGCCGTGTTTGCTGCAATCGCCTACAGCGTTGGACACATGGGAATCGATATACTGGTTAATCTCTTTAAATTGCTGGCAACGCTATATGTGGCATTAATCGTGTTCCTTTTAGGAGTGCTTTTCCCGATTGCCCTCATTCTGCGTATTCCGGTAAAAAAATTCATGAAAGCAATTGCAGAGCCGGTTACCCTTGCTTTTGCAACCACTAGTTCCGAATCTGCCTTACCTATGGCAATGGAAAGGATGGAGGAATTTGGCGTACCCCGCAAGATTGTTGCGTTTGTTATGCCAACCGGATATAGCTTTAATCTTGCCGGCACAACATTATATTTATCGTTGGCCACCATTTTTGTTGCCCAAATCAGCGGAATTGACCTTTCTATCGATAAGCAGCTGGTGATTATGTTCACCTTAATGCTCACCAGCAAGGGAGTGGCGGGAGTTCCCCGAGCCTCGCTGGTTATTTTGCTCGGTACAGCAGCAAGTTTCGGATTGCCTACCTGGCCAATATATATCATTCTCGGGATCGATGAATTGATGGATATGGCAAGGACCGCCGTTAATGTCTTCGGTAATTGCCTTGCCACAGTAGTGGTGGCAATATGGGAAAAGGAATATGTAAGAACACCATGAACATCAGAAAATCTGCAATCAGAACTATCAACGCCTTTTATCTGACCATCAGGAAATACAGATCATCGGGCGATATTTTCACAAAGCGTATCGATTCATTTTTTGTTGACGTATACAATATCCATAAGTTCCTGACCCGTTTATTCAGGGAAGTTTTTAAAAAACCTTACGAGTTTCGTGAAATTATCCGGCAATGCTACGAGGTTGGGTTTAAATCCATTCCGCTCATCACCCTTACCGGATTTGTTGTGGGGATTGTGTTTACCAAACAATCCCGACCATCATTGGTGTCATTTGGCGCAGCTTCCTGGCTGCCATCATTAATTGGGATTGCATTTGTAAGGGCGCTGGGTGCTTTGGTCACTGCTTTGATTGCCGCAGGGAAGGTTGGCTCAAACATCGGCGCAGAACTGGGATCGATGAAAGTAACCGAGCAAATTGATGCCATGGATGTATCGGGAGTTAATCCTTTTAAATTCCTGGTGGTTACCCGCGTGATTGCCACAACTGTAATGATCCCAGTTTTAACACTCTATTGCACATTTGTGGGTTTGCTGGGTTCCTATATGAACATTCACCGAAATGAGCTGACCAGCTTTGTAACTTTCATTGAAAGTGCTTTTTCTTCGGTTACCTATCTCGATATTGGTTCTGCATTGGTGAAAGGTATTGTTTACGGCTTCACCATTGGGATTGTTGGTTGCTACCGCGGATTTAACGCATCCAACGGAACACAGGGCGTAGGCAAGGCTGCCAACAGGGCAGTAGTTTTTTCGATGTTCCTGATTTTTGCCGAGGAAATCATTATTGTTCAGATCACTAACTGGATACGAGCCTTCTAAAACCAAAATCATGATGAGCAAAAGCAATCCGGATAAAAATAATGAGGTCGTAATTTCCATCCGTGACCTTTATAAATCTTTTGGTGATTCAAAGGTTCTTCAGGGGATTGATCTGGACGTTAAAAAAGGCGAAAATTTTGTTGTCCTGGGACGATCGGGAAGCGGTAAATCGGTATTGATAAAAATAATTGCAGGATTGCTGAAGCCCGACAAGGGTGTGGTGAATGTTATTGGCCAGCAAGTTGATCAGCTTTCTATTCCTGATTTACAGTCACTCAGGCTAAAATTGGGATTCATTTTCCAAAGCAGTGCATTATATGATAGTATGACCATACGCGAGAATCTTGAATTTTCATTGGTCAGGAACTACAAGCAGATGACTGAAAAAGAAATCAACATCCGGGTGGATGAGGTTCTTGATGCTGTTGGGCTGAGGGAAAAAATCGACCAGATGCCGTCTGACCTGTCGGGTGGACAAATTAAAAGGATTGGTATAGCACGAACCCTCATCCTACGCCCTGAAATTATGCTATACGATGAGCCAACGGCCGGACTGGACCCGATCACCTGTACGGAAATCAATCAGCTGATCAATGAAGTCCAGAGTAAGTATAACACCAGTTCCATTATTATTACCCACGATTTGACGTGTGCAAAATCTACCGGTCACCGGATTGCCATCCTGCAGGACGGTAAATTTTTCAGGTCCGGAAGCTTTGATGAGGTTTTTGGAACCGATGACATACGTGTAAAAAGTTTTTTCGATTACAATTTTATTCAATAAGAAATGAGATCTACCATAAGGAGAAGAGCTGTTATTGTTGGACTTTGTTTGCTCGTTGGCTTGATTATCCTGGTTGCCGGGATATTAACCATTGGGAACCTGCATAACAGCTTTGTGAAAAAATTCGTGGTCTCCACCATTTTCGATGATGTAAACGGGCTTCAGGCTGGCAATAACATCTGGTTCTCCGGAGTAAAAATCGGCACCGTCAGCAAGCTCCGGTTTTTTGGCAAATCACAGGTAAAAGTCAGTATGAAAATTGACCGGGAGGCTCAATCCTTCATCCGTAAAGATGCAAAGGCAAAGATCAGCACCGATGGGTTTATCGGCAACAAAATCATTGTTATTTACGGTGGCACCGATGCGGTGGAATGCGTTCAGGATGGAGATTCAATCAGGTTTGAAAAAACGCTTTCGACCGATGATATGATGAAAACCCTCCAGGAAAACAACACTAACCTTTTATCGATAACCGGTGATTTCAAGGTAATCACAAAAAATATCAGGAACGGTGAGGGAACCCTTGGGAAACTGCTGACCGATGAATCGATGTATGACAATATCGGTCAAACGGTTGAAGTTCTGCAAAAAACAGCCTTAAACGCAGAAAAGCTGACGGCATCACTGGCAGCTTATGGATCAAAAATGAACAAGGAAGGCAGTTTGACAAACGATCTGGTAACCGATACCGTACTGTTTAACACTATTAAAGCTACTGTTTCAGAGCTCAAGCTAATTGCAGCTGCTGCTGCCGAACTAACCAATAATCTTAAAAAGGCAACCAGCGGGCTCAATAGCAGCAACACGCCCGCCGGAGTGTTGCTCAATGATGAGCCAGCCGGGTCC
>CAIXKO010000206.1 GCA_903919925.1 uncultured Bacteroidota bacterium | reverse complement strand
GCGCAAGCCAGAATTTCCTATGTCAACATGCTCACCGATGCGCAATTCACCTCAGTTACCCGGCGAACGGCACAATGCGTTAGTCTGAACCAAACCGATCCTGTATGGCGCTATTTCTTTACTTTCAAGCATACACTCCCTGCGCTCGCGGCCTTGGGAAGCTACCATGGTATGGAGCTTTTTTATGTTTTCAACAATTGGGAAAATGCGACATTGGGAGAAGGTCTGTTTTTTAAACCCCAGGATGATTCGGTTCAGAAAGCTATGCTGCAATACTGGGTGAACTTTGCCAATACAGGAAATCCGAATGGGGCTAATCTGGTAAACTGGCCCCGATATCAGAATTCTCTGGATAACTACCTGGAGATCAAAGCTAAGCCTGATGGTATGCAGAACGGAATCAGGACCATTTATTCGGATTTCTGGGACGAAGTATCTGGTTTTTCCGCTTGTACCAGTTCCCTTTATAACGAGTATCCCACTGATAATAGCGATGTCAAGGTTTTCCCTAACCCAACCAGCGGAATCTTATGGATTGAGCCGGGGAATTATTCTGAACCGTGGACCATTGATATTTTTGATGTAAACGGTAAAAAAATTCTTTCTGATGTAAATTTGAATAAGGTTGATATTTCGGGATTTTGCGCAGGAATTTATCTGATAAATATTATCCAAAACGGAAAAATCCACCGGGTGAAAATACTCCGGCAGTCATGATCACGTAAACCTTTAAGAACAAAATCTGATCCGGTTTGTTGTATGATACTTGCAGAATGGTAAGAGCTGCAATATCATACAATAAATATGACAAAATGCAGCACGATCAGATTTTAGCAGACAACAGGCTTGATCCACCTTCAACGGAGAAAACGTTCAGCGAGTTGATGGAACAGTTACGAACCTGTTTGAAAACAGCTTTTCATGAAGTTGATGATATAAACCGGTTTTCCAGCACCCGAGGGTTTCCACCCGCTGTTTTCAAGGAATTGATGTCGGTTAATCCCCTGGCTCTTTTTATTCCAAAGAAATACGGAGGTTTAGGTCGTAGTTTAAAGGAAAGTATCGCATTTGAATCGGTGATTTCTTATGAATCACTCACTCTTTCATTAATCACAGGAATAAACAATGCCCTGTTTATTCAACCGGTTGCCAAGTACGGACAGGAGTCAATCAAGCAGCGTGTGTTTCATAAGTTTGTGAATGGCAGTGCTATGGGTGGCCTTATGATTACCGAGCCCGGTTTTGGCAGCGATGCCCTGAGCATGCAGACTTCATTTTCAGAGGAGGATGGCATTTTTCATCTCAAGGGCAAAAAACACTGGGCCGGACTTACCGGTGCCGCCGATTTCTGGCTACTGACCGCCCGTAGGAGGACCGGTTCAGAAAGCCTCATGCGTGATATCGACATGTTTATCAGTGATAATTCCATTCCTGATCAAAAAATCGTTGTGGAGGAATATTTTGAAAATCTCGGGCTATATCAAATACCTTATGGCAGGAACCATATCGATGTATATATACCTGAAGAGCAAAAACTTATACCGCATACTACAGGAGTAAAAATGCTTCTCGACCTTCTTCACCGGAGCAGGTTCCAGTTTCCCGGCATGGGTTTGGGTTTTATCCGGAGAATGCTCGATGAAGCCATCCATCACACTGAGTCGCGCTTGGTTGGCAATAAAAGCTTGTTCGCTTATGATCAGGTGCAGAACCGCCTGGCACGGTTGCAGGCGAATTTCACCATTTGCTCAGCTTTTTGTTTGAAGTCCGGCGAGATTGCAACGCTGGATAATGATGTATCCTCACTGGGGCTCGAAGCCAATATTATTAAAACAGTTACCACCGATATCATGCAGGAATCGGCTCAATCGCTTCTTCAGCTGGTTGGCGCTAAAGGATACCAGATTAACCATATTGCAGGCCGCTCTGTTGTTGATAGCCGTCCGTTCCAAATCTTCGAGGGTTCCAACGATATCCTCTATCATCAGATTGCTGAATCGGTGATGAAAACCATGAAGGCATTGAAAGAGAAAAGCCTTTATCGGTTTTTAAAAGGATATGCCACACGTGCTGCAGACCGGATTCATGATCTGGTTAGTTTTGACCTGAATGCCTCTTATTCTCAGCGAAAGCTGGTTGAATTCGGGCAGCTTTTCAGCCGCATCGCCTCGATGGATATGGTATTATATCTGGAAGAAAATGGGTTTCGTAAAGATTTGATAGAAAATGCAGCGGGTATATTGAAACAGGAGATATCGGCGCTGCTGAATACTTTCCATTTCGAAAACCAGGTACAGGTGGTGGTTGATTATCAGGATAATAGCAGCTGGTTCGATTGCTCCAACAGATAGCATTACCTTCTCAACTATCCCGGTATTCCGAGCTCCCGGTCTGCTGAATCTATGGGTGCCCAGCGATATGCCGATATCGTTTTCGCGGCTGTTAATGGTGGAAGTGCCTATCTTTATCCCAATATTGAATTTTGAATGATCATTTGAACTTTGGGAATATGATCCAACGTACACTTCACCTCATCTGCAACGCCCATATTGATCCCGTCTGGCTATGGAACTGGGAGGAAGGGCTGGCGGAAACACTGTCAACCTTTAGAATCGCAGCTGAATTCTGCACCAGATCTGAAGGATTCGTTTTCTGTCATAATGAGTCTTTGCTTTATCAATGGGTTGAAGAATATGAACCTGAGCTGTTCCGTAAGATCCGCAAGTTGATTGCCGATGGAAAATGGCGGATCATAGGCGGTTGGTATATTCAGCCGGACTGCAATCTTCCATCGGGAGAATCTTTAGTCAGACAGATCCTGATCGGAAAAAACTATTTCCGCGAAAAATTCGGTGTGGAACCTCAAACTGCT
>CAIXKO010000205.1 GCA_903919925.1 uncultured Bacteroidota bacterium | reverse complement strand
TTGGTTTCCCACCAAAACGGGATCGATAAAACCTTTTCCGGCCGCTTTAGAAACGGCATCGAGCGCATAGGAATCCTGAGCTACTGCCAGAACGAGTTTTTTTCGCCGGGTCTGTTTTTCGAGCCTGACACCAAGCTCGGAGAAATGGGTCAGCATTATCTTTTTGATACAATTCTTTCGGTATCTTCAGCAATAACCAACTCTTCGTTTGTGGTAACTACCATAGCGATAACTTTAGAATTATCGCGCGTTAGAACGGCGTCTTTTCCACGTTTCCCTGCATTTTTTGATTGGTCAAAATCGACCCCGATAAAGGTTAAACTCTCGCATATTGCTTGTCTTGTTTCCGGACCATTTTCGCCAATTCCTCCGGTAAAAATGATCAGGTCCACCCCATTCATGGCGGCAGTGTATGCGCCAATATATTTTATAACCCGGTAATGATACATATCAAGCGCCAGCTGCGCTCTTTTATTATTCATGGTCCAGGCTTCAATTTCGATCTCCCTCATATCGGAAGAAACGCCGGAAACACCCAGCATTCCGCTGTGCTTGTTGATTAATGTATTGGCTGTTTGCTGATCGATTTCCTCTTTATCCATAATAAAGGTGAGTACACCCAGGTCGAGATCTCCGGTGCGGGTTCCCATAATCAGACCTTCGACAGGAGTGAAGCCCATGGAGGTATCGACTGATTTTCCCTTGGAAATTGCAGCAATGGAGGCACCATTTCCCAGGTGGCAGGTAATAATTTTTATTGCCTGATAATCGAGCCCCAGGATACCGCAAGCCTTTTTTGCCACGTATTTGTGTGAGGTTCCGTGGAAACCGTAGCGGCGGATTTTATATTTGGTATATAATGAATATGGAATGCCGTACATGAATGCGTAATCAGGCATGGTTTGGTGGAAGCTGGTATCGAAGGCAGCTACCTGAGGAATTCCAGGTATCAGTTGAGCCATAGCATCGATACCCTTCATATTGGCCGGGTTGTGAAGAGGGGCCAATTCGAACAATTTTGCAATTTCGAGATGAACATCATCATCAATAAACGCACTGTCGGAGAAATTTTCGCCACCATGAGCCACCCGGTGACCGGCTGCATCGATCTCATGTAATCCGGAAATGCAACCATGGTTTTTACTGGTTAAAACGCCGAGGATATATTCAATTCCGCTGGTATGGTCAAGGACTTCACCTTCGAGTGTAACTTTCTGACCATCTTGTGTATAATGCTTTAGGAAGGATCCTTTCAGACCGATTTTCTCGACTACTCCCTTGCCGAGTACGGTTTTATCCGTCATGTTCCAAAGCTGATATTTTATGGATGAACTTCCGCAGTTCAATACTAGAATCTTCATTTTCTTCCTGGTTAATAGGTTGTTGTTACAATTCGTTGTCCGTTTTCTTCATATTTGTAAAATCCCTGGTTGGTGATTCTACCCAATTGGTTAGCTCTTACCATTCTTTTCAGGATGGGTGATGCTTTATACTTCATATCGCCGAATTCATTATAAAGATTATCCAGCCAACGGAGGACTTTATCGAGTCCGATTTTATCAGCCAATTCAAATGGCCCCATACCCAGGCCAAGTCCGGTTCTTACAGAAAGATCGATATCTTCCATTGTTCCAACGCCTTCCATATAAACTTCGCATGCTTCATTAATCAAAGTAGCAAACAGACGGACGGAAATAAGGCCAGGGCTTTCCACCACCGGGATCATTTTTTTGCCAATCAGTTTTACAAATTTCTTAACGTTGTCATAAGCTTCCTGCGAGGTATACAATCCGCGGGCCACTTCAACAATATTTGCACCGGGATTTGAAGTTGAGAAGTGCAAGCTTACGCAGCGGTCCTTATATTTAAGTTCCGATGACAATTCGGTGGTAACTATTGTGGTTGAGTTGGTTGCAATGATAGTGGTAGGGTCGACATGCTCTTCGATACGTTTAAAAATCTCTTTTCTAAGGCTTACCCTCTCCTCTCTGGATCTGCTTTTAATGGCTTCGATAACCAGATCGCAACCTGCAAGGTCTTTACATTGCAGCACCCCTTTTATACGGTTCATTACGGCGCGTTTTTCGCCCACCGTCATACCCCAATGATTGATCATGTGATCGAGTTCGCTCTCGATTCCAGAAATGGCTGCCTCGATTTTTTCCTCGTCGAGTTCCACGAAAGTAACTTCAATACCTTGCGAGGCGATCATTCGGGTTATGGTTTGTCCAACGGATCCGCAACCAACCACTCCAACTTTTGAGAACAATGTTTTTGCACGGTTCTTTTTACTTAAAGCATATTGTTCAATGCTTTCAACTATGTCGGCCATAATATTTTGTGAGTTAATTAAATCAATAACTTCCGGCGGCTTGATTTGCTGTAATAGCCACCAGGTTTACGATATCGCTTACGGAACAGCCTCTGGAGAGGTCGTTGATAGGGGCCGCCATTCCTTGCAAAACGGGCCCGATAGCTTCAGCATTTGCCAACCTCTGGACTAATTTATAAGCGATATTACCGGACTCCAATGTTGGGAATACCAATACATTAGCCCGACCTGCGATAGGGCTGTCCGGGCATTTGAGGCGGCCGATTGATTCCACAATAGCGGCATCGGCCTGTAATTCACCATCGAACAGGAATTGGGGAGCCATTTTCCGGGCAATTTCAGTAGCTTCAACCACTTTATCCACCATTTCATGTTTGGCGCTTCCTTTAGTAGAGAAGCTGAGCATGGCAACGCGTGGCTCCATTTCAGCAATTGCCTGGGCCGTTTGAGCGGTACACACAGCTATTTCGGCCAATTCGCGGGCAGTTGGATTTGGGTGTACTGCACAATCCGCAAATACCATCATTCCGTTATCACCCCATTTAGCATCGGGCATGATCATAATAAAAGCGCCTGAAACAACTGAAATTCCAGGTAGTGTTTTCACATATTGAAAGGCTGGTCTTAAAACATCGCCTGTTGCATTGTTAGCACCTGCAACTTCACCATCAGCATCGCCGGCTTTAATCATCAGAGTGGCGAGAAACAACGGATTTTCAAGCAGTTTCATAGCTTCATCTTTGGTCAGACCTTTGCTCTTGCGCAGTTCTACCATCAGGTCAGCATAAGACTCTTTTTTGGCATGGTTGGCCGGGTCAATGATTGTTGCCCTTTCAATATTTTTCAAGCCAAATTTTAAGGCTTCTCTATGTACAATTTCTGGTTTTTCTGTGAGTATGATTTGGGCAATTCCCTCTGCGATCAGTATATCTGCGGCTCTCAGCGTTCTTTCTTCCCAAGCTTCCGGTAAAACGATCCTTTTGTTGAATTTTTTGGCATTCGCTTTAATTTTCTCCATTAATTCCATGCTAATCAATATTTTAGGTGATAAAATTCTAATCTTCAAATATACCCAAAAAAGCAAGGCCAGGTAAGCGTAATCCTATGATTTTTGTCAGTTTCCGGACTTTTATATCGGATGATAATGTTTTACTTTTTTTTTTGTGGATTGTTGTGTTAATTTACCTCTGTTAAAACCAAAAATTATCTAATATGTTATTTGATGTTGAACTGATCAGGGGTATATACGAATCGTATCCCGTGCGGACTGCCAAAACCAGGGAGTTGCTAAGAAGGCCTTTGACCTTGATCGATAAGATATTGTATGCTCACCTTTTTGATAGCTCACCTGGCGTAGCTTCCGTCAGGGGAACCGATTACACTGAGTTTGCGCCAGATCGGGTTGCGATGCAGGATGCTACTGCCCAGATGGCATTGCTTCAGTTTATGCAAGCTGGAAAAAGCCGGACCGCAGTACCGACAACTGTCCATTGTGATCATTTGATCCAGGCAAAAATCGGAGCTGTAGCTGATCTGAAAATAGCAAAAGACATCAATCAGGAAGTTTTTGATTTTTTATCGACCGTTTCAAACAAATATGGGATTGGTTTTTGGAAACCGGGTGCAGGGATCATTCATCAGGTGATTCTGGAAAACTATGCTTTTCCGGGTGGGATGATTATTGGTACTGATTCACATACTGTTAATGCCGGCGGATTAGGAATGATCTCCATTGGTGTTGGAGGTGCAGATGCCGTAGATGTAATGTCGGGAATGGCCTGGGAGCTTTTATATCCAAAATATATTGGGGTTAAATTAACGGGCAAACTTAATGGCTGGGCCTCGGCAAAAGATGTAATTCTTAAGTTGGCCGGAATACTTACTGTTAAGGGGGGAACCGGTTTTATTCTTGAGTATTTTGGTGAAGGGGCAAGGTCGATTTCTGCCACCGGAAAGGGCACTATATGCAACATGGGTGCTGAAATCGGGGCAACAACCTCGGTGTTCGGATATGACCCGAAGATGGCCGATTACCTTAAGGCTACAGGTCGCGAAGAGGTTGCCAGGCTGGCTGATCAGATTGCCGGCCATTTAACTGGTGATCCGGAGGTTTATGCTCAGCCGGAGAAGTATTTTGACCAGGTGATTGAAATTGATCTGGACAGTTTGGAGCCCTATATAAATGGTCCGTTTACTCCCGACAGAGCCTGGCCGATATCGGAATTTGCGACTGCCGTTCATGAAAACGGATTTCCCCAAAAATTGGATGTTGGTTTAATTGGATCGTGCACCAACTCATCGTATGAAGATATGACCCGTTCGGCCAGTATTGCCCGGCAAGCGGTCGAAAAAAATCTTAAAGTTAAATCTGAGTTTACCATTACACCAGGTTCTGAATTAGTACGTTATACGATTGAAAGAGACGGGTTGCTGGAGACATTTGAAGAGATTGGTGGTATGGTTTTAGCTAATGCATGCGGGCCATGCATTGGGCAATGGGCCAGGCACAATGCAGATAAGCTGGAGCGAAATTCGATCATCACCTCATTCAACAGGAACTTCGCCAGCCGAAATGATGGCAACCCGCATACCCATGCATTTGTTGCTTCACCTGAGATTGTTACGGCATTGGCAATTGCCGGAGATCTGACCTTTAATCCTTTAACTGATCAGCTGATTAATGAAGACGGAATTTCAGTTTCTTTTGATGAGCCGTCAGGTCTGGAGTTACCTGTGAACAATTTTGAAGTTGAGGACAATGGTTATCAGGAACCTGCTAAGGATGGGTCATTGATTAATATTGAGGTTAATCCTGTGTCAGACCGGTTACAGTTGCTCAAGCCTTTTGAGCCTTGGGATGGTGAAGATTATAAAAACCTTGGATTATTGATAAAAGCTTTGGGAAAATGCACGACCGATCATATTTCAATGGCAGGAAAATGGTTGAAATTCAGAGGGCATTTAGGAAATATATCCAACAATATGCTCATTGGGGCAACCAATGCTTTTAACAAAGCTCAAAATCAGGTAAAAAACCAGATCAGCGGAAAGTACCTTTCAGTGCCTGATTCAGCCAGAAACTATCAATCCAATGGTATTGGTTCGATTGTTATTGGCGATGAGAATTACGGGGAAGGTTCCTCACGCGAGCACGCTGCCATGGAGCCACGTTACCTGGGAGTTAAGGCCATTTTGGTGAAGTCGTTTGCCAGGATACATGAAACGAATCTCAAAAAACAGGGAATGCTGGCCATAACCTTTGCCAATAAAGAGGACTATGATAAAATCAGGGAGAATGACACTTTTGATTTGTCTGGCCTGAAGGAGTTTGCTGCCGGTGTTCCACTTCATCTTACCATCCACCACAACTCCGATGGGGCGGACGAAATAATACTGGTGAATCACAGTTATAATGAAAATCAGATAGAGTGGTTTAAGGCAGGATCTGCACTAAATCTGATCAGGCTGAATCAGACTAAATGATTTGGTGAATCAATTAACATTATATAAAAATCTATATATTTACAGAACTAAACAATCAGGACATATATGACTAAAATCAAGGTGGTTAATCCGGTAGTGGAAATGGACGGTGATGAAATGACTCGCATTATCTGGAAAATGATAAAGGAGCGATTAATCTTACCTTTTGTTGAACTTGACATCCAATACTTCGATTTAGGCATTGAAAACCGGGACCTGACAGGAGATCAGGTTACGATTGACTGTGCCGAAGCGATATTAAAAACAGGGGTTGGGATCAAGTGCGCAACCATTACACCGGATGAAGCAAGGGTTAAGGAGTTTGGATTAAAGAAGATGTGGAAAAGTCCAAACGGTACGATCCGGAATATTTTAGGGGGAACAGTTTTTCGTGAGCCCATTTTGATTTCGTCGATACCCAGGCTGGTACCTGGTTGGACGCAACCCATTTGCATTGGCCGCCATGCATTTGGTGATCAGTACAGAGCAACGGATTTCCGGGTAAAAGGACGCGGAAAGCTGACTATTACTTTCACTCCTGAAAACGGAAATCCTGAAGTGCACGAAGTATTCAATTTTGAGGATGACGGCATAGCGTTGGCCATGTATAACACTGATGAATCGATCAGGGGGTTTGCGCACTCTTGTTTCAATATGGCTCTGGATAAAAAGTGGCCGCTGTATTTGTCTACCAAGAACACCATCCTTAAGGCATATGATGGCCGTTTCAAGGACATTTTTGAAGAGATTTATCAGGCTGACTATGTTACCCGGTTCCAATCGGCAGGCATTCACTATGAGCATCGTTTGATTGACGATATGGTAGCAGCCGCTTTAAAGTGGAGCGGAGGGTATGTATGGGCGTGTAAGAATTATGATGGAGATGTTCAGTCGGACACTGTTGCACAGGGTTTTGGCTCACTTGGGTTGATGACTTCAGTTTTAGTAACTCCAGATGGAAAAACCATGGAAGCGGAGGCTGCCCATGGAACGGTTACCCGTCATTACCGGATGCATCAGGAAGGAAAGCCGACTTCTACCAATCCGATTGCGTCGATTTTTGCCTGGACCAGGGGCCTTGCCTTCCGGGGTAAGCTTGATGGGAACGCGGAGTTGATCAGATTCGCTGAGGTTTTGGAGCAAACTTGCATTGAAACGGTTGAAAGTGGTAAGATGACCAAGGATCTTGCTTCATTAGTGCATGGAGAACGGGTTTCATCTGAGAATTATGTGACTACAGAAGGTTTTTTTGAAGCCATTGAAAATAATTTACATAATAAAATCTCCTCCTGATATGGGACAGATAAAGAAAAAATTCATCGATCGGGCGCTCCCGAAAGCCGAAATCGTTAAGAAGCTAAAAAACGAATACGGTAATGTTGTTATAGGGGAAGTTACTATTGGTCAGGTGTTATCTGGCATGAAAGGAATTGTTGGATTGCTCACTTGCACCTCGAAACTGGATCCTGAAGAGGGCATTCGGTTCCGTGGATACACCATACCGGAATTGCGCGACATGTTGCCGAAATTAAGTCCGGACGATGAGCCACTTCCGGAGGGTCTTTTTTACCTGATGTTGATGGATGAACTACCTACAAATGAGGATGTTCAGTATATTCAAACTGAATGGGTAAAGCGGGCATCGGTACCGAAACATGTTTTTGATGTAATTGATGCACTGCCCCGGGATACTCATCCTATGAATCAATTTGTTACTGCGATTGTTTCGATGGCTGGCAGTTCGAGGTTTATGAAGGCATACGAGGCAGGAGCGGCCAAAAAGGATTATTGGGATTCTTCCTATGAGGGAGTCATGGACCTGATAGCCAGGATTCCTAGAATTGCCGCTTATGTTTACCGTCATACTTATTTTAATGGTCGTCATATTGAGCCCGATTCCGATTTGGACTGGGCAGGTAATTTGGCTCACATGATGGGTTATGACAGCGAGGAAGTAAAGCGTCTGTTCCGTTTGTATATGACCATTCATGCTGACCATGAAGGAGGCAATGTCAGTGCGCACACTACCCATCTGGTTGGATCGGCTCTTGCATCTCCATACCAGGCTTATGCGGCAGGTATGCTTGGTTTAGCTGGTCCATTGCATGGTTTGGCCAATCAGGAAGTTATCAAGTGGATTTTTGAGATGATGAAAGAACTGGGGACGGAGGATCCCTCTAAGGAACAAATAGGGGAATATGTTATCAAAACCTTGAACGAAGGCAGGGTTGTTCCCGGATACGGACATGCTGTTTTAAGAAAGACCGATCCCAGATATATTGCGCAACGGGAGTTTTGCTTGAAGTATCTGCCCAATGATCCTTTGTTTAAGGTTGTTAGCCGGATTTATGAAGTTGTTCCGCCGATCCTTGGCTCGGTAGGAAAGATCAAGAATCCATGGCCAAATGTTGACGCACATTCCGGTGCAATATTAGTTCACTATGGCATTAAGGAATATGAGTTCTATACTGTACTTTTTGCTGTATCGAGAGCATTAGGAGTACTTGCCTCGCTTGTTTGGGATCGCGTATACGGGTTGCCACTGGAGCGCCCGAGTTCACAAAACACGCGTTGGTTTATTGAGAAGGCAGGAATTGATTCCCCGGTGAAGTTTTAATACTGAGAACCTAACTATCTAATTTATATGGACAGACGAATAACAATTATTGGTGCCGGAAATGTTGGCGCCACCGTTGCACATGAGATTGCCAGGCAAGATTTGGCAAAAGAAGTGGTTATTGTTGATGTTAAGGAGGGTACCGCGGAGGGCAAAGCTCTTGATATGTGGCAGACTTCATCTATTCTGAATTTCGATTCTAGGGTTGTAGGTGTAACCAATGATTACCTGAGAACCAGGAATTCATCAGTTATCGTGATAACTGCCGGTATACCGAGAAAGCCAGGCATGTCGCGCGATGACCTGATTAAGACCAATGCCGTTATTGTTAAGGAAGTAACTGAGAAGGCTGTAAAATACTCCCCTGATGCCATTATTATTGTGGTATCGAATCCTTTAGATGTTATGACCTATGCTGCTTTCCTGGCAGCGAACAAAGCTCCGAATAAGGTTTTTGGTATGGCAGGAGTTCTGGATACCGGGCGTTACAAGGCATTTCTTGCTGAGGCTCTCAATGTTTCACCTAAGGATATTCACGCATTGTTGCTTGGTAGTCATGGTGATACAATGGTTCCTTTAAAGCGGTATACTTCAGTTTCAGGTATTCCGGTTACCGATCTCCTGGGGGATGATGTACTTGACAAGATCATTGACCGGACCCGGAAAGGTGGAGGTGAGTTGGTCAATCTGATGGGAACTTCAGCCTGGTATGCTCCGGGAGCAGCAGTTGCGGCAATGGTTGATGCCATTGTGCGGGACCAGCATCGCGTGTTTCCGGTTTGCGCCTATGTTGACGGCGAATACGGCTTGAGCGATATTTACCTTGGAGTACCTTGTATTATTGGGAAAAATGGTGTTGAGCGGATCATTACTTTGAATCTTGACGAGGCTGAGAAGAAGTTATTGGTTGAATCGGCAAGATCGGTTAAGGAGACAATGGTTGTTCTG
>CAIXKO010000204.1 GCA_903919925.1 uncultured Bacteroidota bacterium | reverse complement strand
TGGCCAATATCGGAAACATACACTTTCCGCCTAACGGCGATCATGATTATGACTGGATCAACAAAACTCCGGTTACCACTTGTGCCGATGGCTGGAACTTTTATCCGGATATAAAAAGTGATTTGACCCGCACGGTGGACTGTTCTGAATGGCAATGCTCCCATGAGGGTTACATGAACTGGTGGTTCAGCCATATTCCGCATTTTGCGGGAATCAATCCCGGTGATGGGCATTTGAATAATTGGTGGAGGTATGTGGTGAATTGGGAGGAAGGGGTGAAGAGCGAGAAGAACGTGAAGAGCGAGAAGAACGTGAAGAGTGTTGGGAGGATTGGGTTTGTGGGTGTGGGTGGAGGAGATGGGGAGGGGAAGGCGGCGTGGACATATTTGGTGGAGGGAAAGAATTGGGTGGTAGAAGAGATAAGTTTGGGGGGAGTGAGTGGGGGCAAAGGATTGAAGGGGTGTGAGGTGGTGTGGTATCATAAGGAGGATACGGTGTTGAGGGGTGCTGATACTTCGGCGCAGACGATTGGGGCACTGAAAAAATATGTGGAGGCGGGCGGGAGCTTGTTTCTTTCTTTGGATGCAGTGAGGTTGTTACCCTATTTGGGGGTGGAGAAAGTTGCTCCAACCGTGAATTATGTGGAGCTGAAGGACGAGGGTAACGGGAGGAAGCTGGGATTACACGGGTACCGCAGTCACCCGGTTTTCGATGGCTTGCTGGGTGGAGTGTACAGTTATGCCCCAAAGGAGGATGTGAAGGTTAGACGGGTAGGCTACTTTGGTTCTGTAGTGCCTGAAGGAAAAGTTGTGGCAGTGGATTGGGCCTATATATTTTTGTACGAGGATAGTAAACTGGTCATGGAATACAATCTTGGCAAAGGGAAAATCCTGGCTGCAGGTGCTTACCTCTATTTTAATCAACCCAATTTTAACAGGTCCCATCTGGAAAAATTTACTTCAAATGTACTGTCCTATCTCAGTAATAAGCCTTCAGAATCGCCGGTAAGATATTGGGATTTTGAGCCGGTACATGTGTCGGTGTCTGATTATTCAAGTCCGGATATCTCTCGTGCAGCTTCCGTAAATTGGGAGATTGTGCGAAATCCAATTTCATTGTCAAATCCAAAAGGGGCCAAAAATATGTGGGATATTGCCGGTGAAAGGATGGTTTTGATGGGAAAGGAGGCTGGTGGAATCGATGAAGTATGGGCGCATCCGTTTATGGCAGTGCGAGATTATGAGGTATCATTGAAGTTTACCGGCAGTGGCAAGGTGATTCGCTTAAATGAACTATCGCCAAAAGTCGATGTCGGACCGGAATCTTTTAATCGAACTTATCAGATCGGAAATAGTATAATTAAAGAAATAATTACCTGCCACCCTACCGATGGTAATGCGGTGATTCATTATGAATATTCAGGAGCAGAGGCTGTTGAAATAGGAATATCATTTAAAAGTAACCTCCGGTTTATGTGGCCCTATTCTGAAAAAGTTACCGGTGGCCTAAAATATGGATGGGATAAAGGACTTAACGGTTGGGTGATTCAGAATAAGGCAGGGGATTTTGTATCAATTATCGGGATAAACAAGCCGGCAACAGAACAAAAAGCATCAGCTGGAGAAGGCTTGATCGTTGGCGCCGGAATGGCCGCAACCATAAGTTCAGGGGAATCGCTTGATGTTGTTTTAGCGGTATCTGCCACTGGTCTTACTGAGGCGGTGAGTGCCTATCGACGGGCAATGCTTGATCCAAAAGCGGTTTACCAGGCAGCGGTTAAAAACTCGAAATCATTGTTCAACGGAAAACTGAGTATCACCGGTCCGGATGCAGATTTCAATACCGGTTATCGATGGGCCATTGCGGGCACCGACAGGTTTATTGTAAATACACCCGGAGTAGGGCGTTCACTGGTAGCCGGATATGCCACAACGGATTATGGATGGAAAGGTGGACATAAAGTAAACGGACGGCCCGGTTATGCATGGTATTTTGGTCGCGATGCCGTTTGGAGCAGCTTTGCCTTACTGGATTACGGCGATTTTGACCGGGTGAAAACCGTGTTGGAACTATTCTCACGGTATCAGGATATCAGCGGAAAAATCTATCATGAACTCACTACATCGGGAATTGCCCATTACGATGCAGCCGATGCTACTCCACTGTATATCGCGTTAGCAGGTAAGTATTTGCATCATTCAGGAGATACTGCACTGATCCGAAAGGAATGGCCCGCCATAAAAAAGGCCATCGACTTTTGCTATTCAACCGATACCGATGGCGATCATTTGATTGAGAATACCCAGCAGGGCCACGGCTGGGAAGAGGGAGGCGATTTATATGGAACCCATACCACTCAATATATGGTTTCCTGCTGGGCCGAAGCTTTGAAACAAGCGGCTTATATGGCGCGAAATATCGGATTGCAGGATCTTTCCACTCAATATGAAAATGAAGCAAAGGTGGTATTGGAAAAGCTAAATAGCGGATTCTGGAATCCGGAGACCAAATTTTTTAATCACGGATTATATAAAGATGGCACCTATCTGGCTGAACCATCCGTAATGACAGCGATCCCTATTTATTGGGGTCAGGTGAGCGATCGGATTAAGATAAAAAGTGTGGTAGAACAACTGGCATCCTGCAATTTCACTACCGATTGGGGGACAAGGATTGTAAGTGAAAAGGCAAAATTCTTTGCTCCCGGAGGATATCACACCGGAAGTGTGTGGCCGCTGTTTACCGGATGGGCTTCATTGGGTGACTATGCCGCCGCAAATCCGGTTCAGGGGTATTCGAAAATGATGAGCAACCTGCTGGTATACAAAAACTGGTCGCTGGGTTATATCGAGGAGGTTTTGCACGGCACGCAATACAAATATTTTGGGGTATGCCGTCATCAGGCCTGGAGCGAAACCATGGTGATTCAGCCAGCCATTGAAGGTATGCTCGGACTGAAACCTGATGCAATGAAAAACAACGTTATCATAAATCCGGATTTTCCTTTGGACTGGGACTCGGTCACCGTGGAAAATATCCGGGTTGGAAGTCATGTTTTTTCGATGACTCAGGTTAGGAAGGCTGGTAAAACAATTCTTGATTTTAACCGGA
>CAIXKO010000203.1 GCA_903919925.1 uncultured Bacteroidota bacterium | reverse complement strand
TGCATACGCTTATCAACCAACCACTGTCCATAAAGAAATATTGGATAAAGCGGTAGGTGAATTGCTGAAAGCTCAGGATGCTGACGGGCGCCTCAGCAGCTATTCGCGCGCTCAGGAATTCGGGTTTTGGGACATTTGGGGTCGCAAATATGCGCTGCTTGGCCTCATTGCCCATTATGATCAAACCGGAGATAAAGCATCGCTGGAAGCGGCTTGCCGGGCTACCGATGCATTGATCGGAATCGCAGGGCCTGGCAAGAAAAAGCTCACAGAAACAGGTTTGAGGATACTCGGATCCCTTTCATCCTGCTCGGTGCTCGAACCGGTTGTACTGGTGTACCAGCGGTCGGCCGATAAAAAGTATCTCGATTTTGCGCAATACCTGGTAAAGCTTTGGAGCGAGCCCGATAGTTACAATCCCGGTGGTCTCCGTTATATTGAGGATGCCATTACCGGCGTTGATCCGGTTCTGATGGCTGCCCCAAAAGCGTACGAAATGATGTCGTGTTACGAAGGTCTGTGCGAATTGTACCGCGTTACGGGAGAGCAACGGCTGCTGGACGCGGTGGTTAGATTCGGCGAAAGTGTACTGAATAAAGAAATTATGATTGTGGGCTCTGGCTCAAGTGCTGAGCTTTGGTGCGATGGTGCCAACCGGCAGACTCAAATGATGGAACAACCCATGGAAACCTGTGTCACGGTAACCTGGATGAAATTATGTTACCAATTGCTTCGACTGACAGGTGATCCCAAGTGGGCCGACCAGCTCGAAATTTCCCTTTATAATGCCTTGCTGGGTGCCATGTGCGGCGATGGAAGCTGGTGGGCCTATTATTCCCAGCTGGCTGGTGAACGGATGCCCAGCCCTATCCAGGTGCCCGTCTGCCAATCGAGCTGCTGTGTGGCCAATGGCCCGCGCGGTTTGTTGATTACTCCGGGCTGGTCAGTCATGCAATCGGAAAGCGGTCCGGTGATCAACCTCTACAGTCAGGGAAAATGGTCCCAAAAACTTAAAAATGGCACCCTGGTGAAGCTTACCCAGGTAACTGATTATCCTGAAACAGGTAAAGTAACCATCAGCATCGACCCTGATAAATCTTCGCGCTTTATGGTTAAGGTCCGCATTCCGCTCTGGAGCAAAATTACCACCTTAATGGTCAATGATGAAACCATTAGCTGCACGGCAGGTTCTTACGTTAGCATTACCCGTCTGTGGAAGGCCGGCGATAAAATGCTCCTTGAGCTGGACCTCAGGGGCCGGATTATTACGGCTCCGGGAAATGTAAATGATCAGGCTGTAATGCGCGGCCCCATTGTATTGGCACTCGATAACCGCTTGGTTAAGCCAGCCAATTATAACCTTTGGCTGCTTCCCGATGGAACTAAATGGAATCACGTGGACGAACTGGGTGGTCTGAATTATGTGCTGCCAAAACCTTGCTCAACTCCCTCATCTGTTCAGCAATATATCGAGTTAATACCGGTAAGGGAAAAACCTGCTGAGGTGTGGATGGCTTTCGAAGTTCCTTTCCTCTATCGGTATACCCACTTCTTCGATCATAAAAAGATTCCTCTGCTAATGTGCGATTATGCCTCTGCCGGCAATCAATATACTGAAAAAAACCTTTTCCGGGTTTGGTTGCCCCAACCGCTCTTTATGAATTATATTTTCCCTGAAAACACCTGGCGCATCTTATACCGCGAAGGAATTTCCAGACCTCAGATTCCACAAACACAAACACAAACTGAAAATCATACAGACAAGTAAATTCAGCCGATCCCAATCTCTGCGGCCCTCCGCGCAAACCTCCGCGCCCTCTGCCGGTAAAATTTTATCCTTTAACCTTTTACTTAAAACTTGTAAATCAGTAATGTAAATATGCTCCCTCAACTCCAAGCCTGCCTGATATTCGTTTTCCTCTTATCCGGAACCCTTGCCCTGCCTCAGTCTGTAATCCCGGATACCTGCAGCATGCCTGTGTTTTCATCCCCTGCCGGTTTTTATTCTTCCCCCATCCGGATTCAACTGTTGACCAATACTCCCAACAGCACCATTTTCTATAGCCTTAATGGAGCTGAACCTACCGAGCTCTCAAATCGATATATGGCTGATATTCCAGTTAATGCAACAACAACCATCAGGGCACGATGCTATTCTGCCGGTAAAGTACCCAGCCCCATCACCACATTAACTTACCTGATCAATGAATCGATCACCTTACCCGTAATTTCCCTGGCTATCGATCCTTTTAATCTCTATGATCCTGATTACGGAATATTTGTCTATTGGGAGCCCTATGCCGAATCGAATCTGTTCCAGGATTGGGAGCGGCCTGTTCATGTAGAGTTTTTTGATACTGATGGTGTTCCCGGATTTAGTTTAGATGCCGGAGTTAAAGTTCACGGTGGATTGACCCGAGCCCAATCGCAAAAAGCATTAAACATTTATGCGCGGAAAATTTACGGAACTCCTAAAATTAAATACAAGTTGTTTAATGACAGGGAGTCCGTTTCTTACGATGCTTTTGTGCTTCGAAATGGTGGAAACGATTTTAAATGGACCCTGTTCCGCGATGAAATGATCCATTCTATTTTTGCCGGTGTGATGGATTTGGAGCAGGCAGCTTCACGCCCGGCCGTTGTTTTTTTAAATGGTCAGTATTACGGAATTATGCACATCCGCGAAAAGGTTAGCGAGAATTTTATTCAGGACAACACAAATGTTAATAGCAGTAAAATCGATATGCTGGAGTATCCTCCTTATATCACAGAACCTAAGGTGCTTAATGGCAGTGTTGATGGATACGCCCAACTTACCGGCTACCTGAATACACACGATCTGGCTAACGATGACTACTATAAGGTTGTATCAGAACAAATAGATATTCAGAACTTTATCAATTATCAGATAGCGGAGATCTATATAGATAATGGCGATTGGCCGGGCAATAATATCAAGTGGTGGCGGCCAAATGATCCGGTTGGGAAATGGAGATGGATTCTTTTTGATACCGATTTCGGGTTTAGCCTGAGCCCATTTGGCAATGAAAGTGGCAATCAATTGCTCCATTATCTGCATAATACCTTATTACAAGCCACCCAATCTACGGGTTCCGCCTGGCCCAATCCACCTGCTTCAACCTTGTTGCTGCGAAGCCTGCTCCGGAATATCAATTTCAGGAACCGTTTTATTAATACTTTTTGCGATCATCTGAACACTACATTCCAGGCCAATCGGGTAAATGCCTTGATCAACCTTATGAAATCGGTTCTGGAACCGGAAATCCCCAGGCATCATCAAAAATATCCGGAATCAGCCGGGCACTGGACCGAGGATGTTCAGGTTCTGACAAAATTTGCCGATGAACGTGTCAATAATGTTTTTAATCACTTGATGACCAAATTCATGCTGCAGCGAACGTTGACCATTACCCTAAACTCTTCGGATACCAGTTTGGGAACCATTCAAATCAATACGCAGGTGCTGCATTCACTGCCTTTTACCGGGCGCTATTTTCCAAAAATTCCGATAACCTTATTGGCTTGCCCAAAACCCGGAAATCGATTTAAACAATGGTCAGATGGTGATACCTCCCTATATAAAGTTCTGGAGGTTACCTCAGCGTTACCTGCCCTAAATGCTGTTTTTGAGGCAGCTACCCAGCCCAATGATCATGCGGTTATCATCAATGAGATAAATTATCGCTCCTCAATTGATTTTGATACCAAAGACTGGGCTGAGCTTTATAATAATTCTGATGTAACCATTGACCTCAGCGGCTGGGTATTCAAGGATAATTCCGATGACCATTCCTTCATACTTCCTTCAAACCTGAGTATTGGGCCTTATTCTTTCCTGATTATTTGCCGCAATTCAACAAACTTTGGCATCCTCCAACCTGAAGTGCGCCAAATAACCGGGGATCTGAGTTTTAAGTTTTCCTCCACCGGGGATCAACTTAGGATCTTTAACGCTAAAAATGAATTGATCGACCAGGTTAGTTACACTTCAGTAACTCCATGGCCCGATCTGTTTGGTAAAGATGGCTTTACCCTGGAATTGAAGGATCCCGCGCTCGATAACTCTCTGCCGGAAAACTGGTCCATCAGTAGTGTTTTCGCAGGATCACCCGGTGAACGGAATTCTATCCTCCTCTCAACTCATCAACCTCAAACTCCATCTGGCATCAGCCGCGTATTCCCAAATCCTTTTACTGATATCATTACCATTGAATACCAGGTGGCTGCAGCTTCCGTGAAATATGATATTAATGTTCAAATTCTGAATATTACCGGTCAGGTGATCAAAACCCTGATCCAACAACAACAATCCCCTTCGGTTTATCAGATAACCTGGAATGGAACCAACGAGGCTGGCACTCCGCTGTCCGGTGGTATTTATTTCTGTCGCATAATTTCATTTAACCAAAAGCATTATCATAAAATACTATTAATCAGATAATAAAATATGAGTTCAGGTGTAAATATTTTAGGTTCTCCTATTCATCGATGAAATCCAGGATATAAGTGGCTGGAAAACATTTATAAGTTCTTGTTCTCAGAGCTATGTAGAAGATTATGAGGTTTTTATTACAGGATCAAATTCTCAGTAACTTGCTCGTGATCTTTCCTCATTAATATCGGACTTTATATCGTTTAAACACTCAATCATTATCGCGGAAGTTTGAAAATGAATGACGAAGTTTGTAGGAAAGACAATTGTCGTAAACTTTACGATCGGTTTTATAAGGGTGCAAAAGGGTTGGTACTTTGTGATAATAAACTCAAACTATGAAAAAATCATTGGTCCCGTTTTCTGTAATTCTGGCAATTTCTATCATCATTGCCTGTAATAAGCCATCATCGCTGCAATCCCCCATCCCTCAGCCCTATCCTTATGTCAGTGGAGGATTCTCGGGTATGCCGGTTCCTGAATCGCCCGACCCGCTGGTTGCCTACCGGTGGGCCAATCCAAAAGCAACAGATGATCTGGAAGTTTATATTCTGAATCCTGGTGAAGTTGTATCCGATTCCCCCTCTTCATTTGATAATCTGCAATCGCTTACCGGAAAGTCACCGGAAGTTACGGTTAAAGGCATCGGATCAATTCGAATTGATTTTAAGCAGGTTAATGCTGCCTGGCTCGAGTTTGATTCCCCGGACCTGAAAGGCAAGGTTGAAATGAGCATCAGCGAATACAACCAGCCCGCTGTGGTTAATGATGGCGCCCAGCACCGGTTTAAAACCCTTGAACCGGTAAAGTACGGAAATACATACCGGCTTGAGCTGAATGATAAATGGTATGAGGGAGTGAGATATGGGTGGATACACGTTAGATCATTTGAAAAACCCTGGCATATTTCTGGCGTCCGGTTAGTATGCCAGATCAAACCAGTAAACTATAGTGGTTCTTTTTCCTGCAATGATACCATGCTGACACGGATATGGTACACAGGTGCTTATGGGGTAAAACTAAATCTTCTGAAAGATTATTTTGGTGCCATTCTGATGGAACGGAGCGACCGGTTTTCATGGACCGGAGATGCATATACCTCCCAGGCAGCCGCTTTAGTTGCCTTTGGAAATTACGACTTCATTCTGACAAATATTAACCACACCGCCGATCAGAATAACGGAATCCTGAGCTACTCTTTATACTGGATTCAAAGTTTGGTTGATTACTATAATTATACCGGCGACAGCACTACGGTGATAAAATATATCGGGAATGCATCAAAAAAACTGGATGCAGCCAATGAGGTTTTTGGAACCAACCCTCCATTGGGTTACTATGGGTCCGATGAACGCATTGGGGCCATGTTTGAAAATCCGGGATGCACTGAATCCCAGAATGCCTATAAGATGCTGACTCTGGAATCGTTGCTTGATTTTGCCGGCATCATGGAGAAGGTAGGCAGGCACG
>CAIXKO010000202.1 GCA_903919925.1 uncultured Bacteroidota bacterium | reverse complement strand
CCAGATCATATCCCAGCTGATCACCATCGCGGAAAACGATGCTAACCGCTTTGCCAATGAATTTGAAGCCATAACACCGATAGCCGCACAACCAATAACCCCCGTTATCGGGATTACCGGTACCGGTGGATCCGGAAAATCTTCTATTGTAGACGAAATTGTATTACGTTTCCGTGAAGCATTCCCAGATAAAAACCTGGCAATCATATCAGTAGATCCATCACGGCGCAAAACCGGAGGTGCCTTGCTTGCTGATCGGATACGGATGAATGCGATCAATCATACATCCATTTTCATGCGGTCGATGGCTACACGGCAGTCAAATCTGGCTTTATCAAAGTACGTGAGAGATGCCTTGAATATTGTAAAAGCAGCGGGTTTCGATCTGATCATCCTGGAAACCAGTGGTATTGGTCAATCCGATACGGAAATCACCGACCACAGCGATTATTCGGTTTATGTGATGACACCCGAATATGGGTCGGCCACGCAGCTGGAAAAGATTGATATGCTGGATTATGCCGATCTGGTTGTATTGAATAAATTTGATCATCCGGGTGCCCGAGATGCGCTGCGCGATGTTAAAAAACAATACCAGCGCAATCATGGTCTTTTTGAGGAGGATTTGGCTGGTATGCCTGTTTTCGGTACCATGGCATCGCAATATAATGATCAGGGTATCAATTATTTCTTTAATTCATTGATGTCGGTATCCGGATTTAAATCACTGCTGGTACCCAAAGTAGACGATCCAACAATTGATCCGGGTTATGGGTCTTACACGATATTGCCACCCGGAAAAAAGCGATATCTCTCGGAGATTTCCGACCTGGTCAGAAAGTACAACCAAAAGGCTGCTAATCAAGCTGAAGTAGCACGCAAACTCACTGCTTTGGATACCGTTTCTGCAATGGATCCAACTTTGCCAATCCATGAATTGAGAGAAAAATTTGAATTGCAGCTCGATCCCGAAAACCGTGAAATCCTGGTAAACTGGGAGGGTAAGAAGGCTGCTTATCAGTCGGAAAAATTTACTTATGAGGTACGTGGACAGCAGATCAGCGCCGGAAACCGGTTCGAAACCTTATCTCAATTAAAAGTTCCCAGGATTGCCGCTCCCAGGTACACCGATATGGGGGATGTGCTCAGATGGGTGCTCATGGAGAATTTCCCGGGCGAATTTCCTTTTGCTGCCGGAGTTTATCCTTTCAAGCGTCAGGAGGAGGACCCGCTGCGCATGTTTGCAGGAGAAGGAAGCCCGGAAAGGACCAATAGCCGATTTCATTATGTTTCGAGGGGAATTAAAGTTAAAAGGCTTTCAACAGCTTATGATTCAGTTACTTTATATGGAGAGGATCCTGGCAGCCAACCCGATGTATATGGAAAGATCGGTAATGCAGGCGTTTCTGTTTGCTGCCTCGATGACTGTAAAAAATTGTATTCCGGGTTTAATCTTTCTGATCCCGGAACATCGGTTTCTATGACTATCAATGGCCCTGCTCCTGCGATGGTGGCTTTTTTCCTGAATACCGCCATCGATCAGGTGTGCGAAAATTATATCAGGAGCCACGGTTTGCTCGATAAAACTGAACGCTTACTGACTGATAAATATGAAAGCCGTAACCTTTCACGGCCTGTTTATCAGGGCAATCTGCCCGATGGACACAATGGCGGCGGGCTACTTTTATTGGGTATTACGGGCGATGCTGTTCTGGAGCCGGAGATTTACCGGAATATAAAAAAGGAAACGCTGGAACGCATTCGCGGAACTATTCAGGCTGATATTCTCAAGGAAGATCAGGCCCAAAACACTTGCATTTTCTCTACTTCATTTGCGCTCAGAATGATGAGTGATGTTCAGGAGTACTTTATTGCTAACCGCATCCGAAATTTTTATTCGGTTTCCATATCAGGATACCACATTGCCGAGGCTGGAGCAAACCCTATTACTCAACTCGCCTTTACCCTCGCCAACGGCTTTACTTACGTGGAATATTTTATTGCCAGAGGATTGGATATAAAGGACTTTGCTCAGAATCTCTCTTTCTTTTTCTCCAATGGTCTCGATCCTGAGTATTCAGTTATCGGCAGGGTGGCTCGAACCATCTGGGCTAAAGCGATGAAATTCAGGTATGGTGCCGACGCCCGATCGCAGATGCTGAAATATCATATTCAAACATCCGGGCGTTCGCTTCACGCCCAGGAAGTGGATTTTAATGATATACGAACAACCCTGCAAGCCCTGAATGCTGTTTATGATAATTGTAATTCATTGCATACCAATGCTTATGATGAGGCCATTACCACACCAACTGAAGAATCGGTCCGGCGTGCCATCGCTATCCAGATGATTATTAATCATGAGTTTGGAATGGCTAAAAACCAGAATCCGTTACAAGGATCGTTTATCATTGAGGAGCTGACTGAGTTGGTTGAGGAGGCCGTTTTAATGGAATTCGATCGTATTACGGAGCGCGGAGGAGTAACCGGCGCTATGGAAACCGGTTATCAGCGGGGCAAGATACAAGAGGAATCACTTCGCTATGAAAAACGGAAAAACTCGGGAGAGCTGCCTATTATCGGAGTGAACACATTTCTGTCTTCAACGGGATCGCCAACCGTAATCAGACCTGAGGTGATCAGGGCAACAGATGCGGAAAAGAGGAATCAGCTCAACACGCTCAAAAGCTTGCATAAAGTATGGGAGGAAGAAGGAAAAGCTGCCCTGGATCAGCTTAAGAAAGCCGCGGCTGCAGGTGAAAACACCTTTGAGGTACTGATGGAAACCAGCAAGGTTTGCTCTATTGGGCAGATCACTAATGCCTTATATCATACGGGTGGGAGGTATAGGAGGAATAGCTGAGGCAAAAAACAAAAAACAAAAAACAAATAGCAAAAGACAAAAGACAAATAACAAATAACAAAATACCATGGATTTTCAATTGACTGAGGAACAGAAGATGATTCAGCAGGCTGCGCGGGATTATGCGAACCGGGAGCTCATTCAGGATGTTTTGGAGCGCGATGCAAACAGCATTTATCCGGCAAAGCATGTAAAGGCCCTTGCTGATCTGGGTTTTATGGGGATGATGGTGGATCCAAAATACGATGGGAGCGGGATGGATACCATTTCGTATGTTTTGGCCATGGAAGAATTATCCAAAGTTGATGCTTCGGTTTCCGTAATTGTTTCGGTGAACAATTCCTTGGTTTGTTATGGGTTGGAAGAGTTTGGCACGGAGGAGCAAAAGGAAAAATATTTGAAGCCCCTGGCCCGGGGCGAAAAAATCGGTGCATTTCTTTTGTCGGAACCTGAGGCTGGATCTGATGCCACATCGCAGCATACGCTTGCTTTGGATATGGGTGATCACTACCTGGTAAACGGTACAAAAAACTGGATAACCAATGGCAATTCGGCCTCTGTGTATATCGTTATTGCTCAAACCCATCCGGAGCTGAAACATAAGGGAATCAATTCATTAATTGTAGACAGAAACTCTCCTGGCATCACATTGGGACCGCATGAAGACAAAATGGGAATGCGCAGTTCTGATACACACTCGGTTATGTTTACCGATGTAAAAGTGCCTAAAGAAAATCGGCTGGGACCGGATGGATTTGGCTTTAAAATGGCAATGAAAACTCTTGAAGGCGGCCGGTTGGGAATTGCTTCTCAGGCTCTTGGAATTGCATCCGGAGCATTTGAACGGGCACTCAAATATTCAAAAGAAAGGAAGGCTTTTGGTACGGAGATTTTTAATCACCAGTCGGTAGCCTTTAAGCTCGCTGAGATGTATGCTAAAATCGAGGCTGGCAGATTGCTTTGTTATCAGGCAGCCTGGCTCAAGGATAATAAAATGCCCTATGGTACCGCCAGCGCCCTGGCAAAGTATCATTGTGCTGAAACCGCGATGTGGGTAACCACTGAGGCGGTGCAGATCCATGGCGGATATGGTTATGTGAGGGAATATCATGTGGAACGGCTGATGCGTGAGGCTAAGCTGACCCAGATTTATGAGGGAACTTCGGAAATTCAGAAATTAATTATCTCCCGGGATATTTTTTCCAGATAGGATATGAAAATACTTATTTGCATTAGTGTAGTACCGGATACAACAACAAATATCCGGTTTAAGGAGCAAAATACTTCTTTGGATACAGCAGGAATTCAATGGATTATAAACCCGTGGGATGAGTTGGCGCTTACCCGTGCACTTGAGATCAGGGAACAGCCCGATAGCGGAATTACGCAGATTTCGGTGGTTCACGTGGGAGGAAAGGAAGCCGACGCTGTTATCCAAAAAGCGCTGGCTGTTGGAGCGGACTCAGCTTACCGGGTGAATGTTATTCCATCTGATTCTTTTGAAACTGCCAGTCAGTTGCTGGAGGTGGTCACCAAAGAAAATTTTGATCTGGTGATTGCAGGGCATGATTCAGCGGATTACAACGGATCGGCTGTTGGAGAAATGCTGGCTGAATTGCTCGGTTGGACCTCCTTTTCTTCGGTTTCTTCTCTGGCTGTCAAAGGGGATACCGTTAGCCTGCAGCGCGAAAGTGACTTGGGTACCGAAACCATTGTCGCAAAGTCTCCTTCTGTGATTTCTATTCAGAAAGGCATTGCCAGGGATCCGCGTATTCCATCGCTCCGAGGTATCATGACCGCCCGCACTAAACCATTGAATACAATTGAACCGGTTGCTAGTCAGGTATATACCCGATTTGTAAGTTTTGCGAATCCGGCACCCCGGTTAAAATGCAAGATGGTTGACCCACTTAACACAGTGGAATTAGTGAGTTTGTTACGAAATGAAGCTAACGTATTGTAAGGAGATAATTTATGTCGGTATTAATTTATACGCCTTATAGCGGAGAGAAATTCTCAAAACCAGTTTTGGAGTTGGCCTCTTATGCCTTTTCACTGGCTGTACAATTGGAGGAAACAGTTATAGCCCTGGTTACCGGAAACCCTGATGATTCTGATCTAAACCGCTTGGGAGAACTCGGGGTATCAAAAATTCTTTTGGCCCCTTCAACCGGCGGGTCTGTATTTGATGCGCGCACCAATACCGCCTTGCTGGCATTGGCAGCAGGGTTGTGCAATGCATCCACCATCATTTTCGCAGATAACTCCTGGTCCAGGGCCCTGGCACCAAGGCTTGCTGTTCGTCTGAGAGCCGGATATATTACCAATGTTTCAGGATTACCCTTAGCAACCGAACCTTTTACGGTAAATCGATCGGTTTTTAATGGTAAAGCCAGTGGAATTGTTCAAGTAAATACTGCCATAAGAGTTCTTGTGTTAGCGAGGAATTCATGGCAACTTGCGTTGAATCCAATGCCTTTTACTGTTGAACCATTGGCTTTAACCGGGGCTTTACCGGAACCTGATTTTGTAGTGGAAAAGTATGTGGAGCAAGCCGGTTCCATCCGTTTGCAGGATGCGGAGGTTGTGGTATCGGGCGGCCGCGGAATGAAAAATGGCGAAAATTGGAAGGTGCTGGAGGATCTGGCTGTTGCTCTCGGGGCTGCTCTGGCGTGCTCGCGCCCTGTGGCAGACGAAGGCTGGCGCCCGCATCAGGAGCATGTTGGCCAAACTGGAAAAGTTATTTCGCCAAACCTGTACATTGCCTGTGGGATATCCGGAGCAATCCAGCATATCGGAGGCATCAGCTCCTCGCGGGTGATTGTTGCGATTAATAAGGATGCTGATGCACCAATTTTTCAATTTGCCAATTATGGAATCGTTGGTGACCTGTTTCAAATACTCCCTGAATTGACCACGGCTGTTCGAAAGCTTAAATCGGAATAGAATATGACCCGAATAATTTTTGCCGTATTGTTCATTTCCGCAGTGTTGGTTTTCTCGGTAACGGTAAAAAAATACATTTTCCGGTTCAGTTTAACCGGGCCATACCGCATAAAAGAGTGGCGCAAGCGCATCATCCTTATGCTAAGGGTTGCCTTTGGTCAGTCGCGGATTTTCAGAAAGCCGGTAATTGGATTCTTTCATGCCATTACCTTCTGGGGATTCTGCGTAATCACCTTAGGATCGGTTGAAATGATTGCTGACGGACTCCTTGGAACGGAACGTTTGTTAGCTGGAACCGGCTTTTTCTATCATCTGCTAACTGCCTCCGGAGATATTTTTGCCTTATTGGTGCTGGTGTCAGTATTGATTTTTCTGATCAGGCGTTTAGTTTTGAATATCAGTCGTTTTCATGGAATAGAGATGAATATCCGATCTCACACCGATGCCATCATTGCCCTGCTGATGATTTTTTTGCTGATGGTTTCGCTGCTGGGATTCAATACCTTCTATCTGCTTTCTGCTTCTGGTCCGGTATCGGGGAGTTACCCGGTAAGTTCTTTGTTTTGCTCCATGATTTCGATCGCTGATGCTAGCCTGTTGTTGTTTTTTAGAGATCTTAATTGGTGGATTCACATCACCTTGATTTTCATCTTTGCCAATGTTTTGCCTTACTCCAAGCATTTTCATGTGTTTTTATCGATACCCAATGTACTGCTCAGCCGCCTGGAACCTTTAGGTAAAGCTGACAATATGGAAAGTGTGATGCAGGAGGTTAAGGCGATGCTATACCCGGATCAGGCTGGAACTTTAGGCTCTCCGCCTGCCAGATTTGGGTTGCTGGATGCAGATGATGTTTCCTGGAAAGGCTATCTGGATTCATTAACATGCACACAATGTGGCCGTTGTACCGATGTTTGTCCTGCTAACCGCACTGGAAAGCTTCTTTCTCCCCGGAAACTGATGATGGATTTGCGCGAGAGAATGAAGGAACTGTCGGATGGGAAAATGAAGGCAGGGCGAGCCTTTCAGGATGGCAAATCCTATCTTGGAGATTATATCTCTGCAGAAGAAATTTGGGCATGCACTCTTTGCAATGCCTGTGCCCGCGAGTGTCCGGTAAATATTAATCAGCCCTCACTGATCCTCAGCATGCGGCGATACCTGGTTATGGAAAAAGCGGCCGCTCCTGCCTCGCTGAATCTGATGTTTACCAATATCGAAAACAATGGAGCACCCTGGCAATATGGAAGCCATGACCGGTTAAAATGGACCGCTGGCTTGGATATTCAGATTCCGTTGATGTCGGAAAAGAAAGCGGCAAACAAAAAACCTGAATATCTCTTGTGGATTGGTTGCGCAGGTGCTTTCGATGATCGTTATCAGAAAGTAGCCCGGGCACTGATTAAAATCCTTCATCATCTTGGAATCGATTACGCGGTGCTGGGAACAGAGGAAACCTGCAATGGTGATCCCGCCCGGCGCGCAGGTAACGAAATGCTGTTCCACATACAGGCTTTTTCTCTTATCGAAACATTCCGGAGCTATGAGGTAACCAAGATTATTACCCTTTGCCCTCACTGTTTTAATACTTTTCGGAATGAATACCCCGATCTTGGTTATTCTGCATACGTTGAGCATTATACCACTTTTCTCGAACCCTTTGTTGCAGCATTGCTACCCAATAAATCACCTGGATTTTTTAAAAATGACACCATAGTATTTCACGATCCCTGTTACCTGGGTAGGGCCAATAATGTATACCAGGCGCCCCGAACCTTGCTCGCCTCAGTAGAATCTGGCAAAGCTGAGATGAACCGCTGCAAGAGCTTTTCGTTTTGTTGCGGCGCCGGTGGATCACAGTATTTTAAGGAAGCTGAAAAAGGAAGTACCGAGGTTTTTATTAAACGAACACAAGATGCTGTTCAATCAGGAGCTTCTGTAATTGCCTCATCCTGCCCGTTTTGTTTGACTATGCTTACCGATGGTGTTAAATATCTGAATAAGGAAAACGATATCAGGAATCTGGATCTGGCCGAGATTTT
>CAIXKO010000201.1 GCA_903919925.1 uncultured Bacteroidota bacterium | reverse complement strand
GCGAGCCGGTCGCGCATGGATCCTCCGTAGAGCATTTCCTGAAGAATTACCTCCGACATTGCGGCGAGAATTTGCTGGTCGAATTTTTTGTAATCCCCATCAAAATAGAGGAACACTTTATTATCAAGAATCCTGGTTACTCCTCCGATATTGGTTTCATCTTTTCCGGAAACCAGTCCGATATTACTTTGGCGGTAATCGGAAAGGCGATTATAGATGATAAAAATGATCCGCTTGGTAAGAGAATACTCAAAGAAATTTTCAAGTTTGGTTAGCTCACGATAGGCAAAACGGCTTACATAGCCGGCGAGTTCCTGTCCTTTAGGGTAAAAATATACATCGTATCGATCGTAGCGGTAAAAGGATGCAAAGAATTCGCTTTCCAGAACTTCCGACTTTGGATATTGTATACGATTCTTTCCAAAGCTCATATTGAGTCCATTATAGAACTGAGCCCTGACAGAAATCCCCGTCAGAGAGAAGATTACGATTAGTAATCCCGACAATATCCTTGCATTTCTTTGCATTGCTGATTGACGGCTGAAATTATTAATTTTGATTTGTTTTACGCATACAAAAACAGATAATATGAAACGATTGCTAGCAGCACTTTGTTTGGTAATAATTGGAGGTCAATTTTACAATAATTATGCCCAGTTTACTGAACCTTCGATAACATTTGATAAAACAAGTTTCAATTTCGGGAATATCAATGAGCTCGAAGGGTTTAAGACACACATTTTCACTTTCACGAACAATGGAAGTCAGCCGCTTATTATTCACGATGTTACTTCAACATGCGGTTGCACTATTCCAGAATGGAGCAAGGAGCCGATCGCGCCGGGAGGCACAGGTACGATAAAGGTGACTTTTGATCCGCTGGGCCGTCCGGGAGCCTTTCGTAAAAACATCAATGTAAAATCGAATGCAAGGGAAGCTACAACAGCTTTATACATAGTTGGTTTGGTGAATCCGAAACCCAAGACGGTGGCTGATGATTTTCCAATAAAAATAGGACGCCTGCGATTGGCAACCAACCATGTATCCATGCAAACTGTTTTCAATTCGCAGATTAAGGTAGACACGGTTCAGATTTTCAATGACAGCGATTCTGTTTTATCCGTTGAGATTGCAGATGCCCCGGCGCATTTAACCTTTACTATTGCACCACCCAAACTGGAGCCAAAAAAAGGAGGATTGATTTATGTGGCGTATGATGGCAAAAAAGTGAACGAATGGGGATTTGTTTTGAGCAGGGTGATGTTTAAATTGAATGGAACATTAGTACCCGAGAGTCTGCTTGCCATCAGTGCAACGGTAGATGAGGACTTTAGCAAACTGACTGCTGAGCAAAAGCTAAGAGCCCCAAAGGCCAAGCTGGATGAGGATACATACAATTTTGGAACCGCTGCTCCGGGTCAACCGATTGCCCATGATTTTATTCTTAAAAATGAAGGTAAGGATCCGCTTATAATACGAAGAATATCAACAACATGTGGTTGTACTGCATCAAAACCTGACAAATACGAAATCAAAGGGGGAGAATCGACGACATTAAAATGC
>CAIXKO010000200.1 GCA_903919925.1 uncultured Bacteroidota bacterium | reverse complement strand
TTTGCCCGATGGGTTTTTGCAGCGTTTGGCCAAACAGCAGCCACTCTCGGCCCCGTCCGATGTAAAACGATATTTTGTATCGCCCGCCGAATCGGGTGAGATTTGTTTGCTAGCCTGCATTCTTGGGGAGTCGGGCGATATTTTTTTTCCAAAGCTCGAAGAGGTCCAGATGATGACCTTTTCTCAAATAGCGCTTGCGTTTCTCCACGAACATGGCCTGGAACCCGTTATTTGTGGCACCGAGGAAGAGGCTCGAAGCTTTTTCGGAGATGTGACACGTAAAAGCGTGAAGCGTGAACCGGAAGATGGAGACACCACCTCCAGTCACTCGTCACTCGTCACTCGTCACTCTCCTCCATACCCTGTATATTTTTTCCAATCCGACACCTCCGGTGAAAAGGCATACGAAGAGTTTTTTACGGTAGGAGAAGAGGTGGATTTTGATACGTATCGATCATTGGGAGTGATAAAGAATGCTCCAAAGCGGCCGATTGAGGAGATCAGGGAAGTAATCAGCTTATTAGAGGAAACCCTTAGCCGGCAGGGGATAACAAAGTCTGAGATTGTGGCTGTTATAACTAAATTGGTGCCTGGATTTGATCATATTGAAACGGGCAAATCGCTGGATTCGAAGATGTAACGGTGAAAAATTTCACCATCTGGTATCCATGATTATGGATTTGTGTTTACTAAAAAAAAGGCAGGCTGATTATCAGCCTGCCTTTTTTTATATATTAACCTGTTAATAAGATTCTTAGGAGCCCGGTGTGTAAGTAATTCCGATGGTATTAAGTAACAATTTGTCATTCTTTTTATTGGATGGGGCATCCGGATACCAGCCATCTATTTTATCAGTTCCAGTAGCTAATTCCAGCGTTTGTATGAATATGCCAAGCTTATTGGTGAGCCGGTACCTTAATCCCAATCCCAAACTTAAGTTAGCGGCAAGTACCTTTTCCTTGGTTGATCCTGAAAATGCTCCTGAAAAACCCACTCCGCTCGATGCGTTAAAAAGAGTTCCAGCACCGGCAAGGAGATAAGGGGAAAGTTTTGCCGATTCCTTCAAAAGATAACCATTGGTAAACTTGTATTTCAGCAAGATGTTTAAACAGGTCAAATTAGCTTTAAAATTAACCCCGGCAGGCATACTTTTAACTCCATTGGCCCCCAGAGGGTCACCCTGAATTTTTCCATAATTGACATTTGCCACAATATCAAAGGAAGGGTTAATGTATCGTGAAACACCTACGCCAAACGAAACTCCATGAGTGAAAGAGAAAAACTCACTGGCATAATCGCCTTGGTATCCAGTAGTACCTATACGAACATTATAAGTAAATTTACTGGTATCAGTTTGAGCAAACAGGATTGAACTTCCTGCCAGAAGGATAGCGACGAAAAGTAATTTTTTGAATTTCATAATTAGTGATTTGTAGGTTTATATTTTTCTAAAACATAAAAGTACAAAGTTTTGTTCAATTTTTCAAAAAAAATCTTATTCTTGCTAATGCCTTGCGGCTTTAGTGGAAATAAACCAGTAATTGTTTTATATGAAAAAAGTATTTGTTTCAGGATGTTACGATTTGCTTCACAGCGGG
>CAIXKO010000199.1 GCA_903919925.1 uncultured Bacteroidota bacterium | reverse complement strand
GGAAGCAGAACAAGCCAACATGGCTAAGAGTGAATTTCTTTCGCGTATGAGCCATGAACTGCGGACACCAATGAACTCAATCCTTGGGTTTGCACAGTTGCTCCAAATGAGTGAACTCACTATCCGACAGAATAAAGGGGTGGCCCATATCATGAAAAGTGGTAAACATTTATTGGACCTGATCAACGAGGTTCTCGATATTTCGCGTATTGAAGCCGGTAAGATATCACTTTCTATTGAACCACTTCAGATAAGCGCAGTTATCCAGGAAATGATTGATGTTGTAGTTTTGCAGGCTAATGAACGACAGATCAAAATTGAATTTATTAATTTGTGTTCCAATCAATTGTTTGTAAAATCAGACAGGCAACGATTAAAGCAGATATTATTAAATTTGCTAAATAATGCAATTAAATATAATCATGATGGTGGTTCTGTTTTAATAAAAGCAGAAATACAACCTCCAAATAACGCAGGTATCGTAATGATTAAAATATCCATTACTGATACCGGATGGGGT
Source organism: uncultured Bacteroidota bacterium (assembly GCA_903919925.1). Classification (GTDB taxonomy): domain Bacteria; phylum Bacteroidota; class Bacteroidia; order Bacteroidales; family UBA12481; genus UBA12481. The sequence continues at coordinate 1,900 of CAIXKO010000199.1, read as the reverse complement.
ATATCAGCTGATGATCTGCCAAAACTTTTCACTCCATTTGAACGGATCGGAGCCGAAAAATCGTTGACAGAAGGAACTGGATTAGGTCTTACGGTGGTCAAGAAAATATTAGATGCCTTAGGTGGTATTATTAACGTTGAGAGTGTTTTAGGGGAGGGAAGTTGTTTCTGGTTCGAACTCCCCTGTGTCGAGAGCCACCTGGGAAGATTGCAAAAATCTGGTGAACTTCCTGGTCTGGCATCAAATCTCGCCGATATATCGGGCACAATTTTATATATCGAAGACAACGTATCCAACATTGAATTGGTCGAGCAAATTCTTTCCAGTCAACGAAGCGGCATACGCTTGATTACCAGGATATACGGGAAGCAAGCTCTTGACACTGCCATTGAGTTTATGCCCAATTTAATCTTACTCGACCTCGACTTGCCAGATATACCCGGAAGCGAAGTATTAAAACAACTTAAGACCGATCAAAAGACGATGGGAATTCCGGTAATTATTGTTAGTGCCAATGCTATGCCAAATCAGATTAAGAAATATTTAATGCAAGGAGCCATAAATTATCTGGCAAAACCTTTGGATATTCTTGATTTTCTGAAGGTAATTGATGAGTTTATTGTTGGTTGAGGTTTATTTTCGGATGTTGAAGAAAACCCGTTCCGTTGCGCGGGGCCACCGATTATTCGAGGAATCCACATCGGCAGTTTCCTGGTGCGGGTCGAGCGTGACTGTGCGTACCTCCTTGTCATAAATGAAAACCTTGGTGACCTCCACCTGGTTCCTGAGCCAGATTTCAGCTGGAATCCGGACTTCATCGGTTGTTCCGTCTTCAAATTCGAATTCAATTACGAGAGGCATGATCATGCCGCCCAGCGCTTTAAAGGTGATCTCATAAAAACGCTGGCCACTTTTGAGTTGCTTTACCTCTTCAGGAGTTAGTTTGCTATAGAGCGCATCGATCCTGGATTTTTCCCCGGCCGATAATACCGGTTCAGGTTCATTGTACTTATCGCGCAGGCTCTTGTCGCGATCGATCTCGCTTACAAACTGACCCCGATCGCGGATGGTGGCGATATCGGGCCTGATCAGTTTGCTTTTGTATTCGGCAGCTTTGATGGCTGATTGCTCATCAAAAACGGGTTCAAAAACAGTTACATTGCTGATGGACAGGTCAACATGATCGGTTGTGAAAAACCATTCGCGCCAGAACCAGTCGAGGTCAACCCCAGAGGCATCCTCCATGATGCGGAAAAAATCGGCAGGCTGCGGATGTTTGAACATCCAGGTCCGCGCGTATTCCTTAAAAGCCTGATCGAACAGCTCGCGACCGAGGATGGTTTCACGCAGAATATTGAGGCCCGAGGCCGGTTTCCGGTAACTGTTCATCCCTCCCTGGAGCAGGGCATCGGCATCGGTCATGATAGGTACCTGGGTGTTTTTGGGACTGTTCATGTACCCGATCATTTCAGCAGGTTTGCCCGACCAGCTCTGGTTGATGTCCCACTCGCGCTCGGCAAGCCCCTGCATAAAAATGTTGAATCCTTCGTCCATCCAGGCCCATTGCCGCTCATCGCTGTTCACGATCATCGGAAAATAATTGTGGCCCACTTCATGCCTGATTACACCAATAACCCAATCGCGTGTACCTTTCTCATAACTGCCATCGGGATTCGGTCGTCCGCCGCAGAAGGCAATCATCGGGTATTCCATGCCGAGGCTTGCATCAACCGCCTGGGCCACAGGGTAGGGGAAATCGAAAGTGTATTTTGAATAGGATCTGATGGTTTGCGCAATGGTTTTTACTGCAAACTGGCTCCACAACGGATTGCTCTCCCTGGAATAAAATGCCATAGCCAGCACACGATTATTCTTGAAAGGAACACTCATGGCATGCCAG
>CAIXKO010000198.1 GCA_903919925.1 uncultured Bacteroidota bacterium | reverse complement strand
GATATCGATGAAGGAAAGATTCCAAGAAATATCACCGGGAGCGCAGCATCCCAGGTCAGATCCATGTGCAGCGTAGGCTTTAAATCGGTAAAAAGGAATATCGGGAAAAACAAAATGGCTCCTAAAATACTTTGAATCTGAACAATGGTGAGCGGTTTGTATTTTGTAGCAAGTTTTGAAATGATCAAACTATAAAAAACAGCAGACAAAACGGCCAAAAACATGAGTGACACTCCTTTTGGTGAAGCCTCCAGCGATAGATCCTTCCCCACCAGTACCAGCAAAACCCCGATAAAGCTCACGGCTATTCCGGCAACTTTTAACCAACCCACCCGATCGCGAAAAAGTAGCCAGGCAGCAACCGGGGCCAGGAGCGGAATGGTTGAGACAATGATAGAACCGGTGGTGGCTGAAACTAATTTCATTCCATAACTCTCGGCCAGAAAGTATAGGAGGGGTTCAAAAAGTGCCATCAGCATAAACCGTTTATAATCCTCACGGTCGATTTTTTCAGCCGCCCGGGTAACTTTCATCACCACGGTAAGGAAAACTGCCGATATCATCATCCGGGAAAAAATCAGCGCCATCGGTCCAAAATGCTCGAAAGCCTCCTTGTAACCCACAAAGGATAGCGACCAAAACAACATAGCCAGCGTAACTCCCGTATATATCCAGATTCTCTTCATGCCATCAAAAAAAAATCCCTGCTTTTTGGGCAGGGATTTGTATCGGGTGGAAGAGGGGATTCGAACCCCCGACCTTTGGAACCACAATCCAACGTTCTAACCAACTGAACTACTCCCACCGTTTGAGCGGACAAATGTATAAGTTTTCCCGAAAATTTAAACCGTAATTACTAATTTTGCTTCAAATTTTTAGCCAAATGATAGCAAGAACATCAAATCCTGCCTTTAGCAAGAGAATTTTCGAAAAAACTTTTACCGATGTAACCGATGATACGGTGATGACACTGAAAGGAACGGTTAACAAATCGTTCCTGATGCTGCTGCTGGTGATTCTCGGTGCCACCTACACCTGGAGGATCTTTTTTCAGAACCCCGATCCGGAGTCTATTCCTCCATCGCTGGTTACCTACATGATGATTGGCGGCATCGGTGGCTTTGTTATTTCGCTGGCAATCATGTTCCGACCGGTATGGTCGCCATGGGCGGCCCCGGTTTACGCAGTACTGGAAGGATTGTTCCTTGGAGCGATTTCCGCATTTTTTGAATTTAAAATGCCAGGCATCGTCATTCAGGCAGCGAGCCTTACCTTCCTTACCCTTTTGGCCATGCTTTCCCTCTATCGGTCGGGTATAATCAAAGTAACCGAAAAGTTCAGGATGGGAGTTTTTGCCGCTACCGGAGGCATCGCCCTGATGTATTTTGCCGGGTTTATCCTGAGTTTATTTGGGATCAACTTTCCCCTGATGCATAGTGGCGGAACCCTTGGAATTGTGGTGGGTGTAGTGATCTGCGGAGTGGCTGCCCTAAACCTGGTTCTGGATTTTGATCTGATCGAAAACGGAGCCAAAAGCAGCCTGCCAAAATATATGGAATGGTATTCGGCTTTTGCCCTGATGGTTACACTGGTATGGCTGTATCTCGAAATTTTAAGGCTCTTATCGCGAATTAACAGCCGCAATTAATATCAATACTTTTGAATGCGATGAAACTGATTGAGGTTAACAGCAGAAATTTCCGGATGTTCCATGATGTGGGACGGGTTCTGTATCACGATGATCCCAATTGGATTGCACCGCTGGACATGGAGGTGGAGAGCGTTTTTACACCGGCAAAAAACCTGCTGCTCTCTCATGGTGAAGCCATCCGGTGGGTTTTGCAGGATGATTCCGGGAAACTGATCGGCCGCGTTGCCGCTTTTATAGATTACAAAAAAGCTGAGAAATCAAATTT
>CAIXKO010000197.1 GCA_903919925.1 uncultured Bacteroidota bacterium | reverse complement strand
TCCATAGTTATCGTTCAACCGTAAATCTTTGTGCTGAGGGGTGAAAGCTTCCTTACGTGTGGCCTCACTGATCAGCTGATTGGTGTAAAGTGCCTTATCTAGGAGGAGCAAATCAAAGGCGGAGCAATAAACACCCTTATCACCCACCACTCCATTCAGGAATGTGTTTTCAGCTTCAGAACGGCTGGTAGGGTAACCCACCACAGGGGATGTATTTAGTGGGCAAGTATTTTTGTTATAAATACTGCTGTTAACCATGTGGCATGGGTTAAAAATCTTTTTCTGCACAAAATTCTCAAATTTCATACCCGATACCTTTTCCACGATATAGGCCAATAATGCAAAATTGGTATTGGAATAATTGTAACGCTTATCCGGCAGATAATAGGGTTTGTATTTATTCTTTACCATCAGGTCAATAACATCCCTGTTGTTCATCGGGATATTTTGATCCGGCCAGTCGTCCATTGCAAAATACATGTAATTGGGCAATCCGCTCCTATGTGTAAGCAAGTGCCTGATAGTTAAACCTGGATAAGGCAACTCCGGAATATACTTATTTATTGAGTCATCGATTCCAATTTTACCTTCATCTTTCAGAATCAAAACTGCGAGGGCAGTGATCGGTTTGGATATCGAAGCAAGCTGAAATGCGGATTCCATGGTTAACGAATCCTTCGTTTTCAGGTTGGCGAATCCATATGCTTTGCTGAATACAATTTCACCATTTTCAGCAAAAAGAACGGTTCCATTAAAGCCGGCATGCTGAAGGCGATCGAAATAATCCCTGAGGCTATCTGCGGTAGCAGCGCGCTCAGGCGTCATTTCTGCATATTTTGGTAAAATTTTCGAAACCGGTTCTGAATCCCCCAGGTCACCCCCACGATTGTCCGGATTTTTGCATCCGGCAGCTGAAAGCAGCAAAAATAACAGAAGGAAGAACCCGTTTCGGAGCCATTTCCTAAAAAAGAAAATCATTGTAAGGGTATCTGGTGGTATGGATTTCCCGGACTTTCTCATACAGCATTTCCTTTAGTGAATCTATGTTGGTTTTATTCGTTGCCGAGATAAATATACAAGGATTATTATTTTTAGCCATCCAGGAATTCATCAATTCGTTGAGACTGATATTCTCGCTGGTTGATGGGGTAAGATCGTCCTCTTCCTTTGGAATATATGAAAAGGCATCCATCTTATTAAATATCAGGATAACAGGCTTAGTTGAAACACCAAGTTCATCCAGAGTTTGGGTAACCACTTCAATCTGATCTTCAAAACCGGGATGACTGATATCGACCACATGGAGGAGCAGATCGGATTCACGCACTTCATCCAAGGTACTCTTAAAGGATTCCACCAGATGATGAGGCAACTTCCGGATAAATCCTACAGTATCGCTGATCAGGAAAGGCAGGTTTTCCACAACTACTTTTCTCACTGTGGTATCCAAAGTAGCGAAGAGCTTATTCTCAGCGAAAACTTCGGATTTGCTCAACAGATTCATCAGGGTGGATTTGCCCACATTGGTGTATCCAACGAGCGCAACACGAACCATTTTGCCCCGGTTTTTTCTTTGAATGGCCATCTGCAGGTCGATTTTGCCCAATTGCTCCTTGCATTTGGCAATTTTATCGCGTATCACCCGGCGATCGGTTTCGATTTCCGTTTCACCCGGCCCACGTAAGCCGATACCTCCGCGCTGCCGCTCGAGGTGCGTCCATAAACCCGATAACCGGGGCAACAGGTATTGATATTGCGCCAGTTCTACCTGAACTTTGGCATAGGCAGTTTGGGCCCGGAGCGCAAAAATATCGAGGATCAGATTGGTACGATCGAGGACCCGTACTTTAACTGCAGCCTCAATATTTCTGAGCTGAGTTGGGGTTAGGTCCTCATCGAAAATGACCAGATCGATTTTGTTTTCTTCCACAAACAGGCTAATCTCCTCCAGTTTGCCCTTACCAATCAGGGTACCTGGGTGATGAGACTCCACTTTCTGCACAAAACGAGCTAAAACAACTGCACCGGCAGTTTCAGCAAGAAACTCCAGTTCATCAAGATACTCATCCACCATTTTGGGCGGTTGTATCCGGCTAATCACACCAACCATTACGGCACTCTCGGGCTTACCCGATTCCGTTAAAAATCCGGTTTCAATCATAATAGGAGAAAACAAAAGGCTGCTTCAAAAGAAGCAGCCTTTAAAATGCTATGAATGAACAATTATTGCAGAATAAACTTCACCGGTATCGAGAAAGATACGTTAACCGGTTTTCCGCGCTGTTTGCCTGGTTCCCAGGTTGGAGCCTGCTTTAAGGCGCTGATAACCGCTTCATCCAGTGAAGCATCAACACCACGAACAATATTGATACTGGCAACTTCACCTTTGCGGTTTACCACAAAACTTACATATACCGTTCCGCTGATGGAGTTTTCCATTGCGATAGTCGGATACTTTACTGTTGACTGGATATAATTCCGGAAGTTTTCAATGGTACCCCCCTGAAAGCTTGGCATATCCTCAACAATCAGAAACACTTGTTTATCCTCCTCTTCTTCCTCTTTATTGCCAATTACGGAGGCAATTTTGATAGCATCGTTCTGGTTGGCATCAAAGGCATCAAAGTCGAGGTTATCTTCGAGCTTCACGTCATCTTCAACGATTTTCAGGTCGATGATAACGGTTTTCGGTTTTGGGGGTTCAGGCGGCTTTTGAAGTTCCTGCCTGGTGATCGGAATAATCTCCTCTTCCCCCTGTGCATCACGCACAGCCATTAGCGTGTTAGTTTTCAGATCCTCTTTGGTGTACTCAAAAGCTGCCAAAGTAAAGACCAAAGCCACCACTAATCCAATCTCGGTAAAAAGACCTTTTTTCTTTTCGAGATTTGCCCGTTCAGTTTTTTTGCTAATCATCGGAGTAAATTTTTGCGGGTATAAAAGTAATAAACAAACACAATAAATCAAAAAAACAACTCAATTTGATAACTGGTATCAGGTGCCGGTTTTCGGGGATCAGGTTTGGCGCGCAACAAGTCCGGAAATGGAAACCCGAAACCCTTAACCTACTGTCAAATATACGCTGGAAAGGTTGATATTGTTTAAGGCGATAAAACCGTTAACAGCTCATTTGCAAAAAAATCGTACCCGGTTTTGGGCTGATAGCTAAAAAACACTATTTTAGCAGTCCGATTTTGGGGGCATAGCTCAGTTGGCTAGAGCGTTTGACTGGCAGTCAAGAGGTCAGGGGTTCGATTCCCCTTGTCTCCACGGAAATGAAGGGCAATCTGAAGCAACAGGTTGCCTTTCTTGCTTTTATCGTGGTTGTCAAGCGGTTCTGAAAAGCAGCAAAGATCCTTTCGAAGCATACTGGGAGGTGTTTATCCGGTGGACTTACCAATCCATTTCAAGTCCACCGACTTGGGTGCTTTTGCACTCAATGTCAATTTGTTGCATTAAACAAGATCCATCCCCTCGCTTACATTTACCTCTAATCATTTATGCTTATGAACACGCAAAGGACATCTTTCCCGGTTCTGGAATACCATTGAACTAAACCAGCACAGGATCACGCGGAAGTGCAATAATAACTCAGCCATCAAATACTTGAAGAATTTCAAGAAGATCATCAACCTGGATTGAGTTGGAATTCCAATCGAGGTTGTATCCAGGATGATCGGGCATAGTTCGATAAAACTGACTCAGCTTTATGCCAAGGTTGATCGCGAACTGATTGGAAGAAACTTGGAAAAGATCCAACTATCATAACAGTCACTGGGACCACCTACCTGTTAATCAGAGGGTCCAAGGTTCAAGTCCTTGATGGAGCGCACGGAAAATGAAACACTTACCTCATCAAACGGGTAAGTGTTTTTTCGTTTATGCCAGGAAGGTGCCAGAATGGTATGGTTTTCATCGACGAGCTCACGATTCCAACCTAAAACAAAATTCAGTATCTTTGAACTATGACCGACAAAAGAAACATAACGCTGATTCTGAGAGAGAATAAGGCCC
>CAIXKO010000196.1 GCA_903919925.1 uncultured Bacteroidota bacterium | reverse complement strand
TCGGCCGAGTTTATGTGCTCCCTGGCAATTTCAATACTTGATTTTTCAAACCAAATTGCTGTACAAACAATATTATTATTAAACACTTCTTCCTGGCAAATCTCTCCCGAGGTGGAACAGCCCGCAATCTGAGCTACCGGATAAGCAGTTCTGACAAAATCAATATGCTCCTGTTTTTTTAGCAAATCCTTATTGCCAAATAAAAAAACAAGTTGTGCCACACTGCCAACCTCGTCTCCTTTTGGTTTTCCCCAACCATTTGCCTCAGAAAAAATCCGCTGCTCCGTTTTCATGATTATTTTAATTATCGCTGCAATGGTAAAGATATGGAAATAATAGTATCCAGAAACGGTGCTGAGCATCCGCAATTTGTAACCAAAAAGCCAAAGGAAAGTCCCAAATTCATAGCTGAATCTGCTCAGTTCAAAGGGTAAATGAGATTTAGCCCGATACTACTTTAATTTTGACCAGGTGGTGCTAAGCTCTTTTTTTTTGATTTGTTTGTTTAGCTGCTTCACCAGGTTATCCGTATTGTTTTTAACCCCGCAATCATATAGTTCCGTTAACGGATCCTTGTCGATAATCATATTATAAAGATCTTCCAGAGAAGGGGGATTCAGGAGTTTTGAATAATCAGTATAAGAAAGCTTAAGAAAAGCAACATTCTTTCCTATCCCTCTAACATCCAGCAAGTAACCATCAATTAAGACAATTGGCACCTGAAACCCGCTACTGGTTTGGATATCCTTTGGATGCGGATAGGTTACAATTTTCGATTTATCATCGGAAAGAATTACCGGAACCAGATTATTATAATTCGCTTTTGTTTTATAAACCAGTATTCTCGGACCGGTAACACCAGCAGGTAAAAAGGTATCCTGCTTTTGATTAGTTGATTGGGTTGTTTTATGGTGAGTATTGCAACCAGCCAAGGCAAAAATCAATATGGCAATGAGAGTTTTCATTTTTGTATAACTATTTTCTTTGAAACGATTCCTGTTTTTGTTTGAAAGTTCGCAAAGTAAACTCCCTCCTGAAGGTTTTTCACGGGGAGGGTTAATAGCTTTTCCTGAGCGATTCCGATTTTTGAAAAAACCACCTGACCGTGAACATTGACAATCTCAATTTGAGTTGGCTTTGAAAAGCAATTACTCAGATCGATTGTCAGGTAATCATTTGCAGGAACCGGATAAACCGAAATCTGATCCGTAACCTCTTTGTTTTCGATACCTGAGGCAGATGTACGCGTTAATGCCATATCCAGAAGATACGTTCCGGTTTCACCGGCAAAATAGGGTGCAACATGAAAATAAACGGTTCCACCACCCTTTAAAGCTATGTTACCAGACATGACATCATCGAAAGCCTCCGACCAGGCAACTCCATCGGTAGAATAGGAAAACAAGCCATCGAGCGTGTAATCAATTCCATTCCCACTATTATAAAAATCGTGAATACGGGGCTTAATAGTATAATTATACCCGGAAGGTAAAACAATTTTATAAAAATCGTTATCGGATGTGTTGTGGCAGTTGGAGCCGGCAGTATTTCTGGTTGCGCTGTTTCCTGAAAATGTAACAGGAAGATTATATGCCTGAATTGTTGAGTTATTAGATTCAAAAATGTCAGGTTGTATAATCGGTTCAACAACGGTGACTTTTATGGGGTTCAGGAAATAAGTTGATCCGGTTAGAACCCATCCGGTATTATTGGGATTATATTGAACAGCTAAAAGATAGGTACCGGGATCGACAGTTACAGAAGCAGTGGTGAAAGTCAGGAAAGGTGCTATATAAACATATCCAGACGGAAGCCCGTTATTTTCATTAAAAATTCCGATCGTTTGTGCGAGGTTTCCATCAAGGGAATAAAGTCCGATTCCGTATTTACCAACAAAAGTGCCGGTTCCATTATTCAGCAGATTCAGGTTAATTGAAGCCTCACTACCTTGTGTGAGGGTGGTTCCGGGGGTTACCACCATATCGGAATACATTTCAATATCGCTTTTATAGGTAACTGTAATATCAGTAAAGTTTGAGTAGCTCCCGTTATTTCCCACAGCAACCCAATTTTTACCGGTTGGGCGGTAGAATATACCGATGTGGTAAGTACCAGGCAGCATCCCATATAACCCGGTGGTTGTAAAAACCAGGTCGTTTGAGTATCGAAATCCACTCTGCAACGAATAGTTGGTCAGGGTTTGAACGTAGTCCACAAAAACGTTTGCGTCATCGAATACAGCGGCGCAATAATCACCCGTAAAGTTTGCAGTACCCTTGTTGGTTAAGTTTGTGGTAACGGTAAATTGCTGACCATAAGATATTGATGACGGTGAAGGGGTCACATAATTATATAATGCAAGGTTAAAAGTTTGGGTATCGGCAGGAGGTTCAATTCCAATTACTGCCTGATGCCCGCTGTTAAAACCACCTGTACCACCACCAGTGCCTATGCCACTCGGATTTAGTGCATTAATTTGAAAATAACCATCGTATGCACCACCCCAGCCCCAGTTCATGTGAATATAATCATTGGAATCATAGCCGTCGGCAACAAAACAATGACCGCCACCGGAACCAAATCCTGCATAAAGTATAGGTCTCCTTGCGTTTAATTCTGTTTTAAGCAAGTTAACCCATTGCACTTGTGTATAATTAGCTCTTTGCACACCGGATAGGGAGCTTTTGTACCCAAAGTAGGTTTTCAGTGCATATTCAGAACAATGAGTAACCGGACTCTGTGCGGTAATAACGTATGCCCCGCTAACCTCCGGGCTATAACCCATATCAACACTTACTCCAACCTGATACATCAAGGTAGCCACCGCAACATTTGAGCTGTTGACTGAATTTGGCATCGATGTCCATTGGTAAGTGGTATTTCCGAAGTTTGCAGAAAGAGTGCCATAGGAAGAATGGTTGTAAGAGTGGAAACCTGAACCTGTTGCAGGATAATTCCAGTATTTCATAATCTGTGCCATGGCAGTTGCCACACATCCGGTAACAGAACCGCCCGGACAAAGGGCATTATAGTAGGGCGATTGGTTCCATTTAGTTTGCATTAAAGGACTTACACCGGAAGTTGCATTTGCGGCAGGATTTTCATACTTCGCATTCAAAAGATTCCTCCATTGATCAGCTATTTCTTCTGTTGCTTGTACATCATTTTCAATCAGGTATCTAATCTCGCGTTTATAATCTTCCATCCACTTGGCAAAGTTTTTCGGAAGGTTTCCCGGATCAAAGGCTCCATTTCCGGAATAGCCCAGGATAGGAGTCGATGTATCATCGCCAGCCACAATTACAAAACCAGATTGGCCGGCATTAAAAACATAATAATAGGTTACCGGCTCATTACCAGATAATTGATTAATTGCTTTTGATTCTGCAGAATATGCAAGTTGCAGGTTAGGTGCACTTTTTAATAATGTGGAGTTTACCCCGTATGTTAAAAATGTTTTCCCAACACTTTTAGCCGTATTTTCGGTAATTCGCTTTCCATAAGCAAATCCAAAAATCAGCAATACGCCGAGAAGTGTAATTGACTTTTTCATAAGTCGTGAATTTAGGTTCATTAATACGCTAATTTATGAAACAATCAGGTAGAAAATAAGTTTTTTCCCGCCAAAATGTAGGGGCAGAAGATTTTCTGCCCTCTCCCGTTCATTCCAATCACCCTGTGGGGGCAGAAGATTTTCTGCCCCTACGCGTTCATTCCAATCACCCTGTGGGGCAGAAGATTTTCTGCCCCTACGCGATATACCTGAAATTTCATAGATTTGAATTGGAATTGGTTGACCTGATAATAATCTAAATCTAAAATATGAAAAAACTATTTCTTCTGCTCGCCTTCTTCATTGCCCTGTGCGATTTATCGGGGATGGGCCAATCTGATATTAACAAAATCAATAACTGGTTGATTGCCGGTCCTTTTACAACTGCAAGCACCAATGATTATTTAAACTTTCCGTTTATCAACGAGCCGGTTGCGGCGCCATTGGAAGGGGAGCTTGCCGGTGATGTTAAATGGAAGAAGCTGATCTCACCATTCGTTGATTTCACCAGGCAGGGCTTTGGCAGAACCAGTAACTGCGCTGCATATGCCTTCACCTACCTCTATGCTCCATCGGAGCTTTTAGGAGTTTTACGATTTGGTTCAGACGATGGTGCGGTTATTTGGGTTAATGGTGTCAGAGTGTTGGAGCGTCCGGTAAAGCGGTCGTTTGTTGAAAACCAGGATACTGTATTTTTTCAGCTTGGCAAGGGTTGGAATCGCTTGCTGATTAAGGTTGACCAGGGAGGTGGTGGCTGGGAGATGGGTTGCTCCCTTTCCGCACGTGACGTCAAAATCAGCAATGACCGTCCGGATATTGGACTTTTAGCAAAGAATTCTAATATTATCATCAACCGGATTGGGGTTTCCATGGTGGGTAACACACAAGCCAGTTTATCGATGTTTATCCAAAATAACAGTAATACTTCAGCAGGCGATATCACTTGTGAATTGATTAATTCAGCGGTTGTTTCTGATGGTAAGGCAAGTGCTGCCTCACTCCATACCGATCATATAAAGAGTTTACCGGCTGGTTCAAACGCAACGGCAACGTTTAATATGACGGTAGCTGAACTTTGCCGCATTTTGAGCAACCCCGGTGCACGGGTAAGAATTTCGGATAAAAAGGAAACTAACGAAGTAGCCATAGAGCCTTCAGCGGCTACCCGGTTTTTCTTAAAACTTGCCTCTTCACCGGGATTTGGCGGCCCCGAATTTCAGAAATCAGCGTCGGCAATGACTTCCGTAATCAATCTTTCAGACGGAACAACCGATTTTTCTGCACTATCCTCGAAAGCGCTTGGACTGATTGCCGCAAATAAAACATCAGAGGTAACACCCATTCTTGATGAAATAGGAAGGACCATACTGGCCAAAGTCCCGGACTTGCGGGGTGACAGCATTTTCATTACGGGTCATGCCCACATGGATATGAACTGGCTTTGGCCTTATAATGAAAGTGTAAAAATGTTTCATGATAATTTCCGGCAAGCTATCGCATTCATGGAGCGGTTTCCCGATTATCGGATGTTGCAAAGCCAGGCAACAATCTATCAGCATGTTGAGCAAATGGATCCGCCCTTGTTTGAGAAAGTAAAGAAATATGTTAAAGAGGGGCGCTTTGAGTTGGCCGGTGGTATGTGGACCGAGGGCGACTGCAACCTGACTGGAGGAGAAGCGTTATGCCGCTCCTTGTTGCTGGGTCAACGGTATTTTCTCGACAAGTTTGGCAAAACTGCCAAAGTAGGATGGCTGCCTGATAATTTTGGCCACATCTCACAATTCCCTCAGATGCTTAAGTTATCGGGCATGGATTATTATTATTTCCACCGGTGCGTACCATTTATCGGGCCATTCAGGTGGATCGGTCCCGATTCATCCAACGTATTGTGCTTTACCAATTACACTTACAATGGTGAGATCACGCCCGCTCTAAAGAGTTCAGTTTCCAAAATTTCACCAACTACGCGCAAAATGCTGCACCCAACCGGCATTGGAGACCATGGTGGTGGGCCAACGCTAAAAAACATTGAAACCATTCATCAGCTGGATTCCACTCCACGCTTTCCATCTATCAAGTTTGCCTCCGTTGAATCCTTCTTCCGATCCACTGAAAAAATGCCGGTTACTTTACCTGTTCACCGTGGGGAAATGCAATTCATTTTTGAAGGCTGCTATACCTCTGTTGCGGAGATCAAGGAAAACACCCGTAAAAGTGAACAATTAATGTATCAGGCTGAGTTTTTATCGAGTCTTCGCTGGCTCAGCGGCAACACCTATCCGGCAGGCGATTTCAAGAGCCTATGGGAAACAGTAACTTTTAATCAGTTTCACGACATACTTCCGGGATCAGCCATTTACGAATCCTATCAGGATGCAGTAGCAGATCACAAGATGGTTCAGAAAAAGGCAAATTCCATTTTTGAATCTGACTTCCGAAAATTTTCAGACGAGATTTCATTTAAAACCGGGAGTGGGCAACCGGTTGTTGTACTTAATATGCAACCCAGGAGCGGCAAGGTTTTAGTGCAAGCCGAGATTTTTACCAATGAAAAACCGGTTTCTGCAAATCTCTCATCCTGGGGTGATTACTATGAATATGCCCACATAAAACCGGTTTCAGGGAGCCGGGTATCCACATTGATGGTACGCGATGGACTGGGCCGGAGCTATCCTGCCCAAATTACCGGAGGGAAAATTTTCCCGCCAGGATTCAGGTGCACCATTGAATTTGTGGTGGACAGTATGCCTGCCGGTGGGTACAAAACCTTTTATACTGACGCTTCGGTAAACGGATCAACTGTTTCAGAGATCCCTGAAAAAGACGGAGTATTTGAAACCGACTATTTCGTTGTAAAAGTAGATTTAAAATCAGGAGATATTATCGGATTAAAAGATAAGCGCTCCGCAAAGGAGTATGTATCAGCCAATGGCAGATTAAACCAGCTGCGTATATGGATGGAAGCGCCTAACGGCATGAATGCCTGGACGATTGGTGAAACAAAGGATATCATTAATGTTAGTGATGTTGTGAGCGTTAAGATTACGGAACGGGGTCCTGTTCGTGCCACTCTGGAGGTTGTAAAAAAATGGGGTCGGTCGAAGTTTGTTCAACATACCTATATATATAAGAGTTATCCGAGGGTTGACTTTGACCTTGAGGCTCATTGGTTTGAAACGGGGGATGGAATTAATCCCGCACCATTTCTGAGGACAACCTTTGATTTAGCGCTGGAGAATACGTCATTTTACAGCCAGGTTCCGTTTGATGTGGTTAGCCGCCCGGGTGGCGGGCAGGAGGTTCCTGCACAGCAATGGGTTGATGTTACGGATGGGAAAAACGGGATTGCATTACTCAACCGAACAAAATTTGGCCACTCGCTCGAGAAAGGGCAGCTACGCCTGTCGCTGCTGAGGGCCACCTACTCTCCGAATCTTTACCCGAATATCGGAATCAATCACATCCAATATTCATTGTTTCCGCATTCTGGCGACTGGAAAAATGGAGTTTGGGCTGAAGGAGAAAACTTCAATGTCCCGGTTTATGCTGCCGAGCCGCCTTCATTGGCATTAGTAAAAACTCACGCTACTCGTCCGGAAAATGGCACTCTGCTGTCCGTATCGCCATCAGAAGTGGTCATGAGTGGAATCAAGCAAGCTGAGGATGGCAAGAATCTGATTATTCGGTTGGCTGAAGTGAATGGAAAGGAAACGTTGGCAACCGTAATCTTACCGGTAGCCGCAGTGAGCGCCAGCAGGGTCAACATTATCGAGATGCCTCAGAGTTCCGGGGAAAAGCCTGTTATTGATGGTAAGAAAATCCTGGTGAGGCTTAAAGCCCACGAGATTGTTACGTTATTAGTTGGGATAAAACCTTGATCAACGGGAAAGATCACAAAGTGCCAGCAACATAAGGGATAGTAAAATGGAATGCGGAACCTTTACCCTCCTGGCTTTTCACCCAGATTTCACCGCCAAGCATCAGCACGTACGCTTTAGCGATTGACAAACCCAGGCCCGCTCCCTGGCGGGCCTGCCGGTTAGTAATATTGCCCTGGACAAAACGGTTAAAAATCGCTTCCTGCCGGTCCTCTGCGATACCAATTCCTGAATCCTTAATATAGAATTCCAGGTATCTATCATTTTTAACATATCCGAATTCAATAAAACCTACCTGAGTAAATTTGATCGCGTTTTTTACCAGATTAGTGAGTATGGCATAAATCTTCTCCTTATCGGTTTTGATATATGCCTCAACCAATGACAATCCTTTATTGACAGAAAAGCGTATCCCCCTGCTCTCCACTTCAGGTTTAAAAAAGCTGAACAGGTAATCGATTTGCTCGTTGATATTTGTTTCTACTACAGCCAGTTCCATTTGCCCTGATTCAATTTTAGCAAGATCCACCAGGTCATTGATTATGGAGAGCATGCGCGTGCCACTTTTTTCTATTATGCTGATATATTTTTTTTGTTCTGCGCCAGTCAGATCAGGCTCTTTCAGCAGTTCAGCAAAACCTAATATGCCATTCATAGGCGTACGTATTTCATGGCTCATATTGGCCAGGAATGCCGATTTCAGCCGATCACTTTCTTCAGCTTTTTCTTTGGAAACCAGCAGCTCTTCCTGACTCCTTTTTCGAAGATAAGCCACCCCGATGGTATTTGCCGCAGCTGTCAGAATCTGCTCCAATGCAGATGGCCAATCCCTTTCAGTGGTGCAATCATCAAATCCAATAAAGCCCCAGAAATTTTTGTCAATAATAACTGGTGTAGCCAGAATGGATTTTATCCCCTGAGCGGACAGACTTGTTTTTTCCGGCTCCGGAAAATCCGCGATATTGCCAACAATTACTTTTCCGGCAGAAAGTGTTTCAAACCAACGTGGGCAAGCTATTTCATATGGAAGGTTTTGCAAATCCGGATTATCAATCTGTGGATCCACTGACCCATCGCACCATTCATAACACTGGCTCATCAAAGGCATTTTGTATCCCGTATCATTATGGTTCTGGAAAATATAAACCCTGTTAACACGAGTAGCTTTACCAATGATTTCCAAGGCATTATTGATAGATTCATCAAGATTTTCAGTTTGTATCAGCAGTGCGGTAGCTTTGGCAATAGCATCAAGTAACCGGTCTTTCTGATAAATTTCCTCTTCCGTTCTTTTCTGATGGGTCACATCTCTGCCACTACCCACCACACCAATCATCATACCATCGTTATTGAATATGGGAGCTTTCCACACATCCAGATAAAGGAATTCACCCCCAACATTTCCATATTCATAAAAATGCTCCACTTTCCCGGAGTTTAAAACCACCTGATCAGAATCCTGGCAAAGTTCACCGAAAGTAAACCAATCCGGATTATCGGGATGTTTTTGCCTTTCCCGCAAAGCAAAGAATAAGTCGTCCTTACCAATAGGTTCATCCGTATTTATTGCGCGTATCAGATTGTCGCAAACGGCCTTATTGGTAAAAACAAATTTCTTTTCAAGATCCTTGGCCCAAAGCATATCCGGCATATTATCTGCCATGAGACGAAACATGGTGAACATGCTGCGATACCTTTCCTCAGCATTCCGGATTTTATTTTGATTAACAACCAGATCGGTAATATCCCTGATTACGACCAGCCGGCTACCCGCCTGAATTTTGATTCCCTGCCGGGTAACCCTGAAAGTTTTACCATGCTGACTACTTTTAACTTCGATATTGTTTGCAGAAGTTTGGCTAATGACCTCGTCCAATAGCTTAACATCCCGTGCTCCAGCCAATTCTACCTGCGCTCCTATAATACTTTTACTCTCGATCCCCAGAAAATTGAGAGCAGATGCATTGATATCCTGAATGCGATTTTGCTTGTCCAGCACAATGATACCATCTGGAAGGGTCTCCACCAATGTTACCCTGGCAATCGGAACCAAATCAAGAAAGCGAAAATATAAAATGGCATAAACAAGCAGAACCCCACTCAGAATATTACTAACAGGAACCAAATCGAGCCCGGGAACAGGATTAGCTCCTGTAAGATAAACCACACTGGAAATCCAGGGACACAAACTGGCAACGAATATGATCCACCCCTGGGAACGGAAAGTATCATG
>CAIXKO010000195.1 GCA_903919925.1 uncultured Bacteroidota bacterium | reverse complement strand
GCAAGGCCTGCTATTATCATAAATAATGTTCAGGACATTTTTGACAGTAAAAAACGAACTGTCGATCTGAAAGGCCAGCTGAGCAAAATAATCCTCACGTAGAACGGATTCCAATCCGGATACATGTTTGCCCAATGTGAAGATCTCTTCAAACTGGTCGAAAATAAATACCGGAAGCCAAGTGGCACCGGCTAGCCCATCGTCGGAGATATTACCGCCGGGGGCATTAATCCACTGAAGTTTCCAAAATGCATGGGGAATTTCATTGCTGTCGCGCGGGATAGGGCCGATCTGAACCGGCATTACCGGAATTTCATTACCAGGCTCATCGTTAAGGCCAATCGCGTCCAGAATGGTGATGAACCGGGATGACTGCCAGGGTGGAAAGCTGTTCCGTATCTTCCTGGTTTGTTTCAGGCTTAAGCATGGATTCCGGATATCTGGGGTATGAGGTAGATGCCCATCAACTGCTTTCAACAACCTCGTCGGAGCACTTTCCGCAAATAAGCGCCATATTTGCAGAATTAAATTCCTTTAATTATTGACATGACCCAGCAACCTAAAAAATACGATATGCTAAAAATGCCCGGATATCCGGGCGGAGGAAAGGCTTTCCAGGAGTTCATTACCAAAAATATCAGATACCCAAAAGAGGCTGAGGAAGCCAACATTGAGGGTAAAGTAATTGTTGGATATGATATTACCGATAATGGTTTTGTTCAGAATCCTCACATCATTAAAGGCATTGGGTACGGATGCGATGAGGAAGCCATCCGGGTAGTGAGCATGCTCCGATATGAAAAAGTCAAGAACAAGGGATGGAGGGTAAAACTGACTACTAAAACCACCATAAATTTCCATTTGAATAAGCCTGGTATAGCTTACTCGGTTACGGAAACCCAAAATCCGGAAACAGCACCCTCTGTTACGGAATCCAATACGGGCGGCACCAGTTATACCTATACCATCACGTACTGAGAATAAGCTGCCTATAAAAAAACGGACGGCAAAGTCAGACAACTATCTGACTCCACCGTCCGTTTTTCTTGTTATATCCCTGAATTAACGCTTACCTACGGCATCGGATACCCGGCCAAAGCTTCGTGGTTTTTATTGATTATCTCCTGCGGGAGTTCATAATCAAACAGTTGCCCGTTCATAAACTTCTCATAGCCTAACAAATCAAACATGCCATGACCGCTGAGGTTGAAAAGGATCACTTTTTCTTTACCCTCTTCTTTAGCCTTTTTGGCTTCCTGAATAGTTGCAGCTATAGCATGGCATGATTCGGGTGCCGGAATAATCCCTTCCGTGCGTGCAAACAACATCCCTGCCGAGTAGCATTCTAATTGGTTTATGGCCCTTGGCGACATTAATCCGTCAACAACCGCCTTGCTTACCAGCGGTGACATGCCGTGATAACGCAATCCGCCGGCATGAATCGGGGCCGGGATAAAGTTGTGACCCAATGAGTGCATGGCAACCAGTGGAGTCATTTTTGCGTTATCGCCGTGATCGTAAACATAAGGTGCACGTGTAAGCGTTGGGCACGATGCAGGTTCAACCGGAATAATCTCCATTTTGGCGCCATGGATCTTGTCCAATACAAATGGGAAAGATAAACCAGCAAAGTTGCTCCCACCACCGGCACAGCCGATAACGATATCAGGAAGCCTTTCACCCACTTTTTCGAGCTGCTTTTTGGCTTCCAGCCCAATAATCGTTTGATGTAGCATCACATGGTTCAAAACGCTGCCGAGGGAGTATTTTGTTTGTCCGGTAGGATCAGTCACTGCGGCTTCAATTGCCTCGCTGATAGCAATTCCAAGGCTGCCCGGACTTTCCGGATCCTGATCCAGCACATTTCTTCCGGCCTGAGTTTCCAAACTCGGACTAGCCACACAGGTAGCCCCCCAGGTTTGCATCATCAGTTTTGGCAGCGGTTTCTGATTAAAACTCACCCGTACCATAAATACTTTGCATTCCAAACCTATCAGGGAACACGCATAAGCGAGGGCACTCCCCCACTGTCCGGCTCCTGTTTCGGTAGTCAGCTTTTTGGTGCCGGCCTGCTTATTGTACCAAGCCTGGGCAACTGCTGTATTCGGCTTGTGGCTTCCGCCTGGCGATAGACTCTCGTTTTTATAATATATCCTGGCCGGGGTACCCAGAGCAGCTTCCAATGCATAGGCGCGGTGCATGGGAGCTGGCCGCCAGCGGGAGAGGAGGCTGAGGATTTCCTCGGGAATATCGATCCAACGTTGCTTGCTGTACTCCTGCTCCACCAGGTTCATCGGGAACACCGGTGCCCAGGCTTCCGGCGGAACCGGTCCGGCAGGACTCATAAACGGCGGACAATTCACATCGGCGGCGAGGTTGTACCATTGCCTCGGCATCTCATCTTCAGTCAGGATAATTCTACGAATCTGTGTCATATCGGTTTAAATTAAGAGTTTACTAAATACAAAGCGGGCATGCTGTAAACAACATGCCCGCTTTGAACTGAGTACAATTCGACAATGCTGCCTACCGCCACCCTGAGGGGTTGCGCCAGCACCAATT
>CAIXKO010000194.1 GCA_903919925.1 uncultured Bacteroidota bacterium | reverse complement strand
GATGGGAATGCCAGCACGGCAATATCTTTATAATCCCTCCAATCTTCCTGGCTTGGCTGGGGAACGGGAAGGAATTCAGCAACCGGACCACTGCCAGCATCCATCCGGCTCCAAACCAGGCTGCGCATGGCATTGGATGGTTCAATCCAGGGTCCTCCCGACATGGCCCATCCAGGACAGTTTTGCATGGTAAAGCGTAAACCTAAACGACGACATTCCGATGCAGTATGTTTTACTGCATCATCCCATAACGTGCTCAGGCAGGCAATCTGAGGTTCGACCCCAGGCCAGGGTCCGCCAAATTGCCCGTGGAATAGCTGGATGCCTGATATACCAGCTTTTGCAATTGCCTCCAGATCGGCAGTAATACCTGCTTTTGCAACGTTCCCTCCTATGAAATGAAACCACGTCTCGGGATGGTAAACTTTTGGGGGATTTTTAAATAGTTCCGTATCCTGTTTTCCGAACGGACGGGAAAGTTCAGATTTTGAAGGAACAATAGGTGTTTGCGCTACCAGGGTGATGCCGGAAAATATCAATGGGAACTGCACCAATAAAATAAAGGACAGTAATTTATGCTTTCTGATTATTGGGGACATAAATATTTACTTTTAATATATGAATAACCGGGATCATTACTCAAACCGTAACCAGTTTCTAATTTATCCGGATACCTTGGTTTCAAAATTAGGATATTTAATGGAGGAACTACCAGTCCAGATAAAGTGTTGAAGAATATGGCCGATGGACAAATTATTTGCGCGATAGCCAAGCCAAGGTTAGAGGAATTTGATCTGGTTCTGCATGATGATCCCATTTGCAGGTGTTTACGCAATAATCGGTAAATTTGGCGATGAAAATTCATCTGAAATTATCTGGTAATGAAAATTGAGGAATATATCGATCCGGACATTATCTTAAACACTCATTAAACATGACAAATCCTGAAATCGGTACCAAAAGCAATGAGGTAAGGGCCTGGGTGGAAAGGGTAGTGATCCCGACCTATGAACCCGGAAAACCTGAAAAAAATCCGATGTTCCTGGAAAAGAGAGTTTACCAGGGCAGCAGTGGATCAGTCTACCCTCATCCTGTTATAGAGAAGTTGTCCGATGTGAAGGTTGACAAGGAATGGCTGGCTTGCTGGCTTGAAAACGAATATGTAAAGATCATGATCCTGCCGGAGTTGGGGGGTAGGGTACAGATGGCCTATGATAAGATTAAACAGCGACATTTCGTTTACTACAATCAGGTTATCAAGCCGGCGCTGGTTGGGCTTACGGGTCCCTGGATCAGTGGGGGCATAGAGTTCAACTGGCCACAGCACCACCGGCCGGGCACCTGGGACCCGGTTGATTACCGGATAGAGGAGCATACCGATGGCAGCAAGACGGTGTGGTGCAGCGAAATTGAAAGGATGTACCGCACAAAGGGAATGGCTGGTTTCAGACTGTATCCGCAGGCTTCGTTTCTGGAAATAAACGTTAGGTTGTATAACAGGACTCCGCAACCTCAGACATTTCTTTGGTGGGCCAATCCGGCGGTAGCGGTCAACGATGATTATCAATCGGTTTTTCCGCCGGATGTACATGCGGTATTTGATCACGGCCGCAGGGATGTTTCCCGTTTTCCAATTGCTACGGGCACCTATTACAAGGTGGATTATTCGGCCGGGGTCGATATCTCCAGATACCGGAATATCCCCGTTCCAACCTCCTATATGGCAGTTGAATCGAAATATGAATTTTTAGGCGGATATGAGCATGATACTCAAGGGGGTATGCTCCATGTGGCTAACAGGCATGTTTCAACCGGAAAGAAACAGTGGACCTGGGGGCATGGGGATTTTGGGAAAGCATGGGACCGGAATCTGACGGACTGCGATGGCCCGTATATCGAGTTGATGTGCGGTGTTTACTGCGACAACCAGCCCGATTTCTCCTGGTTGATGCCTTACGAAGAGAAATCATTTACTCAGTATTTCATGCCATACAGGGATATCGGGGTTGTGAAAAATGCCACCCGGGAGGCAATGGTGAATCTGGAGTTTTTGGACGGCCATGCGCTGGTCAGGGCATTTACCACCGGCAGGTTTCCGGGATCACACGTTATTCTGGATATCGGTGGGGTAACCGTGCTTGACCGGCAGGTGGACCTCCATCCGGCAACCTCATTCCGGGAGTCTGTGGCAGTTGATCCTGCGATTCCGCATCATGATTTTAAGGTTAGCGTAGTTACGGATGAAGGTCGGGTGCTGGTTAGCTGGAGGCCTGAAACCAACTATGACCGGCCGATACCCGAGCCGGCAAAGGCAGCAAAGGATCCTTCGGAAATTGCATCTGCCGAGCAGCTTTTCCTGACCGGACAGCACCTGGAACAGTATCGTCACGCCACCTTTGATCCGGAGGATTATTACCGGGAGGCTATTAAGCGGGACCCTGGCGATATTCGATGCAACAACGCCCTCGGACTTCGATCGCTGCGGAAAGGGTGTTTCGCGGAAGCAGCGGAGTTTTTCAGGGTGGCAGTTGCCACTCTTACTGACCGGAATCCAAACCCGTATGATGGCGAGCCGCTTTTCAACCTGGGAATGGCCTTGCGTTATCAGGACAGGGATGACGAAGCCTTCGACCTGTTTTACAAAGCTGTTTGGAATGCTGCCTGGATGGATGCCGGCTATTTTCAGCTCGCACGGATCGCGGCTGGCAGACGATCCTGGGCGGAAGCGCTCGATCTGGTCAACCGCTCGCTTGCACGCAACACCGGCGGCAGGCAGGCCTTGCACCTCAAGGCGGTCATTTTGAGGAATCTGGGCATGATGGTAGAATTTGAAAGCCTGATAAAAGCTTCGCTGGAGTGCGATTCCTTTCAGTACGGCCTGGTTTATGAAGGATCAATCGCAGGATTGGATACTGAACCCATAGAATATTTTAAAAGTCGGGATTTTGCAGAATATGCACTCGATTATTATTGGGCCGGACAGTATGATGAGGCTATCGCCTTGCTCGATATTGCCGTTAGAACAGGTCATCCCTGCCTTCCGCTGCTTCATTATTGGAAAGGATGGATTCTGGCCAAAAAGGGAGGCTCTGAAAAGGCGTTAGAAGCCTTTCGGTTTGCTGAAACCCTTTCACCCGACTATTGTTTTCCGAACCAGCTGGAGGCGGTTCCGGCACTCGGGCTGGCCATGAAAATGAAATTGACGTGGTGATGCCAATTCCTGATTCAAGTCGTCCAGCAGCAATGCAAGTGGCTAAGCGTTTG
>CAIXKO010000193.1 GCA_903919925.1 uncultured Bacteroidota bacterium | reverse complement strand
TGATCCCATTCTGAATCTGTTTAAAGTAAAAACTCAATATGCTTACAGGCATATAGTTAACAGATTGTTTCAATCCAGAGAGAAAAAGAAGAGTTGGGTATTCACTCTCCGGATATCAGAGATCATATTTAAGTTGAAGAGGCTCTACTTATGCGGATAAACTTTATTGTTTCGACCTCCAGACAGTAGTATTCTGAACATAATCATTCCATGTTTCCCCTTTGGCAGTAACACCATCGGAAGTAACATTACAGCTTGCAGGGTTTCGGGTTAAGAATGCAGGACCCTCTGTCATAACCACTTTACCCAATTCCAGATCAAAAACCCGGGTATTGAATTCCGTGTTAAATTCAGTGTTTGTGCCATAGATATGAAGGGTAAAGGCTGGTTGTGATGACAGATTTCCCATGGCATGTATGAGTTTGCCGGTTACTCCAACCATTTGTCCGTGTTGGATAGTTGCAGCTTGTTGGAGTACAACCCGATTATTCTCCAGTGAATACAACCGGTGCGAGATATCGCCAAAAAACTGTACCGCGCCCCATTCAGCCGGTTCATGGTCATGAATGGCAGTAAAATCGCCGGGGTTCCACGAGAGGACCAGTACTTTCAGTCGTTTTGACTGATAAACGCTTAACCGGCCATAGCTTTCGCCTTCAGGATGGTTAAAATAACTGAACGGGTCAACATCATTTATGGTAAGGCTGGCATCAGCAAGCAAATCAAGCATTACCTGAGTGGATATCATTGGGTTAGCTTCAAGTTCCGCAATGAGTTTTGCGATCGGTCCGGTAAGTTCACTTATTTCTTTCATACTACTTGGTTTTAATTATTCAGATTGTCTATCGGCTTAATGAACAATCGGTGAAAGTAGAATAGTCTATGAAAGAATTATTCAGCAAAAAGACCTTTTCAAAAGGCAATTTGTGCCTAAGTTGGAATAAGTATTTATGCGGAGGGAATAGCCAGCCCTGCCTGGCGGCATTGTAGGGGTTGAAGATTTTCAACCCTATCCGGAATATTCCAGAGGGTTGAAGATTTTCAACCCTATCCGGAAAATTCCAGAGGGTTGAAGATTTTCAACCCCTACATGGTGGATGGTTCAGAGGATGAGCCCTATGAAGGCAGGCCAGGCACATACACCTTTTTCAGAAAATCCTTTATGCTTTCAGGTTTCCTGCCGATCAATTTTTCCAAGGTAGTATTGGGAAAATCAAATTCGCCCTGGTTAATGGCGGTACAAAATGAAACCGGGAACAGGATGCCCTGAGCGGGTACTCCAGCCTGAGTCAAAGCTGCGGTAAAAGTTTCGGCATCAGGGGCAGCATAATTTACCGGTTTTCCGGAAAGTTCAGTCAGGATAGCGGCAATATCGGTTAAGGAGTAGCTCTTGTCCACTGAAATTTCGTATGTTTTGTTATCGTGGCCCTCACTGGTCAGCACGGCAACACCAGCCGAGGCCATATCGCCACGTGAAGTGTAGGAGGCCTTTCCGTCACCGGCAGGAAGGAAGATAACCCCTGAATTCAGGACCTGGTCACCCATAAACATGGGGAGAATATCAGCATAGAGGGCATGTTTCATCAGGGTAAACTTCAACCCCGATTCCTTGATAAGATTTTCGGCCAATACATGAGCGGCGGCCACAAATGCAACCGGTGAAGAATCATCATCGGTTTTGCGCTGAAAGCTGGTATAAATGATATGGCCTACCTTAGCTTCTGTTGCTGCTTTCACTACATTTTCATGATGTTGTGAGCGGTTGGCAATTTCGCTGGATGAAACAAAATACAATTTATCAACTCCCTGAAATGCTTTTACCAAAGACTGGTAATCATTATAATCACCCTGAACCAGTTCCACTCCTTTTTCCTTTAAAGCTGCAGCTTTTGATGGGTCACGTACGAGGACAGAAACATTTGCCGGGCCTTGTTTTTCAACTAATTCATTGACTACGGCACTACCAAGCTTGCCGGTAGCTCCGGTGATAAGAATTTTACTCATGATCATCTTTTCGTTTTTGTTATTTACGGTAAACAGTCCGGGGGCTTGAATGTTCAGAAATATCCTATGACCTTTTTGCAATGAATGTTCTGGAATTTGTAATAGTTATTTCGTAATTCAAAACAAACAACTTAGCTTTGCATCAGGATAAAACAATCAATGAGAATAATAACCTACAAAGCCATTGATCAATACACAGCATTGCATACCGATGTAAAAGTAGCATTGGACGAATGGTATATTAAAACAGAGCTAAGCCACTGGCAGTGCTTTGCAGATATAAAACAGACTTTTAACAGCGTTGATCATGCAGGAAATAAGCGATACGTATTCAATATCAAAGGGAATACGTACAGGTTGATAGCGTTAATCCTTTTTGCGCCTAAAATTGTATATATCCGGTTTATTGGCACACATGCCGAATACAACAACATCAAAGATTGTTCAAATATTTAAAAAGATAACTGTATGAAACGGATAGTAACCAACATAGAATACGAAGCCATAATGACCCGGGTGAATGAACTTGTGGAAATAGTGGAAGACCTGACACCACCGACTGATAAAAATTTGATAGAACTTGATTTTTTGACCGATTTGGTTGTCGCATACGAAAAGGAGCATTACCCGATCGGTAAATTATCGCTTAGTGATGTAATGAAAGCACGTATGGAGGATCTGAATATTACGCAAAGGACCATGGCTGAAATGCTTGAGATAAGCCCTTCCAGGGTAAGTGAATATCTTAACGGCAAATCGGAACCTACTTTGCAGGTAGCGCGAAGGATACAGAAACGATTGAATATTGATGCCAGCGTAATACTGGGTACTATATAACTTACAATCGATCAATCCTTTCCATAGGGATCATCGATGGTCATGAGCAAGATATCGGTGAATTCGTTCCGGTTAATATGGCCCACGGCAACACCACCACCGTTGGTCATGTTGCCCATCGCCGGCCCGATGAACCTGCCTGACCACCCGGTGACGTTTCCATTAATATCGATGTCCCAACCGATATAGCACCAAATTTCATTCGATCCCACCGGACTGTCGATATTCGTCAGCACCAGGTCGGGCTTGCCATTGCTATTGACATCCGCCAGTGCAGCTCCGCCCCCGGCCGACAGATCACCCAGGTTAAACGGAGCGATGATTGATGGTGTCCAGGAGGCTGCTTTTCCGGTTGCGTCCAGGTTTCTGCCTACCGTATACCAGAATCTGTTAGGGCCCCCGGGATTATCAACAGCCATAAGAACAAGATCGGGCCGGCCGTTTTTATCAATATCCCCGAGGGCCGCCCCACCCCCGGAATTGTTGTTCCCGATCGAAGGCCCTTGTATCTGTGCGCTCCAGCCAGTTGCCTGTCCAGTGCTGCCCATGTTCCATCCGATTTGGTAGCGGAAACTGTTGGCACCTTCCGGAGCATCGATGTTCATCAGCAAAAGATCGGGTATACCGTTTCCGTCGATATCGGCAATTCCGGTGCCGCCACCTTCCTGGTTATTGCCGATGGTGGGGCCCCAGCAGGTCCGGGACCAGGCAAAAGACCCGTTACGGTTCATGGCGTCCCAGGCAATCCGGTAATAATAGATACTGGGACCGACCATCCGCTGGATACCAACCATTACGCCATCCATGGCCCCATCAGCATTGATATCGGCCAGTGCCGCCCCTCCGCCCATCCTGGTTTCGCCCGACCAGGGCAGGGCGAGATAATCCATCCAAAAATCAGGAACGCCGGTGGTATGGGACATTTCCAATCCGATCCTGTAGCGGAAATTGCCCGGATCGTATACGTTGAAGGGAAGAACAAAATCATAGTCAGTTTCAAGTGCGCCCTCCCAAAGTCCTGAAAAATGTCCGTCCGGAGTGACTTCACGAATCTGAAAACCATCTGTCGATTTATGATAAGTGAAAATATAAGCCTTATCGTTCTGTTCATATCCCACCAGTTGTGTAATATAAGGCACAACACCGATCTCTTCTACCCCCTCGGTCTCAGCGCCCAAAGTCCCATCGGAATTCACCTTCTGGATAAACATGATCCCACCGTCTATTGTGGCAGGAGCACTTGTTGTTCCATTAACCCAACCTGTGAGGTAGGTATTGCCTCCCACCTGTACGGAGGTTACATACGGCCAAAAATGACCCCATGTCCCTTCGCTTACATTTGCTATTTGACCCGAAGGCCATACCCGGGCAATGAACCAGAATTTATCTTTGTTCTGTAAAAAGAGGTAGGTTTTGCCGTCTACGTACATGGGGGTGGCCGACGGGTAATAATTGCCCCAGGTCCCGCTGTGAGCCTCCGAAGGCGCCAGGGTACCATCGGCATAAACTTCCTGAGTGAACCACCGGTGATCGCCATAGCTGTCCTGGCCAAAAATAAAACCTTTATCACCAACATGAAATCCAAGAAATGTTTCATAATTGCTACCCCAGGTGCCCCTTTGTGTCTCCTCAACCACCTCTCCCCGGTTGGTCACCAGCCGGATTGAAAAGTCCATTCGCTGAGCAAAATCCGCTGC
>CAIXKO010000192.1 GCA_903919925.1 uncultured Bacteroidota bacterium | reverse complement strand
TGTTCCCTGTTGGGTGAGTGAGAATGCAACCTGGTATACGAACGAATGGCTCGAAAGTTGGGGAAGCGATGTGGAGAGTTGCGCGGAACCGCTGATGGACCGGGATTGCCGGTACTCGCATGTCAGGATCATCGAGAATACTGATGCCCGGGTGGTCATCCACTGGAGATACGCACTGAATGATGCCTTTTACACCATACTCGGGCACAATGAAAACCCCAGAGGCGAATGGTGCGATGAGTTCTACGTCATTTATCCCGATCAGATGGGCGTGCGCAAAATGGAACTTCATTATACCGTTCCGGAACGAAAGCACGACTGGGAGGAGCAGATAGTTCTTCTGCCTCCCGGGAAATATCCGGATGATGTAATTGATAAAGAGAGTATTACCCTTGTGAATATGAAAGGGGAGACGATGAATTATACCTGGGACGAGAAGCTGGAAATTGAGATGCCCTTGCCGAAGGGGGCGAATATCTCACTGGTAAATCTGAAATCCGTCTATAAGCCCTTTATTATCGTTTCACCCAATCCGGTAAATACGGTGGAAGGGAAATGGGAGTCTCCCTATTTCAGAACCTATGGAGCCAACATGGCGCAGGGCTACCGGGAAGATCCTGTTCCTTCGGCTTATGGCTGGTGGAATCACTGGCCCGTTGCCCAGATTCCGGGTGACGGGCGCTGGGTGGTTACCCCGGATCATCCGAGCCACTTTAATCTGACCACCTTTGTGCAATGGGAGGATTATGCCCGTACCAGCAAAACCAGAACCCGGATCATGCTTCAGGGAATGACCTCCAAAGGAGCATCGGGTTTGGTTCCGATGGCCAAGTCATGGCTTCAGGCACCAAAGCTTGAACTTACGAATGGAGCTTATCAGGGAGGTGAATATGACCAATCTGAGAGAGCCTATGTTATCCAAAGGAGCACTTCCGTTACCCAGACTCCTCTCACTTTCACCATTCAGGCAGGCAAAGAAACCCCCTTGCTGAACCCGGCTATAATTGTCAGGAATTGGGGGAAGAAGGAGGCGGAAATCAGCATCAACGGCAGGAGAATTCCCAAAGGAAAAAACTTCCGGCTGGGCATCGTTTCCAGACCTGGCGGTGATGATTTGGTAATATGGATGCGGCTTGACAGTGAAAAGGCAATAGATATTTCGATTACCCCACGGTAGTGAGAAGCCATTTGCAGTATTTTTGAGCATGAAACATCTCGAAAGCCTGCTTCTGCTGCCATTACTTTATGGCCCGGCTGCCCTGGCGCAGAAGCAGCCCAATATTCTCTGGATCACGATTGAGGATACCTCTCCGCAGTTTATCGGGTGCTATGGGAACGACCAAGCCGTTACACCGGTGATTGACCAGCTGGCCCGGGAAGGAGTGCGGTTTACGAATGCCTTTTCTACCGGTACGGTTTGCTCGCCAAGCCGGTCGTGTATCATTACTGGAGTGAAAACCTATAAAACCGGTACCGGGAACCACCGGAGCAGCTATCCCCTCCCCGGTTTTATCAAAGGTTTTCCATACTTCATGCAAAAGGGTGGATACTACACTTCCAATAATAGTAAGACTGACTACAACATTGCCAATGCCGCGGCTTTTACCAAAGAGGCCTGGAATGAGAGCTCCGGGAAAGCCGGCTGGACAGGGATCATTTACGGGATAGCACGATCATTTTTTTCTTTGCTGATCATGGCGAAGGAATTCCCCGGGGAAAAACCAACGGCATCAACCTGGGTCACCGGGTACCGTTTATTGTCTGGTTCCCTGAAATGTACAAAAACTTATCGCCCTGGGGAGCTGGTGGTATGGTGACCGGTGAGCTGGTG
>CAIXKO010000191.1 GCA_903919925.1 uncultured Bacteroidota bacterium | reverse complement strand
CAGATACCCGGGAAGTATCTTTTCTATTACTGTTGGGGAAGCCAGGATCATTCCTTTGGTTCCCAATGTTTTAATTAATTCAGGCAATTCGTATAAAATACCCTGACCCTGAATGTATTTACCAGGAAAAACTGCTTTTGTATGCATCGTTATTAATATTTATGAATTTGCGGATTATTTATTAAATAGCCGCTGAACAAAG
The DNA here is from genome assembly GCA_903919925.1 of uncultured Bacteroidota bacterium. GTDB lineage: Bacteria > Bacteroidota > Bacteroidia > Bacteroidales > UBA12481 > UBA12481. Next base: position 6,189 of record CAIXKO010000191.1, on the reverse strand, counting down.
GTGTAAAACAAATCGGAGTAATGAAAGGGGGGAGGGCAAACATTAAAATGGGAGGCATTATTTTGTCCTATCCATTTAGGTTTAAAGCGGTCAGTCACCGCAACAGTAAACTCTGCGGCTCTCTGAGCTTCCTCTGCGGTAAAAAAAAGATTTAACCGCAGAGGACCGCAGAGATTTACGCAGAGGACCGCAGAGAAATCCCGTAATTACAATATTATCAACTGATTGGATCAACCTGGAATGGCTATTCAAGAAATGTCCAAATTTATGCCGTTTCCGGTCTATCAGGAAAAACTCCTGACTTGGAGGTCAATAATCTAGCAAAAACAATAACCCACAGCCATTTCCACCAGCATGCTTCAAAGGTCGTAAATATATCGCTGACCTTGCGAAACTGGCTGATTGGATTTTACATGGTTGAGTACGAATGAAGCACCCTTGTTCTTGTCGGGTTCTTTACCTGTTCCAATTGTGGGGTCGGCAACCCCACAATCTCGATCGTTGCAAAAAGTGGGGACATCGCGAACTCCCCAAAAAGGAACAACTCGAAGCTTTTATTACAAACGAGTTAATGAAATGGAACCGATGAGGTGTATGTTGCTTTTTCTGCTCCAAATCATCAGTCGCTGTCCGATGAATTCCACCTGGCTGTTAATAATAATGATACAGTTCAGGATCTGCCGTTTAACCATCTTATGTTGTTGCTCTCCCTAAAAAAAACTCCCACCGGGTAGGCGGGAGTTATAGGATAAAATCCTTCGGCATGTAGCCTTATTGTGGTAAGATGTAGAATTACTTACTAACCAAAAGTAACACATTCTATTGGTTTCTTATGGCTTTTTTTGAAAAAACATTTTTTTTGAGCCAATCCATTCAGAAGTACTTTTGAGCCGGATGGTGCTAACCAGCCGGATTTTTTATCCATTGTTAATTGTCAGAAACCTTTCATGGAATTTACCTACCTTTATTCCGTAGAAGGATTCAAGATATCATTTTTGCCATTAATGTATTAAAAATCAATAAAATATCTAAAAACATATTGTTGTTTTGCACCTATTCAGATTATTAAACCTTCAGCAAACGCAAAAAATGGAAAAAGTATTGGGTCTTGATCTTGGCACCAATAGTATCGGGTGGGCCATAATCGAAAGAAATGAAAAAGTCAGACTTGTTGACCGCGGAGTTCATATCTTTCAGGAAGGGGTAAAAATTGAAAGTGGCATTGAGTCATCCAAAGCGGCTGACAGGACTAGTCATCGTTCACTGAGAAAACATTATTGGCGACGCCGGGCACGCAAGGTGGAAACCCTGAAAATTCTGTCCGACATGGGATTTTGCCCGAAACTTTCTGCTGATCAGCTGAAAGCTTGGCAGCAGAAAGGAGAGTATCCCGACACTGAGGATTTTATGGCCTGGCAGAGAACCAATCAGAATAGCATGGCTAATCCGTACTATTATCGTTATTTGGCTGTAAATGAGAAATTGGATCTTAGCCTGGTAACGCACCGATATATACTGGGTCGCGCTCTGTACCATATTGCCCAGCGACGAGGTTTCCTCAGCAATCGTTTGGAAAAAACAAAGGCCAGTGAGGGCGAGGTAAAGAAATCCATAAGTACCCTGAGCCAGGAAATAATAAATGCGGGCTGCGTCTTTTTAGGTGAATACTTCTACCAAAGCTATCAAAGCGGCAAAAAAATCCGAAACCACTACACATCACGGGTTGAGCATTATAAACCTGAGTTTGATAAAATATGCGAGTTGCAGGGCTTATCTATCGAAGACAAAAAGAATCTGGAGAAGGCTATATTTTTTCAACGTCCGCTGCGCTCACAGAAGGGGTTGGTTGGAAAATGTACCTTTGAAAGGACCAAACCACGATGCCCGGTTTCACACCCAAGATATGAGTATTACAGAACCCTTTGTTTTCTGAACAACATCAGGATCAAGACTCCATCGGACGAGCAGTTGCGGCAGTTGAATTCTGCTGAGCGTGAGAAAATTCTACCGCTGTTTTATAGGAAAAGTAAAGAGAATTTTGATTTTGAAGATATTGCGAAGTTGGTTGCTGGTAGAGGTAATTATTCTTATTTTAAAGAACCTCAGGGAAAACCATATCTCTTTAACTTCAAAATGAATACCAATGTCTCCGGATCTCCCGTCACCGCCCAGCTCAAGGATGTTTTTGGAGCGGATTGGATGGGCAGGATTGAAAGATGTTACGTAGATAGCGGGAACAAAACCCGGAAACAGATAATCAACGATATCTGGCATGTGCTGTTTTCTTTTGACGATGAAGCCAGGCTTTTTGAATTTGCTCAATCGAAACTTCTGTTGGATGAACAAAAGGCCAAAAAATTCACCAACATTAACATTCCCCAGGACTATGCATCGCTCAGCCTCAATGCGATTGACAAGATCATCCCGCTGCTTGAAGAAGGGTTAATCTACTCACATGCTGTTTTTTTAGCCAACCTGGCAAAGGTCGTTCCTAAGGAGATCTGGGCTAGCCTGGAAAACCGGAAATTTATTACGGCAGAGATAATTAAGCTGGTGGATGATCATAAGGTTCAACCTGATGTGACCATTCAGCCAAAGATTATTGATTTTCTTAGGGACAACTTCGATTTAAAACCATTCGCAGAGAATAAACTTTATCATCCATCATTGATAGAAACCTATCCGGAGGTGCGCGAAACGAAAGGGGATTTTTTTCAACTGGAGTCGCCTAGAACCAACGTCATCCGGAATCCAATGGCCATGAGGGCCCTTTTCCAGCTTCGGCGTCTGATCAACCAACTCCTCAGGCAAGGCAGGATCGACAGGCAGACAAAAATCAATATAGAACTCTCGCGGGAACTGAACAATGCCAATACCCGCAAGGCAATTGAACAATGGCAGCGAGAAATTGAAAAAGAGAATAAAGGGTATCGTGATGATATTAAGCAAGATGTAGGAATTGCAGAATACGAACCCAATGAATTGGATATCCTGAAGTACAGGCTGTGGATGGAGCAGAATAAGATATGTCTGTACACAGGACGCAACATAAGCGTAGAGGACTTTATCGGGGCAAATCCCAGATTTGATATTGAACATACGATCCCAAGAAGTATTGGCGGGGATAATTCCCAAATGAACAAGACTCTCGCCGATCAGGTATACAACAGAGAGATAAAAAAAGCAAGAATGCCAGTTGAAATGGCAAACCATGACGACATTCTGGTTAGAATTGAAAAGTGGAAAGCGAAAATAGATGAGCTGGAAAAACAGATTGAAACCTCAAAAAAACGCAGGTTTTTCTTATCAAAGGAAGATAAGGACAAGCATATCACTGCCCGCCAAAAAGTGATCATTGAGTTAAGGTACATAAAAGGCAAATACGACAGATTCATTCAAAAAGAGGTTGATCCTGGTTTCCGGAACAGCCAGGGTGTTGATGCGGGGATCATTTCGAAATATGCCCGTCTGTATCTCCAATCTCTTTTCCCAAGGGTATATTCGGTAAAAGGTGAGATAACAGCGGAATTCCGTAAGCTATGGGGCTTGCAGGATGCTATCAGTAAAAAGGACCGTTCAAATCACGTTCACCATTGTATTGATGCCATTACCATTGCCTGCATAGGTAAAAGTGAAAACGATTCTTTATCGGATTATTACCGGCACGATGAAGAGTACCACTGGGGAAAGAGGGGAAAACCTCGATTTGACAAACCATGGGCGACGTTTACCGAAGATGTAAAAAACGTTGAAAACGAATTGCTTGTTTCCCATTATACAGCAAGCAACCTGGTGAAGCAAACCAAAAAGAAAGTGAGGGTCAGCGGTAAAATTATACTGGATGTAACCGGAAAGCCGCTGATGAAGCAGGGCGACTCGGCCCGGGGTTCCCTGCATAAGGAAACTTTTTATGGAGCGATCCGGAAAGGTGAAGAAATAAAATATGTTGTCCGTAAATCATTGGCACAACTCAAGGACACCGATGTGGAGAAAATTGTTGATAAAGCTGTCAGGGAAAAGGTAAAGAAGGCAATTGCACAATTGGGGTTCAAAGCTGCCATTGTATCAACTATTTGGATGAATGAACAAAAAGGGGTTCCAATCAAAAAGGTGAGATGCCTGACTCCAACCATAACAGATCCCCTGCATATCCGGCAACAAAGGGACCAATCGCGATTCGCGTATAAGCGTCAATACCATGTTGCCAATGACGGAAACTTCATGATGGCGGTTTATGAAGGAATAGACGGGAAGGGAAGGACAAAACGCGATTTTGAGCTGGTAAATAACCTTGAAGCAGCTGCCCTGCTTAAACAGAGTGCCGGAAAGACAGGACTCTCCAATTTGTTTCCGGATAAAAAGGGAAACCTCACCTTTAAATGCCGGTTGAGGATTGGATCAATGGTAATTTTCTATGAAAACTCATCTGAGGAGGTATGGGGCCTTGATGAGGCGGATGTCAAGAAAAGGCTTTATAAGGTCATAGGTTTGAGCACCATACCTGTAGGAACCTCCTATGGTAAAATTACCCTTCTTCATCATCAGGAAGCCCGTCCGGCAAAGGATTTGAATGCCAGGAATGGAGCTTATAAATGCAATGAGGAGTACAGGGCACAAATAGTTATAACTCATAATCAGCTTAACGCCCTTGTACAAGGTTTTGATTTTCAAATAACAGTGTTGGGGCAGATTGAATGGATAAAAAGTTAGGCAATGCTTAAAAGAGCTCTGTTTTTTTCAAATCCCCTTGTTCTTACCCTGAAAGACAATCAACTGGTATTTTGTACCAGGGAGGATCCTGACGAGAAAAGAAAAGTGCCGATTGAGGATATTGGGTTTGTTATACTTGAAAACCAAATGATAAGTGTTACCCTTCCTCTTCTGAACGCTTTGGTGGAGAATAATACTGCAATCATTATTTGCGATCAGGCCATGATGCCCAGCGCCCTGGTTCAACCGCTGGTGGGGAACAGCATCCAGGAGGAATTGTATAAAATCCAGGTGAGCGCCAGCGAACCACTCAAAAAAAACCTGTGGAAACAGTGTGTCGAAGCAAAAATTGAAAACCAGGCACGGCTGCTCATTCTTTTAGGATTAGAGGGCGACAGACTCAAACCTTTTTATTTGAATGTTAAAAGCGGGGATTCGGATAATCGGGAAGCTGTTGCAGCAAAGCTTTATTGGGAAATGTTATTTGGCAAGGAATTTAGCCGTCAAAGGGAGGGGCTCCCTCCTAATAATCTGCTGAATTACGGATATGCAATCCTGCGTGCAGCAGTAACTCGCTCTTTAGTCGGTTCCGGATTGTTGCCTGCCTTCGGGATTTTTCACCGGAACCGCTACAATCCGTTCCCGCTTTCAGATGACCTGATGGAACCTTACAGGCCATTTGTTGACAGGTCGGCCCGTGAGCTCTATACCAATGGGGAAACTATGTTGACCAAAGAAGTTAAGGCAAAGCTGATCAGCTTATTATTTACGGATTGCCATTTCAAAAAGGTATGCCGCCCTCTGGATATAGGACTGACCATTACAACGGCATCATTGGTTAAATGCCTGAACGGTGAGCAAAAGACCTTGTCCTTTCCGTTTCTTGAATAGATGGGAGAGATAAGGCTTAATGCATATCACATTATGTGGTTGTTCGTCTTCTTTGATTTGCCGGTCACCTTGAAAACGGATAGGTGCAACGCTGCCAGGTTTCGCAAGGACCTGGAAAAGGATGGATTTACTATGATGCAGTTTTCTATTTACAACAGGCATTGCGCCTCCCGCGAAAGCATGGATGTGCATGTACGGAGGATCAGGAAGCTTCTGCCACCAAGAGGGCTGGTGTCCATTTTGAGCGTTACCGATAAGCAGTTTGGCGATATGATCAATTTTTGGGGAAAGATTGAGCGAAAAAATGATCATCCCCCACAACAATTGGAATTGTTTTGATATATTTGAAATTGATTTTTACATCATAATTTAACTTCCCAAGTCCGGATGAAAGTTTTTTTTAAAGATATTTTCTTATGTAACTCTCAGATTATGAGTTTATATAGTCACCTGGGTTGTGGTTTGATGTAGAAAGCGATTGATAAACAACGCCGGATCAGCAGAGGAGCGCACCAACGAAGTTGTGGTTTGATGTAGAAAGCGATTTATAAACAACATTCTTCGTCGATAGTCACGGATGCGTCGGTT
>CAIXKO010000190.1 GCA_903919925.1 uncultured Bacteroidota bacterium | reverse complement strand
GGTGTGACTACCGATTTTTCACCCAAAACAGGATCACCCAAACTGGTAAGCGTACGATCGACTTTAAATATGTGCATGGTACCACTTTTCTCCATTACGTAAACTTTACCTTCGGCAATCATGGGTGATCCATAAAACCCTTGTCCAAATTCCTTTTCCCATTGTTTCTGTCCCGTCTTTGCATCATAACAAACAAACATTCCATAACTGGTTGCGATAAATAGTAACCCGTCACTAACAGCCGGACTGGCAGCTTCAGGCAGGTATTCTTCTGCTTGCCAGGCAATTACCGGAACGGGTCCGGGTTTGATTGCTGCAAGGATAGCATATTCATTAGCTGCAAAAACCAGCCCGTCGGCATAGGCAGCAGAGGGGCCAACTTCGCCCGATAAGCAATCGATGGACCATAAAAGCGCCCCTGAATCAAAATCATATCCGGCAACCGTGGGTGATGAAGTGGTGATAATCTGCATCTTACCATCGATTTCGGCTATCATGGGTGATGACCATGATATTTTTGATTTCCGGGGCATATCCCAGGCGATATCGCCGGTTAAACTCTTTAGTGCCAGCAAACGGCCGCCTTTATTGGTGTCGAACTGTATGATCAGCTTATCATTGTGGCAGATCAGCGATGAAGAGTGGCCGTAATGGTTATCCGGCACCCCCAGGTTCTTTGCCCATATTCGCTTTCCTTCCATATTGAGTGCCAGGATATCGCCGGTAGCAAAAATCGCAAACACCTGCTTGCCATCTGTCGTAATGCTGGAGGCTGATAATCCGGTATCTGCGGTAACTCTTGGGGCAGTAGCAGGTGATCCGGGAATATCCTTGGCATCCTGCTCCCATAATAACTTGCCGGTTAGCCGGTTAAAACAATAAACTGTTCGGGCATCATTATCAGCACCCGCTATAAAAAGTTTCTCGCCCCAAATCACCGGTGAATTATACCCTTTTCTGGTCAAAGCAACTTTCCATTTGATATTTCTCCCCGATGGGCCATCCCAATCCACCGGAATCCCGGTACAATACGATTTCCCCTGACCCAAAGGTCCCCTGAACCCCGGATGATTCCTCCCCTCCACACTCCCCCCACTCACCACACTCCCCCCACTCACCGCACTTCCCCCACTTCCCACACTCCCCGCACTTCCCACACCCTCAACACCCTTCACACTCTCCCCACTCTTCTCGTTCTCCCCGTTCTTCACGTTCTCCCCACTCTCCCCGTTCTCCCCGTTCTCCCCGTTCTTCTCGTTCTCCCCACTCTTCTCGTTCTCCCCGTTCTTCTCGTTCTCCACGTTCTTCTCGTTCTTCACCTTCCCCGTATCCACCACCGCAACCCTAACCCCACTCTCCACAGATGATACAGAAGCTGCAACCACCGGTGCCTGCACCACCGTACCTGTTTCCTCATAAAACTTCAGATAATCAGTAGTCAGATAAGAGGCAACCAGGGCCGTTCCCATCAAAAGCCCCCCAATAATTAATATCCAGCGCTGCGATAGCATTCGGGTCATATTTGAGTCCACCCCGGTAATCAGTGGTTCCAGTATTTTAGCTTTCATGGTATGATAAATTCTTAGAAATGCGGCAAATACAATGCCTCCGATCAAAAGGAGAATGGCACCGGTATTAATTTGCCAGTTAGCGGTAAAAAATGCCTTTCGGGCCAGAAGATCCAGACTTCTGATCTCTTTCTTTAAAGTTTCGCTTTCCGGATCCGTCTGAAATTGCTGGATCAGCGATTTGAGAGCCTCCGTTTCCAGTGGCTTATTTTGCCTGATGTGCCAGTAATTTATCAGCAGCAGCAGGGCCATTGCCAGGCAGAAAATTCCTGATGCGGTGATCAGGTTCCCGAATAGTTTTATGTTCTCTTGGGTATTTTGCATAATATTTAACTTTATGTAGAACCGGAGATTCTTTATGTTATTTCAGCTTCTTTAATTGTCTGTTGCCGAGTAACGATTTCATTTGAGTGATCGCAATGCGGTTAGAACCTGATTCATTTCTAAAGGCATCGAATTCGATGCGTTTAAAATTCGGGTTGTTAATTTGCTCCCATAAACCACAAAACTCAATCGCATAACGGGTCCGTAACCAATTTTGAATAATGTAATTCGTTCTTTCAGCCTCCCTGTACCTTGCCATGTCGGTTAGTGATATATAGTCTTCATTGTTCCTTGAGTAAAGAACAATCTCAAAACTTTCAACATTGATCGTTTTACTTTTTGCCATAGCTGAATTTTTTCTTGTCCCGAGTTTGCTGTTGTTAAAACTAGTTTTAACCCTTTTTACTCAACAGGGCAATAGTCCAAACATCTTGCACAACTGAAGCAATTGCCTTTATTAGCCTGATAATCTTTACTGTGGCGGAAAATTACCTGGTTCATGGCCATCAGTGCAATAACCAAACCCAGAAAAGCCCCAAGTATCCAGCTTCCGGTATGGAATTTTTGGCGAATGATCTGAGCCTCGTCAACAAGGGTTTCTAATGATTTTCCCGATGACAGAAATGTTTGAATATCAATGTTTTTTAAATCAGATTTTAATTCAGGATGCGAAACCAGCAACTCAGCCAGGTAAACATCAGGATTTGCCTTGGAAAGGAACACT
>CAIXKO010000189.1 GCA_903919925.1 uncultured Bacteroidota bacterium | reverse complement strand
GGGTGTACCAAAGAGCTTATTATTATCGATCGGGACCCCGCTTCCACAGGCAGTTATCCGATTGTTGGAACCAGCCAGACCGGATTTTGGGATGCCACAGGCAACCCGATGAGTGCCCCAGGTTCAAATGAACCCTTTTACGGACAGGATGCCCAGTTTACGCATATCTCTCCCGTTTACACCAAAAGCAGCGATGGGCTTACTGTAAAGGATGAGATTACCGGATTGACTTGGCAGAAAAGTTATGACAGCGGAACCTATTACTGGGCTGGCACTCAAACCGTAGTCAACAGCCTGAACAAAAAGAAGTACGGGGGTTACAACGACTGGCGGCTGCCAACCATAAAGGAATTATACTCTTTGTGGACTGCAAGTCACGGATGGCCCTCCATCGACACAACCTATTTTGATATTAATTACACCAGTGAAACTGACCTCAGTCACGCCATTTTCTGGAGCAGTACCAAATATACTGGAGTGATGGGCAATGTAAGCGGGGAAACGCCCGGTTCAGAACTGGCCTTTGGTGTGAATTTTGGCACCGGACATATAAAGTCCTATTCCATTAGTACAGGACCCAAGCATCTTGTTCGTTTTGTACGTGGTAATCTTTCTTATGGCGTTAATTTATTTCAGGACAACAGCGACGGAACCATTTCTGATCTGGCTACCGGCTTTATGTGGCAACAAGCCGACAACGGTTCGGGTATGGATTGGCAAAATGCTTTGGCTTATGCTCAATCGCAGAATCAGGCAAATTATCTTGGATACAACGATTGGCGTTTGCCCAATGCAAAGGAACTTCAAAGCCTGGTGGATTACACCCGTTCACCGGGTGCAACAAACTCAGCCAATGCAGGTCCCGCAATAGATCCGCTGTTCAGCTGTACGGGTATTCTAAACGATGGTGGAATAGCAGACTATCCCTACTATTGGACGAGCACATCTGCTATTCCAAAAGCTAATGGCACCTATGCTTCCGCATGGTATGTGGCCTTTGGAAGGGCAGAAGATGGAAACGGCGAAGACCTTCATGGTGCCGGTGCAGTGCGTTTCGACAAGAAGATAATTGGTACCGGCGAAGGCGAAGAAAGGGTATTGAATTATATACGATTGGTGAGAACAATTAAATGATTAGCACTGTACAGCTGCTTTTTCTCCCGATCCACCTCACCCTGGCCCCCATAGTAGATAAGCCGGGGGTGAATTGGATCGGAATGGAACGCAATACCTGAATAGTAATAAAATATAGCCGAACGGTAACAAACAATTATTAAACATGAAAAAATACCTAATTATTATTTCCATTTTCATATCCCAAATCTCTTTTGCTCAAAACAACAAGCAAAATATCAGAGGGGTCGTTATCGATAAGCTGTCACAAACCACTTTGCCCGGTGCCACCGTTCAAATACTGAATGCAACTAAAACAACAGGAACCTCAACCGATATAAATGGGAATTATGTTCTTACAGATGTTTCACCCGACCGGTATGAAATAAAAGTTTCGTTTGTGGGCTACAAGGAAGTTACGGTCCCCAATGTGGTGGTTACATCAGGAAAAGAAACCATTCTGGATATTGCAATGGAAGAAATTGTTGCGAAAATAAATGAAGTTGTTATTCAGGGCCGGAGTAAAGACAAAACAATTAATACTTTAACCACTAACAGTGCCCGGACATTTTCAACCGAGGAGGTGAATCGATATGCAGGCGGACGAAGCGACCCCGCCCGGTTGGCAGCCAACTTTGCAGGGGTAAGCGCACCCGATGACAGTAGGAATGACATCGTTATTCGAGGCAATTCTCCCGTTGGTGTTCTCTGGCGCATTGATGGAATGAGTGTGACAAATCCCAACCATTTTGCAACCGTTGGCACTACCGGTGGCGCAGTTAGTGCATTAAATACCAATTTGCTGAAAAGCTCCGATTTCCTCACTTCGGCTTTCCCGTCAGAATATGGCAATGCTGTTGCCGGTGTTTTCGATTTAGGGTTTAGAACAGGGAATAGCGAAAAACGTGAAACCACGCTGCAGGCTGGCGTAATTACCGGCCTGGAAGCCACTACCGAAGGACCCATAAGTAAAGAAAACGGTTCATCGTATCTGGTGGGTTATCGATATGCACTGGCGGGTGTGGCACAAGCAGTTGGCATAGATATTGGCACTACGGCATTGCCTTCTTATCAGGATTTATCGTTCAAATTGAACAGCGGAAATACCAGGCTGGGCAGGTTTACCCTGTTCGGGGTGCTGGCTACCAGCAGCATCAATATCGCCGGTGGAAGTACCAATACTTTATACGGAGGAGGAAGCGGTCATGATTTGACCAGTAAAATTGGAATTGTCGGGTTAAAACATTTTAAACAATTAAATACCAAATCCTTTGTAAGTTCAACCATTGGAATCAATTATTCAAAATCAGGCCAAACCGATTACGCGTTCGATCGGGAAACAGATTCCTCTTATACCAGAGAAGAGAATCGTGTAACCAAAACCGGATATAATTTCTCAACCAGTTACAATTCGAAAATAAATTCAAAGTTGTTTATAAAGGCAGGTATTCAGGATGAATTGATTGGATTGAATCTATATTATAGAACAAAAGACCGGATTCAATCCGATTGGAAGCAAATCTGGGATTATGACAGCTACACCAATCTGGCCCAGGCTTATGTACATGCCAAGTATAGTTTTAATGAAAAACTAACCCTGAATGCCGGTGTGCATGCTCAATTGTTTTTCCTGAATAGTTCTACTTCTGTGGAACCGCGTTTAGGACTGAAATATGATATCAATCCTAAAAGCAGCTTTACTGTTGGCTACGGACTTCATTCTCAGATGCAACCGATAAATGTTTATTTCCTGCAGACTCAGAATAAAGATGGATCTTACACCTATACCAATGAGAATCTGGGTTTTACAAAAAGCCATCATTTTGTTTTAGGATATGATTTACAACCATTTAAAGACTGGCGCGTAAAGGCTGAAGCATACTATCAGTATCTTTACAACGTGCCTGTAAACACCTTTTCAAGCAGCTACTCCATGCTAAATACAGGTGCCGGCTTCAAAGTTGATCTCGAAGACAGCCTGACCAATGGCGGCACCGGCAGAAACTTTGGTGTAGAATTAACCATTGAAAAGTTTTTTAGCAACGGCTATTATGGATTGTTTACTTCCTCCATTTACGATTCAAAGTACACCGGAAGCGATGGTATTGAAAGAAATACGGCTTTCAATGGTCGGTATGTATTTAATATTCTAAGTGGAAAAGAGTGGAAAGTTGGCCGCGAAAAACAAAACAGGATTTCTACGGACCTGAAATGCACCAATGCCGGCGGAAGGGCTTACACGCCGATTGATCTGACAGCATCTGATATGCTGGGACATGAACAATTGTCGACCGATGCATTTTCAGATTTTTATGATAATTATTTCCGGTTGGATATTAAAGTGGGATACACGCTTAACAGTCGTAATAAAAAGATTTCACATTCTTTTGCATTAGACTTGCAAAACATAACGAATAACAAGAATGTTTTCTCACAAAGCTACGATGGCAGAAGCAAATCAATAAGTTCCACTTACCAACTCGGTTTTTTTCCGAATTTTGTATATAAAATTCAATTCTGATCTCTGACAGCTTCCTATCAACACCTGAATTAAAAGAGAAATGTTTAAAACAAGAAAATGGTTTCTCCTGCTGTATGCGATAATCTGGATACTGGTATTGATTTCGCCTTATTTACGTTACTTGCAGGATATTAGTCCGAATGGCCGGAACAGAATGATCGGGGACTGGACAAATCTTTCCTTGCTCTTTTTGGTTTTTCTGCTGAATTTATTTGTACTGGTGCCTAAATTCCTGTTCAACAACAAACGATCGCAGTATACTGTAATTGTAATTGTTATGATATCGGTGGTTGCAGTAGTGAATATAACCCTTCATCCTGTAATGGGGAGACCTCCGCATCCGGAAATGGTTAACCCCCGCCCCGATTTTCCGCAGAATCCACCCATGAACCTTCAATCAATAATGGGTGCAATTCTCAACACTCTGATTGCAGCCTTACTCATCATTGGCAGCAGCACCGCTCTGGAACTTGAATACAAATGGCGGAGCGAACAAAAATTGCGAAAAGATGCCGAAAAGGAACAACTCAAAACTAACCTGGCTTTACTCAGACACCAGGTAAGCCCGCATTTTTTCATGAATACATTGAATAACATACACACGCTCATTGAAATGGATTCAGAAAAGGCGCAGGATGCGGTTGAACGGCTTTCCACACTAATGCGATACTTGCTCTATGATTCGGCTCAAAGCACGATTGAGCTCAACAAAGAGATTGAGTTTATTCACAGTTTTATTTCGCTGATGCAACTTCGTCATTCCGATGAAGTTGAAGTTACCACCGTGATCCCTGAACGGATTCCTGATATTAAAATACCCCCGATGCTATTTATCTCGTTGATTGAAAATGCATTTAAACATGGGGTTAGCTATCCGTTGAAGTCGTACATCCATTTCGAACTCCAATTTGATAAAACTTCGCT
>CAIXKO010000188.1 GCA_903919925.1 uncultured Bacteroidota bacterium | reverse complement strand
CTGATTCTTTTCCTGATTATCGGAATTTTTATTGCCAAATCTACCGGATGGACCGCTAATCTTGGATATTTCTGGCAGGCAGCAAAGCTCGATCCAGTTACCGGAGCTGCCACCCCTTTGGCTGGTATGGCATTTATTGCCGCTATGGGTTCGGCTATGGTCGGTTCCCTATTCACCTATGATGCCTGGTATAACATAACCTATAATTCAGCCGAGGTTATCAATCCCAGGCGAACCATTCCGCTCAGCCTTATTTATGGGACGCTGGTTGCTGCCTTCATTTTCATCTTATGCAACATCGTCTATATTAAAGTGCTGCCATTGAGGGGCATTCCGGGGGCCGATGGGGTAATAAATCAGGGCATTGCCTTTGCCACAGATGATCGTTTGGGAACCGCTGCAATCTTCGGGATCTTTGGTCAATACGCGGCCATCATCATGGCAATCCTGATCATGGTGTCCACCTTTGGGTGCAATAACGGACTGATTCTTTCAGGCGCCCGGGTTTATTGGGCCATGGCTGAGAACAAATTGTTTTTTAAAAAAATCGGAAATCTCAATAATAATGGTGTTCCGGCTAACGGGCTGATCATCCAGTGTGTATGGTCTTGCTTGCTTTGTTTATCAGGTTCCTACTCACAGCTGCTGGACTATGTAATTTTCGCTATGCTAATATTTTACGCCTTAACCAACTTTGGTGTATTTGTTTTGCGCCGCAAATGGCCAAATGAGGAGAGATCCTATAAAGCATTCGGTTATCCACTTATTCCGGCTATTTGCATAATCCTTTCCATAGCGATTATGATTATCCTGCTGATTTACAAACCAACTTTTACCTGGCCCGGATTAATCATTGTTGCCCTCGGAATTCCGGTATACTACATCTGGAAGAAATTTTCACCCATAAGTCCTGAATAATGAATGCGGTACCCTATATTGTTGGTGCAATTGCCTTTTTTGTAATTGCTTACAGACTTTATTTCAGCTTTGTTGTTGCCAAAGTTGCCGTATCCAATGATTTGCTGATCACCCCGGCTCATCGTTTATATGATGGGCAGAATTATTTTCCGGTGAGCAAGTGGGTATTGTTCGGGCACCATTTTGCCGCCATTGCCGGAGCCGGTCCACTGGTGGGTCCCGTGCTTGCTGCGCAGTTTGGATTCTATCCCGGATTCATCTGGATGCTGATCGGAGCAGTTATGGCTGGTGCCGTTCACGATCTGGTCATTCTTACAGCATCCATCGAGCATGACGGGAAATCACTTGCTGAGATCACCAGGGCGGAAATCAATAAAATCAGCGGCACCACCGCATCCATTGCCATCATACTGGTTATGATTGTTGCATTGGCCGGTTTGGGTATGGTGGTAGTTAATGCCCTTGCTGAAAGTTCATGGGGTACCTTTACCATTGCAATGACCATTCCGATTGCTTTTTTCATGGGGATCTGGATGTATAAACTCCGCCCCGGAAAAACCGTTGAAGCCACTGTTATGGGAGTCATACTGTTATCGGCGGCAGTGATTTTAGGCCGGTATATCCCGGACTCCTCCTTTGCTCCATGGTTTACCTTCGACAAAAAAACCCTTACCCTACTGCTTTGCGGATATGGATTCCTGGCATCAGTTCTTCCGGTTTGGCTCCTGCTCACACCGCGTGATTACCTGAGCTCCATAATGAAAATAACGGTAATCTTTTTGCTGGCAATCGGTGTGGTGATTGTGGCCCCGGACATCAAAATGCCTGGCTTTACCCAATTTATTAATGGCGGCGGTCCCATCATTCCCGGCAAGCTCTATCCGTATCTGTTTATCACCATAGCGTGCGGTGCGATTTCAGGGTTCCATGCGCTGATCAGCTCGGGCACCACGCCGAAAATGATCATGAAGCAATCGCATATCAAATCAATTGCCGTAGGTTCCATGTTGACTGAAGGGGTGGTTAGCATACTCGCCTTGATAGCCGCTACGAGCCTCTTTCCGCTCGACTATTTTCAGATCAACCTCTCACCCGAAAAGTTTCAGGCAGTATTACCCAAGCTCCACGAAATGGGTTTCACCGATGGAAATATCCAGGAGCTGGCGGCTGAGGTAGGTGAAAAAATCGCTGGACGACCGGGTGGAGCAGTATCATTGGGCGTTGGCATGGCTCAGATTTTTTCAGCAATCCCCGGAATGAAACACCTGATGAGCTACTGGTATCATTTTGCCATCATGTTTGAAGCACTGTTTATCCTCACCACCGTGGATGCCGGTACGCGTATCGCCAGATTTGTGCTGCAGGAAGCACTTGGTAAGGTTTACAAACCTTTTGCAAAAACCACCTGGCTTCCGGGTAACCTGATCACCAGTGCTATTATCGTGTTTAGCTGGGGATATTTTATTTATACAGGCTCTATCTCAACCATTTGGCCTATGTTCGGAACAGCCAATCAGCTTATGGCTACCATTGCGCTTGTGGTGGGCACCACCTATATCATCAACCGGGGCCGTCGAAAATATTCCTGGGTAACCATTGTTCCCATGGCTTTTGTGGGGATCACCACCCTATATGCCGGAATTACGAATCTGGTAAATATCTATTATCCACAAATGATCACCCGTGCAACAATGGTTCCGGGACTGATCAATTTTGTTCTCACCGTGTTAATCATTACCTGCCTCTTTGTAATCTTTGGAAATGCGCTGCCAAAATGGTTAAAAAATTCAAAACCGGCCTAGTTGGGCCCGTTTCAGTATTGCTGATGGCTGTTTGCCTCACTGCCTGTGTAAACTCCCGGCATTTAAATGTAAATCAGATCTTTTGCAATAACCAGGTTAACCCCATCGGTATTGTTGGACCACCGGAATTCCGATGGACAGTAGTTTCCGATAGAAATGGGGCCATGGTTACCGGATATGAAATAAAAATTGGCGATACAAAGGGTTTAAGTCTGGATGACATTAAAACTTTTAAGCTTCAGGAAGGCAAAAAGTATGAATGGCAGGTGAGAGTAAAGGATGAGAATGGAAAGTTCTCGGCCTGGAGTAAAAAATCCTGGTTCGTAACCGGTATTGCTGATGGTGGATGGGCCGGAGCAAAATGGATCGGTTATGAGCAATTGCCCGACTCGCTCCGGTTAGTACCCGGCGTGCACGGATCGGGAGATCATCTGGGTTACCTGGCTGTTAACAGACCTGTTATCCCTAAATTCCGCAAAACTATTACCGTAAATAAAAAGGTTTCCGAAGCCTGGCTCTTTATATCGGGCCTCGGCCAATATACGCTCGATCTGGATGGAAAGGATTTGACTGCCGGTTTTATGCGGCCAGGATGGACCGATTATGCAAAGACTTGTTTTTATAATGGTTACGATTTAACCCGTGAATTGCAAAATGGGAAGCACGAATTGTCAGTCACCGTAGGAAATGGCTTCTTTAACGTCAATCGTGAACGGTACCGCAAGCTGGTATCTACCTGGGGAAACCCAATGATGCGGTCAGTACTGGTATTAAGGTATTCCGATGGAACGGTGGAAAACATCCAATCCGGTTCCGGTTGGGAAATGGCTCCTTCTGCCACCACTTTTACCTCGATATACGGAGGAGAGGACTTTGATGCACGATTGACCAAACCTCAATGGAAACCCGCCATGGAAGTAAGGGGCCCGGGAGGCACCATGCGTTGGGAGGCCGATTATCCGATGCAGATTATGGAAACTTTTAAGCCGGTTAAAATTACCGGGCTACCCGATAGCTCCTGGGTTTATGATTTCGGCCAGAATGCATCCGGAATACCTGAAATTACGGTACGCGCAGCATCAGGTGGAAGGATAAAACTTACACCGGGTGAGCTGATCGATGATGCCGGTCAAGTGACTCAACAGGCTTCCGGTGGTCCACATTACTATCAATATACCGCTGCTGGAAATGCAAAGGAAATCTGGTCACCCAGCTTCTCTTATTATGGGTTTCGCTATCTCAGCCTGAGTGGCGGGGTGCCGGAGGGCAAACCCAATCCGGGGAATCTTCCGGTTGTGGAGAATGTGCAGTTCCATCATACCCGTAACAGTTCACCTGTGGTGGGCTCATTTAAGTGTTCAAGCGAGCTGTTTAATAAAATATTCACGCTGATCAACTGGTCCGTCAAAAGCAACCTGGCCAGTGTTACCACCGATTGCCCGCATCGTGAAAAACTGGGATGGCTGGAAGTTACTCACCTGATGGGCAATTCAATCCGGTACAATTATGATATTCATAATATGTATTCAAAAGTGGTTGATGATATGATTGAATCACAGCTGGAAAACGGTTTGGTGCCCGATATTGCCCCTGAATTTGTTCCGTTTGGCGGGGGTTTCCGCGATTCTCCTGAATGGGGCAGCTCAGCCGTTATCGTTCCCTGGTATATCTATAATTGGTATGCCGATCGTAAACCCATGGAACGTGCCTATCCCATGATGAAAAGGTACGTTGATTACCTGGGATCCAAGGCAAACAAAAGCATTGTTTCCCATGGCCTGGGCGATTGGTATGATCTCGGACCAAATTCCCCGGGTGAGTCTCAGCTTACCCCGATGGCCCTGACTGCAACTGCCATTTACTATTACGATTTGACTTTGCTGTCCAAAATGGCCGGTCTGCTTGGTTTTAACAACGATGTTAAATCCCTGGATGATAGTGCCCGGACGGTAAGAAATGCTTTTAATGCAAAATTTTATGATCCAGCCAGTCATGTTATCGCAACCGGCTCTCAAACAGCTTATTCCATGCCATTGGTAGTTGGGTTGGTGCCTGATGAGGACAGGGGAGAAGTATTCAAAAACCTGATCAGTGCTGTGGAACGCGATGGTTACGCGCTTACTGCCGGAGACGTGGGTTATCACTACCTGGTTCAGGCGCTACAGGATGCAGGTGCCAGCAACGTAATATACAAGATGAACTCACGTGAAGATGTGCCAGGTTATGGTTTTCAGCTTAAGCACGGAGCTACTTCCCTCACCGAATCATGGCCGGCGCTCCGGTACGTTTCAAATAATCACATGATGCTCGGCCACCTCATGGAATGGCTGTACACCGGAATCGGAGGTATCCGTCAGGCAGAAGGCTCCATCGGTTTTGAGAAAATTATCATTGACCCTCAACCGGTTGGTGACCTCACCTGGGCCGAGGTGACACACAATTGCCTGTACGGAGAAATCTATTGCCGCTGGGATAAATCTCAAAATGGCTATTCCATGGAGGTCCGCATTCCGGTTGGTACCACTGCCGATGTTTTTTTCAACGGAAAATCCCTCGGCACCATAAAATCCGGCACCTACACCTTCACCCACAAACCCTAACTCTCTCACTCTCACACTCCCTCACTCTCACACTCT
>CAIXKO010000187.1 GCA_903919925.1 uncultured Bacteroidota bacterium | reverse complement strand
TGCCGCCCTCGGGGATATCGACAAAAACGGCCGGCCGGATGTGGTTTTCATGGCCGCCGACAATCCGGCACAGGATGATTCGTATTGGTATATCGTTGGACGTAACCTCGATAAAACCGGCAAGGCAGCTTCCTGGTCCCCGATGATTGCGGCACCCTTCGGCCTCGGCTGGGACCTGGCAGGCGCCGGGGCCGCCCTCGCGGATATCAACGGCAATGGCAAGCCCGACCTGGTGTTCACAAGTCTCGACAGCCCGACGGGAGCCAACCCCTTCTGGTGCTATGTCGGCTGGGATATTGATATCAACGGAAAAGTCACCGGATGGTCGTCCTTTACCGGCCCCAGCCTCGGGAACATAACCTGCGGCGGAGGCACCGCCATAGGAGATATCGATAAGAACGGGATTCTGGATATGCTGCTGATGAGCGTGGATAATCCGTATGGAAACGACTGAGGATTTTGAAGTTAGAGATTCAGGTAGAGACGCATAATTACGTGTGTTTTGAAGGTGAAATTCTAAACACGCAAATATGCGTCTCTACAACCGTAATTTCAAAATTCAAAATTGGTCCTCGAATCTCCAACTTCAAAAATCAGGGTTTTCCCTGATAATTAACAGGATGCCATGTAGCAATTTTGAATGCCGGAATTCCGGAATCAAAATACACTTAACCATGAAAAACTTTTTAAACACTATTGGATGCAGGGGGTTTCTGCCGGTACTGTATTGCCTGATCATTTTATCGATTTGCGGGATTTCCTGTTCCAAAAACGACGACCCGATCATTGTTCCCCCGGATAATTCGGGCACCGACGGATACGAAAACTTCCTGTTTTGGGCTGCCCACCCATTCGACAACAGACCTTATTTTCACATCCTTCCGATCGGAACCACACTTGGTTCCGAAACCGATAACGGATCGGAAATATTTGACTGGGACCGCTATGCCGGGGTGGAGGCTGCAAAGCGCCAGTTTCTTTTCCTGCACAATCAGACCAATGGGGGGTTTGATACTGGTGACAAGGATTTCCAGATATGGGAGATGATGCCCAACGGTGAAGCCGGTGGAAAAACCGACAGTGGAACCTGGACTAGCAATTATGAAACACTGTTTGGATTTCATGTAGGGACCCGGGGATTTATTTTCGGGCAGGACAGTTACGGCGGTCACTATTGGTTTGTTCAGGAGGTGACTTCCGACGGAAAGCTGGCGGGGGCTGAAAGCGACAACGGTGAATGGAGCAATTATTATCCGGCTGCCACTCCCCTGTATATCGGCGACCAAACCTTCCTGTTCTTCCAGACCAGCAAAAGCGACAACTACTGGTTTATTACCAACGTTTCAAAAGACGGTACTTTGGCAGACTCCGATGACGGATACTGGGGCGATATCTGGCCAACGGTCACTTCAGTAACGGTTGGCGGAAATACCTACCTGATCGGGCATAAGGAACTTCCCCACGGGGCAAACTATTTTATCCAGCGTATCAATTCCAATGGAACCATGGGCGAAGAAACAGACCGGGGATACTGGAATTATTATTATAACAGCCTGGTTGGATTTTCGAGCGGCGGGCACTCCTATATATATGGGTGTTCCGGCAGCAACGACGGGATGTGGTTTATCCAGGAGATCACCGCCGACGGCAAGCTTGGTGCTGAAACCGCACACGGAATCCTGAAAGATAAGCTCTCCGGCCTTACGGATGATGGTGACTTTCAGTTTTTTCTTCCTTTTAAACTCTACGAAAAACCAGGCAGTTTCCGCTATACCATCGGTTGGGACCTGGCTGAAACCAACGGTAGCCCCACCCGGCCCTGGTCGTCACTTTTTACAGATGCATGGAACGGACATACTAAATCCGGGGGAGGTGCGGCGCTGGCGCAGATCGACGGGGATGCATCAGGAAGATACGATGCCGTGTTTGCTGGCATCCAGGATCTGGCCGGCACCGACCGCTTTTATTACAAAGTGGCCTGGAACCTCGATAATTCGGGGAAAGCTTCTGCCTGGAGCAAAACCATTTTCGGACCCGACTGCGGCGGTACCCAGGCAGGCGGAGGTGCAGATATTGCCGACATCGACGGCAACGGGAAACCCGACCTGCTGCTGATGTCGGTGGATGACCCCGATGGCGCAAACGCCTTCTGGTACTACATCGGCTGGAACCTGAACAGTTCAGGTGTGGCAGCTTCCTGGAGCAGCAAGGTGCATGTTAATGGTCCCGGTTCATTGGATTCGGGAGGCGGTGCGGCACTCGGGGATATTGATAAAAACGGCAGGCCCGAACTGGTTTTAATGGGGATCGACAATCCGGAACAGGATAATGCATTCTGGTATATAGTCGGACGAAACCTGGATAAAACCGGCAAGGCAGCGACCTGGTCGCAAAAAATCGCTGCACCCTGCGATCTCGGCTGGGCCACGGCAGGCGGTGGAGCAGCCCTGGCGGATATCAACGGCAATGGCAAGCCCGACCTGGTGTTCACGAGTCTTGATAGTCCCACGGGTGCAAATACTTACTGGTGCTTCATCGGCTGGGATATCAACATCAACGGTACGGTCGCCGGCTGGTCGTCGAAATTTATCGGCCCCTCACCGGGGAATATCACCTGTGGAGGGGGAACCGCCATTGCAGATATCGATAAGAACGGAAAATTGGATTTGCTGCTGATGAGCGTGGATAATCCATACGGAAAGGACTGATCGACAGACGCACGTAGAGACGCATAATTATGCGTCTCTACCCACGTCAATGATAGACGCATAATGATAAACGCATAATGATAGACGCATAAGGATAGACGCATAAGGAGAGACGCATAATTATGCGTCTCTACACCCAATTGGGAATGTTTTATAAAAATTAAAATATCACGTAATTAAATCAACCATCAATGAAAAAGTCATCTCTCTCAGTTCTACCCGGAGGTTTTTTATTACTGGCTTCAGTCATCCTTATTTTTAACTTCAGTCTGAATTCCTGCACCAGCAAGGATGATGACCTGCCAAACGACTCCATCCCAAGCAATGAGGGTACTTTTACAGATACCCGCGATGGGAACACGTATGATTATAAAACGATCGGCACGCAGATCTGGATGACAAAAAACCTGGCTTATCTTCCTTCCGTAAGTCCCAATTCGGAAGGTTCCGCCACAGCAAAGTACTACTATGTTTTTGGTTATAATGGAACGGTTGTTGCCGATGCAAAGAAGACATCGCATTACACAACCTATGGTGTTTTATATAACTGGCCGGCAGCCATGAACGGAGCCGCCAGCAGCAAGGCAGTACCCAGCGGGGTGCAGGGAGTTTGCCCGGCAGGCTGGCATCTTCCAAGCGATGAGGAATGGAAAAAACTGGAAATTTATCTGGGGATGTCTGCCGGTGCGGCCGACGCAACAAGCATCCGGGATGACGGAAGCGTTGGCAGGAAATTAAAAGCGGCCACCGGATGGAGCCAGAGCGGCAACGGCGATAATTCAAGCGGGTTCACCGCCTTGCCCGGAGGAATCCGTTATTACAACGGAGGCAACCTGTATCTGGGATTATTCGGATATTTTCATACGGCAACAACCTTTCAGGAGTCTTCGGAAAACCTGAGCCGGAATATGAAAAGTGGTTCCGATGGTGTGGTAAGGGATATCGACAAGCCAGCTGGCGGGTTTTCGGTGCGTTGCATCCATAATTGACGGACGCAATTGACTGACACCATCAACGGACGCAATTATTCATCCCGTCTCCCGGCAATACCTGAATCTTCCACCTCGGAATTCGGAATTCTTCATTCGAATCTCCAACTTCAAAATCAGGGTTTTCCCCGATAATTATCAGGATGCCATTGAGCAATTTTGAATGCCGGAATTCCGGTATCGAAATACATCTTACCATGAAAAACTCTTTAAACACTATTGGATGCAGGCGGTTTCTGCCGGTATTGTATTGCCTGATCATTTTATCGATTTGCGGGCTTTCCTGTTCCAAAAACGATGATCCGGTTATTGTTCCCCCGGATAATTCAATCACCGCCGGCTACGAAGTGTTCCTGTTCTATAACGATAATTCCAAGGACTACGGTGACGTTACGTATACCCAATGTATTGGTGCCAACTGGGGTCCCGAGATCTTCAGGGGAAGTGGGTTTAATAAATGGAAGCACCTGGCCGGCGTGGAAGTCGGTTCCCATCAGTACATGTTTGGTCATAATTACGATTGGACTGGTTCATTCGATAATAAATCATACATGATCAATCAAATCCTGGGCAACGGGGAGATCGGCATTGAAACTGAACATGGCACGTTTATAAAAAACTATGAAACCATCACCGGATTCCAGCTCGGAACCCGTGGATTCCTGTTCGGTCAGGACAGATACGGAGATCATTACTGGTTTGTTCAGGAAATCAACAGTGGGGGTCGGTTGGGTGCAGAAACCGATAACGGATACTGGAACAACTATTATAAAACGGCAACCCCGTTTTATGTCAACGGTAAAACCTTCATCTTTTTCCAGACCGAAGACAGTGACAATTATTGGTTCATTGCCTATGTATCTCCCGCCGGTCAACTATATGACGTTTGCGACGGATATTGGGGTAATTACTGGCCAGCCACTACATCCTACCAGTTGAACGGCAAGACTTACCTCTTCGGCCTTGTTCCAAAAGATGGCAACAACGATCAGGTTAACGGCGACTGGTTCATCCAGGCGATCAATTCCGATGGCAGCATGGGCGCTGAAACCGATCGGGGATTGTGGGTCAAGTATTACAATCATGTGATAGGTTACAATTTTGGTGGGCGTGCCTATATTTTCGGTTATAAAACGGATTATTCGGGCGGGGCAGGGGCGTGGTTTATCCAGGAGGTAACTTCTGAAGGCAAAATGGGCGCTGAAATTTCCCATGGTTCGATGAACGGAGGCTATGATAAGTTCATTCCGTTCAAATTGTACAACGCACCGGGAAGTTCCAGATTTTCGATTGGCTGGGATTTATCACCGACTACCGGTGCCCCGACCCGCCCCTGGTCCGAGCCTTTTAGTGATAGCTGGGGGGGCGAATTCAAGTTTGGCGGGGGTGCTGCCCTGGCTCAGATCAACAGGGATGCAGGAAGCCGGCTTGATGCAGTTCTCACCGGCATCTCGTCGCAGCCCAACGGAGACTGTTTCTACTATAAGATAGCCTGGGACATCGACAATGCCGGAAAGCCTGCTGCGATGAGCAATACTATTTTTGGCCCCAACTGCGGGGAATCTCAGGCTGGTGGCGGAACCGATATTGCCGACATTGACCGGAACGGGGTACCCGACCTGGTGCTGATGTCGGTGGATGATCCGGAGGGCGCCAATTCTTTCTGGTATTACATCGGCTGGAACCTGACTGCCACCGGGCAGCCAGCCTCCTGGTCGGGCAAGTTCCAGCTGGACGGCCTTGGATTCGACAACGCAGGTGGCGGGCTTGCCCTGGGAGACCTTGACGGTAACGGACAACCCGAAATGGTTGTGATGGCCATCGACAAGCCTTCGGGGGCTAAACAATTCTGGTACCGGATAGGAAGGAACCTCGATCAAAGCGGAAAAGCGGCTTCCTGGACTGGAAATATACCTGCACCATTTTATGTGGGCTTCCAATCGGCCGGGGGCGGTGCGGCCCTGGCCGATATCAACCACAACGGCAAACCCGACCTGGTGCTGATGGACATCGACAGCCCCCAGGGTCCGAATCCCTTCTGGTGCTATGTGGGCTGGGATATCGATATCAACGGTAATGCGGTCAGCTGGGAAAAATTTATTGGTCCCTCGCTGGGGAATATGACCTCAGGAGGCGGTGCCGCCATAGGAGATATCGACAAGAACGGCATCATGGATTTGCTGCTCATGACTATCGATAATCCAATTGGGAAAGATTGATAAATAACAACCGGATGAAACTGACCTCGAATCTCTTATAGCCAGTCTTTAAGTACCCACCCCCGTCAGTCTCCTAGGGAAATCCGGTGCTCATTCCCCCTCCCTTTTTAAGGGAGGGGGCCAGGGGGTGGGTACCTTTAAAAGCCTATGTACGAATAGTTTGCGGGTTATTAGGTTTGGGGCAAAATGGCAACATGCTGGCAGACTCTACACTCTGCACGCAATCAGGAAATTTCTATAACAATTAATATGTCAGGTAATTAAATAAAACAACCATGAAAAATAAATCTCTCTCAATTTTGCCAGAAGGGTTTCTCTTACTGGCTTCAGCCATCCTTATATTCAACTTCAGCCTGAATTCCTGCTCAAGTAAGGATGACGACCTGCCAAACGACTCCATTCCAACCAATGGTGATGGCAGTTTTACAGATTCACGCGATGGCAACATCTATCAATACAAAACCTTTGGCACCCAGATATGGATGACAAGGAACCTGGCATACCTGCCTGCGGTTTCTCCGGGTACCAGCGGCTCCACAACCGCGAAATTATACTATGTTTATGAATATGAAGGATCTGATGTCGCTGCTGCCAAAGCGAATCAGAACTACAAAACTTATGGGGTATTATACAACTGGCCGGCAGCCATGAATCTGGCCGCAGGCAGCGATGCCGTACCCTCCGGGGTCACGGGGGCCTGTCCGGCGGGCTGGCATCTCCCGAGTGACAAAGAATGGAAAATCCTTGAAGGTTACCTGGGTATGTCAACGGAAGGTACCGATGCATCGAGTTTAAGGTTGCCGGGAAGCGTGGGCCGTAAGCTAAAAACAACGACAGGATGGCTCGACAATGGCAATGGTGATGGTACCAGTGGATTCTCAGCGTTGCCAGGTGGATATCGGACGAATGACGGCTCCGAATGTGTTCGCCTCGGGGGAAGTGCTTATTTCTGGTCCTCCTCTATTTACCTCCGCACTAATTGGGAAAATGGAGCATGGGACCGGTATCTGCAAGGCAGCAACGACGGTGTGGTTCGCGATATGCCTTATCATAGTGATGGTCTTTCAGTCCGGTGCATCTAAAACAATTAATACGGTGTAGGGACACATATTTGTGTCCGCAGAATCCGATCATTGAAATTTGAATGGACACAAATATGTGTCCCTACACCGACATTGGATAATTATCTCACCACAACAAAACTCTTCTTAATTATATTCATCCGGCTGTTCAGCGTGCAATAATAAACTCCCACCGGAAATTCTTCCGTTGAAAAATTAATTGAATTTTTCCCCGATAATTCCTGTTCCGAAAATCTTTTCACCACCATTCCAAGAGAATTAGACAGGGTGATGCTCAGATTTGGAAAATCAGATCCGGAGAAAGAAACGGAGACCGTATTGGAAGCGGGATTGGGATAAATGTTGACTGATCCGGCAGTGGATCCGGCATCATTATCCTCAACGGAAGTAGCATGTAGTGAAAATGAATTCACCTTATAGGTTATGCACCAGGGTTTATGTTTTTCGTAACCTTTCGGTATCCACCAGTTGTTTTTCCCGTCAGTAGGTTTTATCCAGTAAACGGTTGCGGCAAAATGGGATGTGTCACCGGCTGCCCCATGGAAGGGGCAATCTGTATTAACGGCTATACCCCTGCTGTTGCCTAATGTGGTTGAACCATCATGTTTAGTGGTGGTTCCGATGCGTGATTCAAAATCAAAAACATTCGTGGAAACATCAACAATTTCCCCGAAACCCATGTCTATGGATACTGTAAGTCCGGCTCCTTTATAGAACTCCTCGCTTGTTGATTTTGTAACAGAACTGTCAGTTTCAAATCCAATGGTTGATTTAGTTCCACCGGTCCATGAGTAATTCGACGAATAAATCTTTTTATAACTCCCGGGGTCAACACTCCTGTTCAAATAGGAGGTTAAGTGTTTAGGAACAGGAGCATGAGCCACTGTGTCGAGATAATAAGGAACATAATCTATAAACCTGTCGCTGATCTCCAATGAGTATACATAATCCAGCAGGTGGTTATTTGCATCTGTAAGCTGGTATTTTTTTCGTGTTATAACCGGTCTTAGAAATACCAGATAACCCCTGTCCCTGCCTTCAACCGGAAACAGCGACCTGCTTTCATAGGTTTTAGATGAATATTCTGTTTGTGTGGTTGATTCTGCGTGATGTTCGAAATCGCCGCCAATACCGTCATATCTGAACGATAAACTCCAGCTTTTATCGACTGATACAGAGTTTTCATTGGATTGACTGGATGTAGATCCAAATTCCAAAAGCGATGGATACGTTTGATACCTGATCAGCTCTCCTAAATCCTCTCCGTTTAAAACAAAAGGCGGCGGACCTTCTATAACCCCGAGCAGGTGGCTAAGCTTGTCGCCGGGATTGGTGTCAATTACGTCTGCACCGGGTAAATAGGTAAGTTTATCGGAATTCCAGCATAGATATACCTGCGTTTTATTGGAAGAGTTATTCTGTACAGAAAGTATAATTTTCTGACCTGAAGTTTCCTTTGATGAACCGTATGTTTTATAATAAGAAAAGGCATAAGGCAGGAAGAGACGATGCTGAAGACCTCCATTATTAGGATCGTATCCTGAAATTGGCAGTTGCTCGGGAGCATAAGCGTATTTATTATCGATTGAATATTCAATCCTTCCGATAGTCTTGCTGTTGCCATATTTATCAGGTGTATCCGCACTATAGAACAACTGCAGAGGCGTGCCATTCGACATGCCGCCTTCAACTGTTCCCGGTACCATGGAAAAATTCCGGACTTTTGGAACTCCGATAAAAGCTTCGGTAACGGATTTGTTTTTATAAAATCTAGTCAGCTGGATTGCCGTATGAGCTTTATCAACGCAACCTACATAGATGACTTCTTTGCCGTCAATATCCCTCGATGTGCATGCAGCAACATTGCCGAAATAATAATCCAACCCACCGGTGCCGGTTGTTACGGTGCGTAAAAAAGTCCAATTTTTACCATCAACCGACCAGTCAGCATCCAGTTGAACTACATTGTTTTTGTTAATTATATAAAAGAAATACAAAGTATCGTTCAATACGGCATAAGCAGGAGGGACACAAGTGTACATCGTCCGCGACACCCAGTCTTCATTAATATTGCCGTCATTCGCTAATGTTCCCATACAATGATATAAAGTAGTCAGATGACTGGTACCCGGAACTTCATCCAGGTTATCCATGCTGACGTAAGCCAGATGGTCTTTATAAATGCAGCAGGCCCCGGGAATTTCATACTGGTGCCCGGCTCTTATGGCGCTGTTGCTCATAACCACATTGTTTTGGTCATCAAGGGTTCCTGTGTATGACCTGACATAAGGGTCGCCATCATGGCTGCTGAACTGATGAATTTTATTATTGAAAAAAACTCCTACCGTTTTTGGGGATACATAACCCGAAAAGCCTTCGTCACCATAGGAAAAGGAAGATTTTTTATAAACAGAATTTTGAGGATAATAATATGCTTTTACATCATAGGAGCAAGCGCGGGAATTATTCTTGGCTTCCAAAACATTACAAAAAAAAGCGGGCGGCGCGACATCTACCCCTGTATCATCGCATTTATAATAACGCTCCAATTTATTCCAATTCGGGTGTTTATTGGTAACCGGCATGCTCTTCCAATAGAATATTTCAGACTGTGATACAGTGCAACTCCACATACGGACTTCATCAATACAACCCTGGAAATTACCAAACTGCGTGTCAGGGCTTTTGCCGATATAATTTTTATTAGTTGGTGACAGACTATGGTACGAAGTGTTACCAACATTTTTTTGATTATCAAGATTGCCGTTTAGGAATATTGATATACTGTAACCATCATAAGCTGCTCCAATATGATACCACGTATCTGGCTTTAAAGGCGTTTTAGATTTTTGTTTTAACCATGCACCACCTGCCTTTAACCAGTACCCAATATAATAAGAACCGGCTGAATCACTAACCAGAACATTGTAGTCAGTGCCATTTGAAAAAATCGCTTTTTTCCCGGTACAACCACTATTTAATTTAATCCATGCTTCAATAGTCTGGCTGCTAAAATTAATGGGTGCCGGGGATAAAGAGTCACAGATTAAGTGAGGTTTGTTTCCTGCAAAATAAAAAGCGCTGCCCGAGCCTTGTGAATAACCTGATTGAAAGCCTGATAGGAAAATGATTAATACTACAAGGGCTTTTACGAATAAATTCTTTTTGTTTTTCATATTTTGATTTATTAAAAAATCCTTTTTTCATTTTTAAAGTACCAGGTACCTTCTGGTAATCTCTAATCCTTAATGCACCGGACAGAGAAACCACTCTGCTTCAGGTCGGAGTACCGGGAGGCTTTGGCCTCGTAATTGGAAAGGTATCGGCTCCAGGCGAAGCTCTCGCTTTTTGCAGTGGTACTCCACCAGAAGGTCTGGGTACCGGCAAAGGCGAATGTTCCGCCCCCCTGACGGCCGCCACCCGGAAAACCGTTAAACCCGCTGAAGTTATCAGCACCGGTATTGGGCGAGTTCCAATGTGCTGTTCCTTTTTCTTTCAATTTGCCTCCGGCAACACTTTCACCGAAAAGGTTGATGAGGGTTGACCATTCCGCATCACCGGGCACATGCCAGCCTGCCGGGCAAAGATGCTTGCTGTCGACCACCGCGAGCCAATTATATAAAGCTCCGTACACCACCTTATTCTTAACATCATTGCCGTACCAGCTATAAGCCCCGGTTGCCAGGCTGCTCCATAGGCCATCGTTGCTTATATTGGGGAGGGAAGTGCCATCACGGTACTTTGTGGTTTTGAGGTTTTCAGCCATCCAGGTCTGGCCGCCTATCTGAACAGTACGATAGGTATTTCCATCATTATCAGATAGGTATCCATATTCAGGCTCCTGCATGATGCAACGCACAGACATGCCATTTTGCGAATACCTGATGTCCCGGTATGCAGAACTATGATCATACTGCAATTGGCGGTGGTAGGAGTATTCAAAGCCATACATGGTATAACTCCACCAGAAGCCAACGCGGGTCATGTTGACAAATACTCCTTTGTTATTCCGTTCGCCCCCCGGTAAGCCTGAAAAGCCGGTGGTATTGGTCGCGCCCGTATTGGGTGTCAGCCAGTGTGTGGTTCCGGTTTCTTTCATTTTACCCCCGGCGGTTGCTTCGTCGCCCAGAGATGTCGTCAAATCTGACCATTCAAAATCCTGAGGAACCCGCCAGCCATTGGGACACAGGCTTTTAGTATTTAATGCTGCAGTGAAATTATATAAAGCACCATAAACAGCCTTAAAACTGCTGTCGTTATTATACCAGCAGTAAGCACCGCTTGATAAATTACTCCATTGGTCATTGTCGGTTACCTTGGGAATGGCAGTACCATCGAGATACCTGGTGGTTTTGAGATTTTCGGCCATCCAGAGTGTGTTGCCTATCTGAACCGTACGATAGCTATTGCCATCATTATCCGTTATGCCACCATAAGTAAAACCTGAAGTTAACAGCGGATCGTCATTGGGGTCCTTTTTGCAATTACTCAAAAGCAAAGCGAAAAAAACTGCAATAATCAGAAGATATTTTTGTTTCATATCCAATCTATTTAATACGAATAATACAGGAATTTGAATCTAAACAGTATAGTTAGTTTGAAGCAACTTTAAGTATCTTTCGTACAATCAACCCGTTGCCACTATCTAAAGTCAGGTAATAGGATCCCGGTGGAAGTTCACCAAATTGGAGGTTTAAATACTGCTTTCCAGGCTGAACGGTTTTATCCGGTAATCTTTTTACCAGTTCCCCGGTACCTGAATAGATTGTTGTTCGCAGTCTGACAGTTTGCTCTATAACCAGTTCCAATGTTGCTTCATTATTGACCGGATTTGGATAGATATTACCGACCTGGAGCGAAAGGGAAGCCTGTTCATTATCCATCCCCGA
Organism: uncultured Bacteroidota bacterium; assembly: GCA_903919925.1. Taxonomy (GTDB): domain Bacteria; phylum Bacteroidota; class Bacteroidia; order Bacteroidales; family UBA12481; genus UBA12481. Next base: position 4,355 of record CAIXKO010000187.1, on the reverse strand, counting down.
GGCGGAATTAAACCAGGTGCTGTACACCCCGTTTCCATGAGTACCAATAGCAATGAACCCATCAGTCTGGCGTGTGTCTACCATGTCAACTATCACGTTACCAATGGTTGTGGCTCCTTCTTTTGTCCAGACCGTGGCATCGCCTTTTAGCGCCGTTGTGGAAAATAAGCCGCAGGAGGTACCGGCAAAAATGATCTTTTTACCCTGATACGATAACAGCTTGGTGCAGCGGATAGATGGGCCATCTCCTGATCCATCGGGATATTCTTCGAGATTTCCTCCGACGGCCGTCCATGTGGAGCCGCCATCCGAGGAATGGAACAGACTTTGTACCCCGTAATTTGAGAAAGTAACCATCAGGTGATCAGCATTATCAGGATTAGCATCGATGAAAGCAACAAAACCATTTGCAGGGAAGGTCTTTCCGGTGATATTGACAGGAATCGGATTCCCCGTACCGGCATCATCCAGGCGGAAAACTTTTCCCAGATTGGTGCCATAATAAAGCCGGTTTGCAGGAACTTTTGATATAGCGATACAGCTGATTTCGGAGGCGGAGCCAACATTCACATTGCTTAAATGGCTCCAGCCTGAATTTCTCAAAGTGGTATCGTAAGCGGCAGCTTTCAGGTTGTCCTTCCTCCAGATGCTGGTTAGGGTTGGTAAATAAAACGTTTCATAGTTATTTGGATCCAGGGCAAAATTCTGGTAAAACGGAAACAGGGCGTTACTGCCCATCGCCGGGTCATAATACTTCAGCAGGGTGTCGGGCAGTTGCGGAAAAATGTCGGTTGCATGCATGGACTGATCAAACCGGGTGGTCCAGATATTTCCGCTGTATGCTGATATCGCGCAATATTCCCAATCGGGGGCAACGCAGGTGGCGAACCCATCGTAACAAATATCGATGTTAAACCATAATTCCGATGGATCATCTGTTACCGTATAATACCAGTTGTTATCCTGGAGCCCGCCAAGTACCCAGTCGTCACCCGAAGATCCGTGATCGATGGCAATGCTGTAAAACTGAGTGGTGGTCAGCTTGTTGTTCAAACGCTCCCAGATCATATCGCTGCTGTCGGCCATGCAGTTTTTTGTAATGGAAATTCCTCCGTCGTTTGCCATAAACAGGATGGCAGGATTGGAAGGGAGGAAGGTAATTCCATGCTGATCGGGATGAAGCTGGTGGATGGAGTCCATGTCATAAGGATATCCTCCAATATAAGTAGTCGTCAGTTTGTCGGCAAAACCGTTCAATGATCGGTATGCGTTCATTCCTCCGAGGAAGACAACCTCTTCGTTATCAGGCTTTACCCCCATGGTGAAAGTGTATCCGCCATAAACCACAAAAGAAAATGGGAAATTGTTTATGCTCCCATCGCCGCCTCCCGGCATACTTTGGGTTCGGTTTTCCCACAAAGGAGAATCTGTATGGGTATTCCAGGTCATTTTCCAGAAGGTATTAACGGAATTGGGATAGCCGTCAAAGGGATTAAGATCTGGCGATTGCGATTCCGTAAAAACATACATGATCTTTTCATTTGATGGTGCCAGCGCAAGGCGGGTCAGGCGGTTATCCTGCGGGAATCCCGTTGGGGTGATCTTAGTCCAGTTTATGCCATCCGCTGACCTCCATATACCCGCTTTACCCGGTGGTTCAATTGCCATGCAAAAACTGCCTAAAGCGGCATACAAAACTCCTTCGGAGGTAATGGCCAGGTCGCAGGAGAAGGATTTATTTTCAAGATCGCCCAGGGTTACTTCCCAGGTTGCCCCGCCATTCTCCGAACGCATAATGGCCCCATAACAGGCTGCATAAACAATGTCTTTATCCATCCTCACGTTGTCAGTAACTATCCGCCATACCCCCTGAAAAACCTCCAGGAGATTTGCCTGCGAGCCAACCTGGGTTGATGTGAGCGGCTGCCAGGATGCGCCATTGTCTATCGACTTAAAGATCCCATTGCCGATCCCGATGGTTCTGGCATTGGTGCTGATGTTCCGATCCGTGGTACTCAGCATTTCGCCGGTGCCATAATACCAGATGTGATGCTTTCCCGGACGCTTGTCCTGGATCAGGCAGGTGGCACTTTGCTCGGCTTCGGGAGCAGTTGTTTTATGCCAGTTTTGGCCGCAATCGGCCGATTCCCACATGCCTCCTGATGCACTGCCCGCAAGCAGGTGGTTCTCATCATCCATGTCAATCGCGATACAAAGCATGCGCCCTCCTATGTTGGCCGGGCCCCGCCACTTCCACTGCTGACCTATGCCTTCCGGTTGCATTGGCATCCCGGATACAAAAGAGAGTTCGCGGGCACGGATTCCAACCGGAATCTGCCCCGTCTGGGGATCCCTGAGTTTCTTGAACTGGTAGCCCGCCTGCATGGCTAAGAAACTATTTTTTGATATCTTTTTCTTTTCCGTTAATGAGGGGCTGACTTTTTCCCGGGAGCCTGATTTATAATGGTCCAGGATAAATAAGCAGAACAGTGCTGTTGCTAAGAGCCCTGCAATAATTATCTGAAAATATTTGCTTTTCATAAAGTGGTTATTTTAATGGAGGATATTTGTTTTTTTCTATGGGATTATTATTGTTGCTGTTCAGGAAGCGGTCTTTTTAACCACTAGTGTTTTTTCATCTTCTTTGTGTCCTCTGTGTATATTTCCTTGGTTAACTTTGTGGTTGATTTTTATTAACTATGTCTCTGGCAAATGCCTGAATAGCAACTTATTTTTTCAATATCATTTTTCTGGTTGCGGAATAATTGCCTGAAGAAATCGTATAAAAATAGATTCCATCAGGTAATGAAGAACCATCAAATATATATTCATGCAATCCGGGTTGCAGCGTTTTGTTTTTAAACGCATGAGCCTCATGTCCAAGGATGTCTCGCACAACAAGTTTTACATGGCTGACTTTATTTATGGAGATTTTAATAGTTGTCTGATCATGAAAGGGGTTCGGATAATTCTGATTTAATACAAATCCCGGTTGTACTTCCCCGCCTGAATGATTAATCAATATTGATTTACCGCCCGACTCCAGATACCGCTGATAAAATTCCTGGTAGTAAAGGTTATTCACTCTTGCATCAAAAATAGTTAGTGAATTTTCGTCATTGCCCGTATTTGCAGGTGTTTCCCAATTGAATGACCCTGTACAGGTAATTTTATTCCCTCCGGTAATATTTGCGTCAGTAATCAGATACTTATGGTGGATCAGCCCGGGTATAGTATCAAGTAATACATCGGCCGGTGGATTCCAGGTATTCGCAACGGGTAAGCCCCTCATTCGCGGATAAGCTGAATGGGGAAGTTGCGAATTGGTTGAATCGAATACGCCCCCGATTTGAATCCCCCTGGAGAATGTTTCGTGAAGTGCATCCTCCATGGCCGGCAATTCGAACTTGAGCATACTGAAGAACAAACTATGGGTGGTTTTGGTCTGTATCAGATGGGTCAGGAATGCCGATACACTGTCGGAAGGTGAAAAGTAAACTTCCATCCTTTTCCCCCCGACATTAAGAATATGCGGAACATTATCCGATTTTTGAGTTCCGAATCTTGCTCTTGCCGGATCGGGCTGGTCCGCATGCGAACCCCACATTTCTTCAAACTCCCTGGTATACACAGCACAAAGTGATTCATCCTGGATGACGATAATATTGTTCCTGTCCGAATGAAACTGCGGATGCGATACATTCGTGGAGCCGGTCCACAAAAATTTATTTAAAACATTATCGTTGTACCGGTAATCAAAAATCAGGAATTTATTATGCATCGAACAGGTAGTGTCAAAATCCCTTTTAAGCACAGGAATGCCATGTTTAATCAGTGAATCTGCCAAAGGTGCACCGGCAGTGCTGTTATAAATGAATCTGATTTTTACCCCGCGGTTTTTTGCATTGATCAGTGCATCGGAAATAGTGGTATAATAGGAAAATCCCCATAAAGTGATATCAATGCTGTGTTGGGCCTTGTTTATCTGATTGATGAACAGGTTGGCAAAATTCTGGCTGCCTTTGGCATTTTCACCTGTACTGACCGAAGTGTTGACAGTATGGTTAAAATAAACATCCACATTTCCCGTAGATAACGACTTCGTAATAAAGTATCCGGAATCCAGAGCCATGCCTTCTGCGTTTTGAGAACCAGCGTGGTATTTATATATAGTTGCCGGTTTAAGGTTGCCGATGGGTATCGAATGATTTGTTACCAGAGCAGACAGATCGATTGAGTCCGTAAAAATGAGAGGCTGCTCATTTGAATCCGTAGCCATCCACCAGAGTTTTGAATCGGAAGGTAGATCAGTAAACCAGGATAAGGTAACCCCGGTTTGTGTAATATTATCGTAG
>CAIXKO010000186.1 GCA_903919925.1 uncultured Bacteroidota bacterium | reverse complement strand
TAAGGCGGGCGGTGAAGTATTCTATAAAGAAACCTTCAACTGGAAAAATGATGCCGATCCAAAAGGGTGGACGATGCCAGTGGGATTCCAGATTGTTGAGGAAACGGACTTTGGCTGTCCATGGACCTGGCGGGCCGGTTCTGATAGTATCAAAGGCGAGTTAACATTTGAGCCGGGCCATGCTTACTCTCTTACTCCTGAAGATGGCTACTTTGTTTTACCGATGGACGAGTATAATTTCAAGGATGGGATCAGTACTGCCAACGGTGCAGTAACCTGGTTTCAATTGCCTTCGATCGATTGCTCGGGCCGTCCGGGAGTGATTTTATCTTTCAGGCAATTTTTTCGTTTGTTTCCGTCCACCGATGTTGTCGTTGCCGTTTCAAACGACCTTGGGGTCCATTGGGCCAACTTTAACGTTTCATATGAAACACGGGTTAGCATTTTCTGCAAAAATCCCTACCCTGAAATTAATATCTCAGAGGTTGCAGCTGGTATGTCTAACGTATGGATCAAATTTCTGTGGAATGGTATGAGCCGCTATTTCTGGTGCATTGATGATATTCAACTGATGGAAAGTTATGACAACGATCTTCTGTTGGAAAATAGCTGGCAATATATGATCGACCTTGACGACACCGACAACAATGAAGGTTTCGTTTATATGGTACCTCAATCCCAAATGGGAACTGACAACTTCGGTGGCTACACCTTTGCCGGTGGTTTCCTGAATGCAGGTTTGAATGACCAGGAAAATTGCAAGCTGAATGTAGAAGTTTTCAAAAATGGCACATCAGTTTATAATGAGACTTCCGTATCACGCGATATCTGGGCCATTCAAAGGGATACTTTCCCGGTAACAAAAGTTTTTAACCCCACAGGATACGGTGATTATCAGATCGTTCTTAAAGCGCAATCGAAAGATGCAGATGGACGGCCTGCGAACAACAATTACTCTGATACATTCCATATTACCGATAGTATCTACTCTGTTTGTGACTGGAATTTTGAAGAACATGCAAGTACAGCAGCATGGGGGAACAATGACGGGGACTACATGGGAATAGCATATGATATCAAGAAAGCATGCGAGATTAACTCGATTTCTTGCATGATTATGCAGCGGCCCAAGAATAGAGTAGCCAGTACCCATGTTGGTTATAATTTCCAGTATTGGCTTTTTAGATATGACGATGTAGAAGCTGCCTGGGTTGAAGTTATCATGTCGGATTATACTGAAGTAACTCAGGAAATGATTGACAACTGGGTTACGCTGCCCCTTCAAAAAGATGGAGAATCCGAGTTTTTGCAACCAGGATTCTATGTAGCTGCCATACAAACATTCCATGGCGGTGGTCTTGGCCCCAGTAACCGTGTTTTCCGGTTTACCATTGGTGCCGACCAGAGCCATCGCTTTGCTTATGGAAAAACGCTGTTCCGCAGGTACAACGATGCAGGCTGGTCACAAAACGACGAACTTGGGATGATCCGCATGAACATCAACAGTGTAGGCGCTCCAACTCTTACCGATGTTGTTTTCAATGTTGATATGACCCTTCCTATTGCAAACGGCTATTTTAAACCTGCCAGTGATTTTGTTGATGTTGCCGGTTCTTTTAATGGCTGGAATGGTACTGCACACCATTTAACTGATGCTGACGGTGATGGAATTTATACATTAACGGTTCCTGCACTGGGAACTTTCGAGAAAATTGAGTACAAGTACAGGATCAATGGTGATTGGAATACATCGGAATTCCCATCCGGTGGTCCAAACAGGGTTTATCGCACCTCTTACTATAACATGCTGAAAGACGTTTATAATAACGGAAAAAGCATGGGGGTTAATTTAAACACTTTAACTTCTTCGCTGAGTGTTTATCCAAATCCAAGCAACGGTGAATTTACCTTGTCAGTAACCAATACACAAGTTACGGACCTCAATATTCTGATTACCAACATGCAGGGACAATCAGTTTATCACAACCAGATTAAGTCGGTTTTGGATTATGAAGGAACAATCAACCTCACAGAATTTGCTAAAGGAGTATATTTCCTAAAAGTGAATAATCAGGTTCAGAAAATTCTTGTTCAATAGTGGAATGATCTGATATTAAAAACCCCGGTAATTTGTTACCGGGGTTTTTTTGTCGGATTTGGAGTTTGATGACATACAAATCTGAAAGCATCGGCAATTTCAATTGCCCGATAATCGCTTTTGGTTATTACTATAATCTGATTCAGGAAAATGATTCGGATTGAGCGATATCTCACTTATTTTCCCTGATGGAGCGGCGATTGTGATGGCTGTTTGACCTGATTTCCAGCAGCTCATTTTCTCGTGAAAGGTTTTTTCAGAGCCATCGGCATATTTGATAACGAGATTTACCGGTGCCGGATAGCTCCCGATGTTAAGGATTTCAACCAGGTTGCTATCCTGCGAGGTTTTCACTGTCCCGATTGCCAGGTCGCAATATCCGAACTCAAAAAACCAGGGTTTCCAGAACCAGGTGAGGTCCTCC
>CAIXKO010000185.1 GCA_903919925.1 uncultured Bacteroidota bacterium | reverse complement strand
TCATTTAATGACAAAACTTTATAATTGTTTATATATGAATACCGGAAACCTAAAAACTTATCTCACGTTTTTAGCTTTTGTGCTGTTTACTTCTGCCAATGGTCAGGACAAGCGTGCTCAGTTGCCAAAATTCTTAAACAACTCCTATTTTGAGATAAACATCGGCTCCATCAATTACCCTTTTTCAAAGGAACATCTGGAACCCGGATATACCTTTGAGTCAGTTCATATTCCCCATACTGCTGTTCGCCTGGTGCTTGCCGGATATGAGTTTAACAAATATCTGGCGGCACAAATAACTTACATGCGCCCTGTTTTGTGGGTAAAATATAAATACACAGCTGATGGTATTGCATCCGCCGTAACTCAAACCAAAACGGTGTGGATGAACGTAGGGGGATTAACCATTAAACCGCAATTACCTCTGGGCAGGCACTTTACCATTTACGGTGAGGGCGGATTAGGTATTATCACCCGTCATGGAATGGAAGATGTAAATGGTCCGGTAATTAAGGATGCCAATTATGCCACATTTTTGCTTGGTGCAGGATTAAAATATCATGTGAACAGTAATTGGGGATTGATTCTCAGTTCAGCATATTCTCCGGCAAATAAAACGGTAAACCAACCTTACACCTCATTTTTCGCCGCTGGGTTTTCTTATAAACTCCTGCCTTTCAGTGAAAAGAAGTTGGCGAAGACGGCAAAATATGGATACATTTTCCCAAAACAGATGATTCAAATCGGTTTTTCAAGTAATATTCTGGGATACGGGGTTAACAACTTTGTTTCTGAAGGAAAAATTCCGGTGTTCTGGGGAGGAGAGGCTGAAGTGCATCATGGTTGGATATTAAATTACCAGCGCAATGTTTTTCATGGCTCTAAAGTTTTTTCGCTCGACTGGGGGGCAAGCGCAGGTGTTTATCAAAGCAATGAAAAAAAGGATAATTTTTTCACCCTTTCGCTGTTTCCCGTGCTGAGATTTACCTTTTTGCATACCAAACCTTTTGATGCCTATTTCTACTATTCGGTGGCAGGTCCCACATTTATCTCAAAAATCGTAATTGATGATCACCAGACCGGTGCACATTTTACTTTCCAGGATAACATGGGGACCGGAGTCTTTTTTGGCAAAACCAGGAAATACAATGCTGAGATAAAAATCGGACACTATTCAAATGGCAATATTTATCCTCATAATGAAGCCGTTAAGATTCCTTTGTCCCTCCATTTAGGTTACACATTTTGATTTCCATCCAATGAAGATCGGATCAGTCATTTTACCGGAAAAGCCATTGATATTGGCCCCCATGGAGGATATCACCGATGGTCCTTTCCGTTTGTTGTGCAAGCGGTTTGGTGTCGATCTGATGTTCTCTGAATTTGTGGCTTCGGAAGCTGTGATCCGGAAAATCGATAAAACGCTTCAGAAGATGGAGATTCACCCTGCGGAGCATCCTTATGGTATTCAGTTATATGGGAAAGAGATTTCATCGATGGTTGAATCGGCCAGGATTGCTGAGCAATTTGAGCCTGATTTGATTGATCTGAATTTTGGGTGCCCGGTAAAAAAAATTGCGATGAAAGGAGCCGGTGCCGGAATGTTGCGTGATGTTCCTCAATTATTGAAAATGACTGCCGCTGTGGTCAAAGCAACAAATCTTCCGGTAACCGTTAAAACCCGGTTGGGCTGGGACGAGAACAGCAAAATTATTGTTGAACTGGCTGAACAGCTTCAGGATGTCGGAATTTGCGCACTAACCATACACGGCCGTACACGGGCACAAATGTATTTGGGAGAGGCGGACTGGACCCTAATCGGGGAGGTGAAAAATAATCCGAGAATGCATATTCCAATTATCGGTAATGGCGATATC
>CAIXKO010000184.1 GCA_903919925.1 uncultured Bacteroidota bacterium | reverse complement strand
TAAATTCATCATTACGTATCACATAACCAAGGGAATATGCGAGATAAAAATTCCATTTCGGGCTGTTCCAGTCGGCAAGGAAATCAATGCCATAAGCCCATCCCTTTTCAAAAACAAAATATTTCAACTGATACTCGGGGTAGTCATTAGGAGCCTCGATATCGAGTATAATATCATAGAGCCGGTAGCGGTTATAATTGATCATCCGATAGTAATCCTTGACATAGCCTTCCACAGATAGCTTAAGGTTTTGAGGGCCGAAATAGCTTAACCCTAAAACAGCATGCCAGGCAAGCTGAATTTTATTATCGATATATTTCCCCCTGAAAGTATTCTGAACATAGGCAGGAGAGATATAATAACCCTGGAAAAGATTCATTACATCCTCGGTGGAATTGGTGGATATCAAATTTTGAGAATACAGGCCTGACGCAAAATTAAGATTCAGCAGGTCGTTGATCCGGTATCGGACTTTCAGCCGGGGCTCAGGGGAGAAGTTAGATTTATCGGCGTAATAATGGAGACGCAGGCCCGGTTCGATGAGAAAACGCTGCGTTTCAAAGGTCCCTTCCAGGTAAGTAAAAACCTCAGTAGAGAAGTATTCGTCAACCTTCAGCAAATTAGAAGTCCCTGTAAATGTATGCAGGGTATTGGATACATTCATTTCGGTACCCCAAACAAGTTTCATAACCGGTCCATTATAATACATCTTAAACATCCCCTCGAGGGTATTATACTTAGTTGTTCGCGGGCGCTTTGATGGTTCGAGAAAATTGCCACGGTAGTCGGAGTAGAACAATGTGGATTCAAAAAGGAGGTTACTGGATGAAGGTGAAACTAAGAAACGAACTCCACCACCCGTGTTTTCCCAGGTTGAGCGGACCAATCCTGTATAATCGGCTCCATCGGTAAAATGCATACCAATGAGATCGAGCTGATCTCCTTTACGACCAACGATACTGACTTTGCCATATAAATCGTTGTAATTAAAAGGAATTCCGGTACTATCCAGATAAGGATAAAGCGTTTTTGCTGTTTTCCTGATATAAGAACCTTTATTGGACAAGATTATGGAAACCGATGAAGGGTTTTTCTCCGTCATTTTCTTTAGCGGCCCTTCAAGGGTAAAACCATAGCCAAAGGTTGAGGCAGAAGCTTTGGATTTGAACTCACGGCGGTTTCCTAATCTGGTTTTCACATCGATCACTGATGACAATCTGCCGCCGTAGCGGGATCCAAATCCAGCAGTATAAACATCAGCAGTGCCAATAATTTCAGTATCAAACACCGATGCAAATCCCACTGAATGAAAAGGACTGATTATGGTCATACCATCGAGTTTTACCAGATTCTGAACCGGTTCACCGCCTCTGACATAAAACTGGCCTCCACGGTCGCCCGTGAAAATGATGCCTGGTATTACTTGTAAATATTCTGCAAGATCAGACTGACCTGTCATTCCAGGAATCTTGCTGAGCGTTAAAGGATTCAGGTGGTGTGCAGAAACAGGGTTAATATGCTCTTGGCGGCGGCGTTCGGCACTAATGGTGGCGGACTGCAATTCATATACTTGTGGTTTCATGTTAACCACCAGTTGCTCCACACCTTCGGATTTTACCGTAACGGTTTGAAGTTGATCCTCAAATCCCAGAAAAGATACTTTAACCAGTTGGCTTCCTGCTGGAACCCGGGGAATAAGGAAAAATCCCCCGGCATCAGAAATCACACCTAAAGTTTTATCAATCAGGGTAATGGTAGCCATGGGCAGAGGCTGCCCGGTTGATGAGTCGTAAACGAACCCCTTAATGGTACCGGTTTGAGAAATAG
>CAIXKO010000183.1 GCA_903919925.1 uncultured Bacteroidota bacterium | reverse complement strand
TTGCCTTGAGGGGATTGACAATAATGGGAAAACAAGCAACATAATTCTCCCTGATGAGTCAAAACTTACCTCCAGATATATAAATGATTTGCTCGGCGGAATTACCGTGATTGAGGGGAAAGCAAAAACAGTTGATGACAGAGGAGTGGCTTCTGTTTCCGGTTTTACTGCTATACCCTATTTCGCATGGCTCAACCGAGGTCCGGGAGAAATGGACATTTGGCTCCAAAGAGACAGCATTATGGTTAATAATTAAAAACAGGAGAACTGAATAATTGAAAATTGTTATTGTAAGCTTTGCGGTAATTACCAGTATCCTTTTCGGGTCTCCATTGTTTTCTCAAACACCAGAGTTAAGGCCTGAAATATTAAGGTTTGAACCATTTGTCTGGCCATCGGAGGTTCCGGCAGATTGTCCGTTCAAACCCTCAGAAACGCTCACTGGAATTAAATTTCTGGGTTATAAAAGCGGGTTTCATTACGGTGACACCTGGTATCCCACCTGGGCATCAAATGATACTTTATATTCTCCCTGGACCGACGGCAAAACAAAAAGGCTTGATGGGTACACAGACTGGTCTCAATCATGGGTTGATAAGGTTCATATTACTACAGGACAGGGAGTTATTGTTGGTAATGATCCACTTACACTGAAAGCGTACAGCATTGGTTTGGATAAAAGTTCGCCTGCTGCACCTTATGATGGCCGGTATCCGTGCGGATCTTTGGTATACAATGGCGTTTGGTACTACGGTACCTATTGCCTGAGCCCGTACGGCGACACATCCTATGGCGGTGTGTCTGTGAATTGGCCCTGGCTGGGGCCTTTTGTCGGGTTCCGGTATTCAACCAATTACGGACATAGCTGGACTTCGCCTCCTCAAACACCGGACAAACCCCTTTTTGGAGAAAATGGAACTTATGGGAATCCCCTCAAAATCGGCGCACCAAAATTTGTTGATTTCGGCAAAAACATGGAGCATTCACCTGATGGCAAAGCTTATCTGGTGGCACATGGAGCAGATATGGCAACCACAACTAAAAACTGGAGGTTCTGGAATAATAGCTGGATAACCGGAGATCAGATCTATCTGATAAGAGTGACTCCCCGTATTGAAACCATTAACGATGCTTCAAAATATGAGTTTTATGGGGGTAAGGATAAGAACGGAAATCCAATCTGGACAAATAATTTTGAGGCTATCAAACCATTGCTGGAGTGGGACAACAATATGGGATGTGTCACCATGACCTATAATCCAGGTCTGAAAAAATATATTATGTGTGTTACGGACGGGGGTACCACAAAATCCAGAATGAATACCTATTTGCTTGAATCAGATAGAATTGATGGTGATTGGAAAATTATTACCTACATGAAAGAATTTGGAACTCAGGCGTATTTTGTAAACTTCCCTTCCAAATTCATCAGTGCTGACGGTGAAACCATGTGGATGCTTTATACAGCTAACTTCTCCCTGGATGAAAATGGTAAACCGCATAAAGTGAACCCTCCGGGAAGCCACTACGGCATTGTGTTTCAGAAGATACAGTTATTAAAAAAATAAAGCAAGATCCGAATCAATGGCTTTCCATCAAAATTCTCAAGGTTGAACCATGTTCGTTCACTGGTTTTTTTACGATAGTTTTAATTCCACAATGTCTTTCTGCCGCAAGCCAGGACAAGCCCGATTACATCCATGCAATAGGATTGAAAGCCGGAGTTTATACTTCGCCGGGACCGTTAACTTGTGGGGGATTTGCAGGAGCCTGGCAGCACGAAGAACAGGATGCCAGGCAGTTCTCTTCGTGGGGCTTCGATTTTTTTAAAGTACGATTGGTGCTCCAATGGCGAAAGGGAAAATAGTAATGTGCTTTGTAATCCCGATGTGATTGAGGTGAATCAGGATCCGTGGGATTGTTTAACCGGGGGAATAGCAGTGCAAAAGTGCAAGTGGACTGGTCGGAACTAAAACTCACGGGAAAACAGATGGTGCGAGAACTTTGGTGTCAGAAAGACCTTGGTGAATATAGCGGGCAGTTTAGCGCAGAGGTCCCGTCACAGGGAGTCGTGATGGGAAGAATTAACAATAAGAATTGAGTTTACCGTCAATAAACATTCATGCAAAAAGCAAGGGAGAAAATCCTCCAATGGCTGAGGTCAGCCGTTGTCCTCACCGTCGCAGTCAACTTAACGGCAGCGACTCCACCCGATCCGGGCACCTCATCCGCAGCTGGAACCGGCAACCGGGCGGCAACTCTTCTTTGGTATAATCAACCGGCCGTGAAATGGGAGGAGGCCTTGCCCATAGGTAATGGACGACTGGGGGCCATGGTTTTCGGGGGCACGGCGGAGGAACGGCTGCAGTTGAATGAAAGCACGCTTTGGGGAGGGTTGCCGAACAATTACTCCAATCCGGAAGCCGGACAGCATCTGGCAGAACTGCGCCGCCTCATTTTCGCCGGTAAAATCCCGGAAGCGGAAGAACTCGGCCGAAAAATGTTGGGTAATCCAACTTTGCAGAGTCCCTATCAGCCATTGGGTGACCTGCATTTGAAATTCCCGGGCCACGAAAAAGTTGAGCAGTATGAGCGGAGCCTCGACCTGGATCAGGCGGTTGTGACGACCACCTACCGGATTGGCGGGGTGGAATTCAGTCGCGAGGTGTTCATCTCGGTGCCCGACCAGGCCCTGGTCATGCGTGTGAGCAGCAGCAAACCTGGCCAGATCAACATGGATGCGGGGATTGATACTCCTCATAAAGGAATCCAGGCTCAGGTGACTGGCAAGGGTATCCTGCAGCTGGCAGGCCAGCTCCCAGCCCGGGCTGGTCATGAAAACTGGAGCTCCGGCTGGGATGAACCCGGGCTGAAGTTCGAGGCCCGGGTATGGGTATCGTCCGACGGGGGCACCGTAGAGGGCGGTGCCCGCCAACTAAAGGTGCGTGAGGCCAATTCGGTAACACTGGTCCTTTGCGCGGCGACCAGTTTCAAGAATTATCTGGATGTGAGCGCCGACCCCGGGGAACGGGTCGATCAGGTCCTTTTATCGGCATGTGGAAAAACATTCGACCAGCTGCTGCAGAATCATCTGGCGGACTACCAGCCTCTTTTCCGGCGGGTGGCCCTCGATCTCGGCACAAGCCCGGCCGCATCACTCCCAACCGACCGGCGCATCACCGAATTCACCAGGGAAGGCGATCCTGCCCTGGTGGCAATGTATTACCAGTTTGGGCGATACCTGCTGCTGGCTTCATCCCGTCCGGGATGCCAGCCGGCAAACCTACAGGGCATCTGAAATTTTGGGCATTGACAAAGAGTTCCGCGACCAGCTGGAGGTCGCCCGCCGGCGCTTGCCGCCGCTTCAAATCGGCAAGCAGGGCCAGTTGCAGGAATGGATCGGCGATTGGGACATCGAAGCACCCGAACGCAGCCACCGCCACCTCTCGCACCTGTATGCC
>CAIXKO010000182.1 GCA_903919925.1 uncultured Bacteroidota bacterium | reverse complement strand
TTAATAAAAACACTTGGCACCCATAATATTACTGCAGAAAAGGGGCAAACAATCAGGCAGGTTGGTGATAACAATAATATTTCTCCAAAAGAGATAATGGATTTTCTGAAAAAATAATAATTTCTATACCCGGCATTAAAAGTGCCCTGGAGAATGTTTGTACCCGTTGCCATGCCCCAATGGGAATGATCAATGCCCTGCTGACCACTTCAGTCCCGTACAGCATGGATAATCTCAAGAATGACAACATGGGCAAGGATGGAATTTCATGTACCTTGTGTCATCAGATCAACGGATTCAGCTCCCCGCTTTTTTCCGGTAACTTCAACATCAACGGGGCAAAGGAAATATATGGTCCGTTTACCAATCCTCTTATCAATCAGATGAGGCTGAATACGGGATTTACACCGGTTCAATCCACGAAGATAAATGAGTCGAGGCTTTGTGGATCCTGCCACACGCTTATTACAAATCCAGTAAATGAGAAAGATGAATTTACGGGTACATCGTTTGCTGAACTTTGAAACCTTACCGGAGGCATGGACGGCAGAATTAACCTGGAGGGTACAGGCAGTTATGAAAAATATTTTATCTACTCGTTGCTTGGGCAATGTGTCAGATATGGCCAGGTTAATGCTGAACAGTTCTCTTTGAACCTGGATTTGCCTGCCGGTACCTATTGTATTGTCATGCAAAACCAGCAAAACAGGAGGGTTGAAAAAATCCTGATCTACTGATTATTGTCTTTGATGTGCTTTAAGAGAAACGCTTTCCAATTTATTCTATCTTGATAAACCGCGATGCTTTAGAGCGATACCATGGACTGATTACTTCATAATAATAGGTTCCCGGATTCAGATGAACAAGGTTCAGATTTTGCTCAACACTACCTGCACGGAGAATGGTTTTCGAACACAGTTTCCCTGATTCATCACTGATCACCAGCCAGGCTTCATTCCGCAATAACCCATCCTCCATTTTAAAGGTAACCTCTCCGTTAGTTGGGTTAGGATAAACGGAAACACGGCCTATAAGCGGATCATCTGATTGTGTTTCTGTATCCGGAATATGCATGAGAATCCCGGGGATCCTATAAATACGGGTTTGTACCGCATAAGGCCATGTAGAGTAGTCGTATACCCAGGTTAACAGTTTGCTGCCCTGGCTGGCATCAGGCAATACTTCGGCCCAGGAGCTACCCGAAACAGATAACAGGACATTTCCATTCTCATTGACCACATCGGTGGTGTACAAGTAATAGTATGAGCTGCTGGTTGCAATATATTTGTAATAGATAATCACCATCTCCACCTGGTCGTCCGAATTAAATAAATGCTGTGAAACATATCTGACGTCTGACAAAGTTTGACTGTTCGGAACATTAAGCTGAACGGTCTTCCACAAAGAGTAATCTGCATTGTAAATACGGCATTGCCTGGCAGCCAAATCCATCAGAAAGAATTTTTGTCCTGCATTTTCGAGTTGTGCAAAGGTTCCGGAGTAATTAAAACTCTGTTCAAACTGGATCTGTGCATCCAGGCGCCCAAAGGTCACCAGCAAAATAATTGCTGCATAGATGATCGGTTTATTCATAATTCGATTTATTATTATTCATTACAAATACGATAATGGTAGTTAAAGCGGTAACCAGAATTGAACCCACAAAATAAGCCCATAAATCAAGCTGCTGATAATAGAAACTGGCCAGGTTTCCAATGATCAGCCACTGGACAACATAATAT
>CAIXKO010000181.1 GCA_903919925.1 uncultured Bacteroidota bacterium | reverse complement strand
TGACCTTGTTGCAGGGGTAAATCACACCATGTTTCACGGCATCACTTATTCTCCGTCACATGCCCGATGGCCCGGCTGGCTGTTTTACGCGGGCACCCATCTGGGACCGTTTAATCCGATGTGGAGGCAGGGCAAGCAGCTTTGCGACTATATAACGCGTTGTCAGTCATTTTTACAGGCCGGCCAACCTGATGCTGATGTGTTGGTGTACTACCCGGTTTTTGATTTGTGGTCCACCAGGCAGGCAGGAGGCGATCCTGCACCGCCCGGCACCGTTCAAATGGAGAATGCCGGACCTCCCGCTGCGGCGCAGCTTTGGCGCGCGGGACATGATTTCGATTTTATCAGCGACCGGCTTTTGCAATCAGTGAAGGTGGCTGATGGCAGACTCGTGGCACCGGGCACTTCCTATCAGGCTCTGGTAGTGAGTGATTGTCGTTTGATGCCTGCAGAAACGATGGCCCGCATGGTTCAGTTCATCAGCGATGGCGCCACGGTGATATTCAATGGAAAACTGCCGGTAGATGTTCCCGGACTGGGTAATCTCGACAAAAGACGGGACCAGTTCCGCACCGCCATGGCCAAAATAGATATGGCAAGGAAAAATGTTAACTTCCTGGGCGTTGGAACCCTTGGCAAAGGAAAAGTAATTTTTGCGGGCGATGTTATCAAGGCAATGGAGGCAGGAGGTATCCGGCGAGAAATGATGACCGGTTTGGGGCTGCGCTATTATCGGCGCAAAGACGTAAAGGGAACAACTTATTTTATTGTCAATCCGGCTGAAAATATTCGGGTTGATGAGTGGGTGCCACTTTCGGGTTGTGGAAAATCGGCTGTAATTTTTGATCCTATGACTGGCTTGTCAGGATTGTCTGAGTTAAGGATGGACGGAGCAAATAGCTGCATGGTTCGTTTGCAGCTCGAGCCCAATGAATCCCGGATTGTCAGAATTCTCGATGACCTGACCAGGGGACCGGCATGGACCTATTTTGTGCCGGCTGGTGAACCGGTAACCCTGACCGGGAAATGGGACGTTAAGTTTTTGGAGGGTGGAGAAACCATTCCTCATGCGGAAACCATTACTGAGCTAATTTCCTGGACCACCTGGAAATCGGACCAGTCAACTATTTTGGGAGCCTTTTCAGGAGTAGCCTGTTATTCAATAAAATTTTTATCACCAAAAGTGAAGGCCGATGCCTGGGCTCTTGATCTGGGTGAGGTTCGTCATACTGCGCGTGTGCGGCTAAATGGGAAAGTGGTTGGAGAGGTATTCAGCCGGCCGATGCGGGTAATGCTCGGATCCTTGGTGAATGATACTGTGAATCTGCTGGAGATAGAGGTGGCTAATGCTCCCATAAACAGGGCAGCTGATCTGGATATCCGTGACATACCCTGGCAAATGACCATGGGCGAGGATGCCAGCTCGTTTGTTATCGGCGATTTTCTTTTCCCCTGGCAAAAAAAGGATGCCAGCTGGGTTCCGCGGCCCTCGGGCTTGCTTGGGCCAGTAAAACTGGTTCCGCTGGATCAAAACCCTTGATGATATCCGGATATATAGGATAACTTTTGATAAGCAGACGATTGCCCACACTTTTGCAAGTATCTTCCCAAATTCCTTATCTTGCTTTTCTAAAATTGAAACCTTTGAGGACAAACTTTTTTTGCAAAATCTTTACGGTGATCTGTTTTTTCCTGTCTGGATTGGTGCAGATCAGTGCTCAAACCGTTCCTGTTGTCCGTTATACCACCGATGATGGTTTGGTCCAGCGGCAGGTGATGGCTCTGTTCGAGGATTCTAAAGGTTACCTTTGGATTGGCACCAAAGGAGGTATCAGCCGGTTCGACGGATATCAGTTTTTGAATTTCACAGTGGCTGATGGCTTGATAAGCAATTCGATCCTGAGTTTTGTAGAGCCGGGTGACGGAACCATCTGGGCATTCTCCAAGGAAGGAGCCTCCGTATTTGAAACAGGAAATTCAATAAGCAACAGGGATTATATAGGGAAGTTTCAGTTTGCCGCAGCTGCGGCTGACTCTGCAGGAACGGTCTGGATGATTTTAAATGATGGAGTCAAAAGAATTCTGGCGCATCAATCCAATGATGTATTTGATATTTTTCCTACAGATCCGGCCCTCATAGGGAATTTGGAGTGTCTTTACTTTGATGAATATTCAAACCAGTTATTATTAAAATCGGCTAATGGTTATTTCAGGATTGCGGGGATGAACATTTCACGCATAACCGACTTTGTTGAATATCCTTACCTCGTGGAGGGTAGCTGGAAAAAACCTGCTGATAAACGAGAATTCTCGAATCTGCTTAGTTACAGCAGCAATTCGGTGTTTTTTCCGACCGGCGATAAGGAAAATCTAATGGTCTGCAACAGAGACGGATCTTGCTTTCTACGACCTATTAACGAATCCTCAGGCAAATTGTTTTACAAAGATACACTGGATCAGACACTTGAACTTATCAAGCTGGATTTCTATACCTCCCCAATGTATAGGGACAGTTTTGATCAGCTATGGGTGGGAACGGAAGGCGGTCTGGTGAAAATACCGTCAATGGCTATCCGTAATTATTTTGATCCTGTTCATTTGTCTGATGTTTGGACTGTTCTGGAAGACCGGTCGGGGCGGATTTGGTTTGGAAATTATGGGGCAGGTCTTTCTTACCTCGACGGAAATGTGGTGAAAAAGGCTGATCCGGGCTTGTTTTCTCCCAATGGATCGATCAGCAAGCGAGGCAAAGATTTGATCTATCCACAGGGAATAATTGGTTTTAACCGTGATTTATTCATCAATACTTCGAGGGGTGTTCTTCGATGGGATGGCAGTGAGTTCAGATTGGTGCCAGGCATCCCTTCCGACCGGCCCATTTACGCATCATTGTTCGATTCAACCGGTGGATACATGTTATTCAGCGTTTTCGACAAAGGTATTTATGAGCTTCTGGAAAATGGGCAGGTACGTCAGCTGGTTGAAAAACCTGGCCCGGCTTTCGACTATATCTGGTCGATGGTACAGGATGACTATGGAACTCTCTGGCTGGGTTCATCGGATACCATTGCTATTTTTAAAGACGGGCGTACGATGAGCCTGGCTGATGCCGGATGTGATTTTAGTTATGGGGCTAAGGCAATGGCTTGTGATTCATTAGGATGGCTATGGGTGGCTAATGATTATGGCTTGTTTGCATTGAGTTGCGGTGATGAGGGTATGAAATTTATTTTAACAGCGATGGATGGTCCGGTAAATGCTCTTCAGATTTTGCCAGATGGACGAATGGCTATCGGAACACCCGGAGGAATCGGGTTGGTTGATTTAAATGCCTGGGATACGGAAGGATTATTCCTGGTGACATGGATCAATCTGGAAAGGGGCTTTGATGGGGGAGCCTGCAAGGATAACGGGCTTTCGCTGGATTCGAAGGGCCGGTTATGGGTTGCCTGCGAAAAAGGGGCGGTAAGCTTACAGGTAGATAACATTTGGGAATCATTCAATTACTCCCGGATTGTGCTTGAAAGTGTATGGGTTATTAATGACGGGCAATACTGGAGTCAGGTATTATCAAAGAACCAGCCGGTAATTATTCCACCGGATCCAAGTATGATCAGGTTTGATTACAGCTGTCCGGATCTTACCGATGCGGGAAGAATCAGCTTTCGAATTCGCTTGTTACCAATGGAAGAGGAATGGAACGACCTGACAACGGATCGTGAGGTAACCTACCGGTTTTTGGGCCCCGGAAAGTATCGCCTGGAAATTGAATCCGAAAGTGAGAAGGTGATCGATTCAAAAGGGTTTGATTTTACTGTCCTTCCCCGCTGGTATCAAACCCTGGGGTTCCGGATCGGCGCATCCTTTCTGGCCCTTATATTCATTGTTGGTGTTACCTGGTGGCTGACCCGCAGGCGTCAACAACGCAAACAAGATATGATCAGCCGGGAAAAACAGATTGAAGACCTGAGGCTTAGGGTGGTGACCAACCAGTTGAGCCCTCATTTTACACAAAACGTTTTATCTGCTATCGGTTCCCTGGTTTTGGAAGAAAAGCCCATGGACGCATACCTGAACATTACAAAATTCTCCAGAATGCTGCATTCCCTCCTGGCTACACAGGAGCGTTTCCTCGTGCCATTACAGCAGGAATTAGATTTTGTGACTAACTACCTCGATCTGGAAATGCTGAGGTTCACCGGAAAGCTGAATTATATTACTGATGTGGATCCCGATGTTGCAAAGGGAACCCTTGTGCCCAGAATGATTCTTCAGATCCCGGTTGAGAATGCCATCAAGCACGGTCTGTTCAGCAAACCAAACGGAGGGACCATTACAATTACCATACGTAACGGTATTCATGGTGAGCTGCTCCTGTTTGTAAAGGATAATGGCGTAGGCCGGGCACGGGCCATGGAATCCAGAATGGAATCCAATGGAAGAGGTTTGAGGATCATCCGCGAAATCCTCGAATATCTTAATCAGTTGGAAGGAGCAGCAAATCAGATTCGTATCATTGATTTAACCGATGAGGACCAACCAATAGGAACATTGGTTGAGATAATATTGAAGGGCGCAATGGATTGAAACGGACGAAACCTGACTAATTCGTACAGCAAAGTATAGGTTAATAATTGCGCGCGGGTGAAGCCCAGCTAAGGATTGTTGGTGCAAAGATAGTACACCATCATGCCAATAAATTGATTTAATTTCCAGCAGTATTAAGATAGTTTAGCTTCTTGAATGGTGTTCGATTTAACAAGTAAAATGATAAACCAATGAAGCAAAAACTAATCTTTGTGCTTTTGGCGGTGTTTTTTGCCGGATCCGTTTTCGGTCAAAACCGTCAATTAAGCGGAACTGTCACTTCGGCAGCTGATAAACAGCCGATTCCAGCAGTTACCGTGATCGTCAAGGGAACTCAAACCGGAACTACCACCGGTAGTGATGGCCGGTTTGTATTATCGGTAAAGGGACAGGGGGGCACGCTCGTTTTCTCCTCCATCGGTTACCGAAAACTGGAGGTGCCGATCACTGCATCAAATACTTACAACGTAAGTATGGAAATTGATGTATTGAACCTCGATGAGGTGGTTGTTACCGCTTTGGGTATCTCGAGGGAAAAGAAAACCCTCGGATATGCTGTACAAGATATTAATACTGCTCAACTTACCGAGGCAAAGGACAATAATATCATCAACACATTGTCGGGTAAAATCGCCGGAGTTCAGGTTACCAGCGGTGGTAGCACGGTTGGGGCATCTTCCAGAATCGTTATCCGGGGAAACAAATCATTCAGCGGCAATGAACCGCTTTTTGTTGTCGACGGAACACCGATATTTAATAACACCACTAACCTCGACGGCGGTGGGGGTATCGACTGGGGAAACACAGCGGCAGATATCGATCCTAATAACATCGAATCCATGACGGTACTTAAAGGTGCCAACGCAGCTGCTTTGTACGGCAGCCGGGCAACCAACGGGGTCATTCTCATTACAACAAAAAAAGGTAAAGACAGCCGTAAGCTGGGTGTTGATTTCTCGTCAACCATGACATTTGATAATGCTGCCTATCTGCCAAAATTCCAGAATGAATATGGTGGCGGATGGAACGGGGAAGAGTATATCTGGAAACGCGATTATCCCGGTATGTCCTATCAGGATTATGCCAAAACTTATGCCTATAACTGGGTAGATGGTGGCGGTGGCGGAGTAAACGACAGCTGGCCGATAAGCTGGGGACCGCGCATGGATGCTGGTTTACTGATCGACCAATGGTCGACCGGGAAAAATAGCCCGTGGATTTCCCGTCCAAATAATTACAAGGACTTTTTTAAAACCGGAACCAATGCCGAAAGTAGTTTAGCCGTTTCAGCCAACGGTGAAAAAGCTATGGGCCGCTTGTCTTTTACAAATCTGAATACCAATGGTATCATCGATTTTACCGATCAGCAACAGCAAACAATTAACGGGAGTTTGACCTTAAAACCAACCGACCGGATTACAGCTATTACCAACCTGACTTATCTGAGGAAAAAAAGTAATAACATTCCAAACAACGGATACTCTGGAATCGGAGTTGATTATGCCTGGATGCAGCGGGATTTTGATATCGCTTATACCAAGCAGATTTACAAAGATAAAGGCAATGACGGTTATATTTTCCCGGATGGAGATAACCCGTATTACAATTTGAGAAACCTGACCGGGTTTAACCGTGACCGTGTTTATGGTAACTCGAGTATCGAGTATAAGGTGACCGATTGGCTGTCAGTTTTGGGCAGGGCCGGTATCGATTTTTACAATGAATACCGTAACAATATCACCCAATCCGGTACACGCGGAAATATAAGCAGAAAACGTGGTGGTCAGTTTGATCAAACTCAGTTCTATTATAATGAGACCAATGCTGACCTGATGTTGAAGTTTGACAAAACATTCGGAGATATCCGTGTGGATGGATTAGCCGGGGCAAACTACCGCAGTGTGTTATCGAAATCTATGTACATGGCTGCAAGCGATTTAACGGTCCCGGATTTATATACCATCGGAAACGTAAAAGGGAACCCGAGCGTAAGCATGAATACCAATCAAAAGGAAACCAACAGTGTATTTTTAGCAGCTAACGGATCATACAAAAGCTTCCTGTTTTTAGGTGTAACAGCCCGAAACGACTGGAGTTCAACACTTCCAGCCGCAAACAGATCATATTTTTATCCATCGGTCAGCTTAGGTTTTGTTGCAACGGAAGCCTTTAAACTGGAATCCGATTTGTTGAGTTATGCAAAATTGAGAGGCAGCTGGGCAAAAGTAGGGGGCGATGCCGGAGCTTATCAATTGGCCAGAACGTATGGTTCCGGAACGTTTAATTCCATTTCCATGTTTAGTCCGGGCTCAACCTATCCGCCGGCAAACCTGAAACCTCAAATTACTTCATCTATTGAGATTGGTGGTGATTTCAGGTTCTGGAAAAACAGGGTTTCCCTCGATGTAACGTATTATGATCAGAATACAGTAAACCAGATTCTATCGGTTGCCACTTCAATCACAACGGGTTACAGTTCAATGAGGTTAAATGCCGGCGAAATTGAGAATAGCGGACTTGAGCTGATGTTAAATGTTAAGGCCATTGATAAGCCATCGGGCTTGAGTTGGGATATCGGCTTTAACTGGGGCAAAAACAAGAATATGGTTAATGAACTTTACGGAGGTTTGGAATCGTACCAGATATCCGGAGGTTTTGGTGGTGCAACCACAGTTGGTATACCTGGTCAGCCTTGGGGAATCATCTGGGGATTGCCTTATGTTAGAAACGATGCAGGCAAGATTGTTGTGGGCAGCGATGGAATTCCGCTTACTACCAACGTAGGTAAAAATCTGGGAAATGTTACCCCCGATTGGACCGGTGGTATCCGCAGCACCATGAGATATAAGGGTTTGTATTTCAGCTTCCTGCTTGATGGACGCAAAGGCGGCGATTTTTTCAGTTGCACCGCATGGCATGCTTATCCAACAGGAACTTATGAGATTACCACGCTCAACAATGTAAGGGAAAACGGTATGATAGTGGATGGCGTTAAGGAAGATGGCAGCGTGAATGATATCCGCGTTGCAGCGCAGGATTTTTATGGTGGTTCCTGGATGTGGAACAACCATGAATACTCAATTCTCGATGGTACCTTTATCAAGCTCAGGGAAGTTGTTTTTGGGTATGATTTTAAATTTAAGAATGCACCATGGATTCAGAAACTCAATGTTTCTGTATTCGGCAGAAACCTGGCCATATTATATCGCGATAAGAGCACAGCTGAACTTGGAATCGACCCAGAAGTTGGTTTAGGCGGCGGAGATTCCGGTGTAGGCTTTGAAAACTTCCAGATTCCTACTACCAGAAGCTTGGGTATTAAATTGGCATTAAGCTTTTAGTAACCTCAAAATCGAATGAAAATTATGAAAACAAAAATAAAAGTGAAATTCCTGATGGTGGCTGCAGTTTTTATGCTGGCAAATTCATGCACCAAGAATTTCGATGAGATGAATGTGAATCCTAATTCACCCACGGTAGTTCCGGCTACCAACGTATTTCTAAGCGCTACAACCAGCATTATGTACACGCTGTTTGGGGAGCGGCTCGATGTTTATTATGCCGGTTCGTATGCTGGTCAAACCGCCGCTATCGGTACGGGTGATTATGAATATCGCGTAGATATTAACAACAGCATGTGGCGCAGCATGTATATTGGTATGAATTACTTTGTTGATGCTATGCGTCTGGCAAAAGCCGAGGGAAATACCAATCTTTACGCGGCAGCCTTAACTTTAAAAGCTTACAGTGCGCAGCAAACCACCGATATGTGGGGGAAAATTCCATATTCCGAAGCTTTTCGTATGGAAGATAATATTATTTATCCGAAGTATGATACTCAGCAAGAGGTATATACAGCAATTCTAAAGGAGCTGAAAGAAGCTGCTGATCAGTTTAATACCGGCACCGGCTCAACGGGTGTGGGCGATTGGTTGTTCAAAGGAAATACCGATAAGTGGAAAAAATTCTGTAATTCAATCCGGTTAAGGGTTGCCATGCGGATGTCGTTGGTGGATGAAGCCACTGCAAAAGGAGTTATTGCCGAGGTTTTAGGCAATCCTTCAACCTATCCCATTATGACCGAAAATGCTGATAATGCTTATTTCTGGTATCCGGGTATAGCACCTGATCAGGAAATCTGGTTTGAGAGAATGGGTGCTCTCGATGGTAATAAAAAGGATCAGTACCGGACCAACAGTGTAATGGTTAATGCGCTGAAAGACAACAATGATCCCCGCTTGCCGATTTATGTGGATAAGAACAAGTACGGTCAGTACAACGGTTATAAATTCTATTACGGCCAAACACGCGATACCATGAACAACGGGAACAATGTGTCGCATATCGGAAACCGGTTTGGTAACGATCCAAAAGGTTTTTCGCCTTTTATGAATTGTGCTGAAGTGCATTTTATCCTGGCTGAGGCTTATCAGAGAAGTATGGCTACAGGCGATGCAAAAACGGCCTATCAAACTGGTATTACCAAATCACTGGAGGAAAATGGCATTGGAAGCAATGCAATTGCTGCTTACCTGACCCAGCCTGAGGTGGCCTGGAGTGGTGGAACCATGCCGAACATTAAGAAAATTGCTTTGCAGAAATGGCTCTCCTTATTTAAGCAAAGTGTTGAAGCATGGTCGGAAAGCAGAAGGACCGATGTTCCTCTGATGACCTCAGTATCAGAAAACTATGCATTAAAACATAACAGGCCGCCTTTCCGGATGGCTTATGCTGATCAGGAGAAATCCCTCAATACAAGCTTCCCGAAAGAGGTTGTTGAAACCGATATTTTCTGGGGAACGCAGGTTTGGTGGGATGTTAGAAAAGGAGTTCAATAATTGTAAGGTTTAGTATATTTAAGCGGTTAAAACTTGAGACAGGTGGCGATTACCACCTGTTTCTTGTTTCCGGCTGACAGAAATAAAAAAGTATTAATATGATTGGAACAATCAGTTTAATCGATGGCCTGATTATCTTGGTGTACCTTGTTGGTATTCTGGTAGTTGGAGTATTGTCGGTGAAATTAAAGAAAATGACGAGCGATAGTTATTTTCTGGCAAGCAGGGGATTGAAATGGCCGGTGATCGGGGCCGCGCTTTTCGCATCAAATATTTCCACGATTCATCTGGTAGGCTTGGCAGCATCGGGATATAATGAAGGTCTGGTTTGGGGAAATTTCGAGTGGCTGGC
The DNA here is from genome assembly GCA_903919925.1 of uncultured Bacteroidota bacterium. Lineage (GTDB taxonomy): Bacteria > Bacteroidota > Bacteroidia > Bacteroidales > UBA12481 > UBA12481. The sequence goes on along the minus strand of CAIXKO010000181.1, from coordinate 5,158 downwards.
CGCAGTTACCCTGATATTGCTCGGGCTGGTTTTTGCGCCTTTTTATTTTAAGAGCCGGATATCCACTTTGCCTGAATTTCTCGAAAAACGATATGGATCGGGTTCCCGAACGGTTCTGGCATTTATCGGGATTATAGGTGCCCTTTTCGTTCATATCGGCATGAGCTTATATGCTGGTGCAGTGGTGTTTGAAACATTTTTCGGTATCAATGTGGTTACCTCCATTATCATTATCTCCATTGTAACCACTATTTATACGGTTTTGGGCGGATTAAAGGCTGTGGTGGTAACGGAAACCATTCAAACGGTGATCCTGATTGGTGGTTCGATTTTGCTTACAATAATTGCGATTTTTGCACTGCCGGATCAGGGAGTCAATACACTTGCCGATTTGAAGGAGCATCTTAAGCCCGGGCAGCTGAGCATGTTGCATTCAAAGGAGTCTCTGAAGGCATTAGGAGAGGGAGGTTTTGAATCGGGCCTTACCTGGTATGCCTGCTTGTTGGGTTACCCTGTTTTGGGACTCTGGTACTGGTGTTCGGATCAAACGATTGTCCAGCGGGTTTTGGGTGCAAAAACGCAAAGCGATGCTCAGCTGGGTCCCGTTTTTGCCGGATTTCTTAAGATTTTACCCGTATTTATATTGGTTTTCCCTGGTGTTATTGCCTATGTTTTGTTCAAGGATATTATTGGAACCAATGCCAATCAGGCCTTTCCGGTGATGATTAATCAATTGCTTCCGGTTGGATTAAAAGGTGTTATGGCGGCAACGATGCTGGCGGCATTAATGAGTACAATTGCTGCAGCGCTCAATAGCAGTGCAACCCTTGTGGCAGTTGATATTGTAAAAAGGCTCAACCCTTTAACCACCGATCAAAAGCAGATAAAGGTTGGACGCATTGCCGCTGTGGTCGTTATGCTTCTTGCAATGGTTTGGTCAACTCAGGGCGATAAATTTTCAAGCATATTTGAAGCCATCAATAAAATCGCCGCAGCCATTGCCCCACCGGTGGCCGTGGTTTTACTTTTCGGAGTTTTTTCAAAAAGAGGCACCAAACAGGCTGCTATCACCACTCTGATTACTGGATTGGTGCTTGGAATCACTTCTTTTTGCATCGATTTTGCGCCGATCAGCGGGTACATGTATTTTACGAAAGGACTACATCTTCCATTTATGATGCAAGCCTGGTGGTTATTCGTGATTTGTACCGTTATCTATTTTACTGTCAGTTATCTGACTCCAAAACCCGATCCGGAAATTATCGAAAAGTATACCTGGGATAGTCCCTTGGCCGTAATTACCAAAGAAAAATTTATCGGAATAAAAGATCCGAGATTATGGACCGGTTTTTTGATTTTTACCTTAATAGTACTGTATTCCATCTTTTCATAAACTACAGCAATGAAACAAGCCATTATGTTATCGCCGGGTGTGATTGAGCACCGCGAGATTCCGGAACCGGGACCGTTAGCCGGCCATGAGATATTACTGAGAATTGTAAAAATCGGGGTGTGCGGTTCTGATATCCATGTTTTTCACGGAAAGCATCCTGCAACGCCGTATCCTGTGGTGCAGGGGCATGAATACTCAGCTATTGTGGAGGGTGTTGGTGCTCAGGTTACCAAAGTAAAACCGGGCATGCGGGCAACCGCCAGGCCGCAATTGGTTTGCGGCCAATGCGGACCATGCAAACGCGGCCAATACAACGCTTGCCAGGAATTGAAAGTGCAGGGTTTTCAGGCGCCAGGAGTTGCTCAGGACCTGTTTGTAGTTACTGAGGACCGGGTTGTTCCGTTTCCCGATAGCATGACTTTTGAGCAGGGTGCCATGATAGAACCTGCCGCTGTGGGCGCTCATTCCACCAATCGCACTACTGGGCTGGCAGGCAAAAATGTAGTAGTTTCCGGAGCGGGAACCATTGGGAATCTGGTGGCTCAGTTTGCCAAAGCAAGGGGTGCCAATAAAGTATTAATTACCGATGTGAGCGAGTACCGGCTTGATATTGCCAGAAAATGCGGAATCGAAGGAACATCCAATGTTAAGGATGTATCTTTTGCCGATAGTGTAAAAAACTATTTTGGAGATGAGGGATTTCAGGTTGGGTTTGAAGCTGCCGGAGTTCAGTCGTCGCTGGATGTTTTAATGCAATATGTTGAAAAGGGCGGTGATGTGGTAATTTTAGGCGTTTACGCACAAAACCCGGTAGTTAACATGTTTTATCTGGGTGAACATGAACTCAATGTTTTTGGATCGATGATGTATCGCCAGGAAGATTATGAGGCTGCTGTTGAGATGATTGCATCCGGAAAAATCATAACGGCTCCACTGCTGACCAAAAACTTTCCGTTCAGTGAATACCTTGATGCCTACCAATTTATTGAACATCAGGGCGATAAAACCATGAAAGTAATGATTGACCTTTAATTTTGAATTATGAATCCAAAACCAAAAGTTGCAGGAATCGGAGAGTTTTTGTGGGATATGCTTCCTACTGGCAAACAGCTTGGTGGAGCACCGTGCAATTTTGCGTTTCATGCTATGCAGGCTGGTTGCGAGGGTTTTGTAATCAGCGCCATTGGCAGCGATGATCCGGGAGATGAACTGATGGATACTTTAAAGCATCTGGGATTATCGGATGCGTATATTCAGAGAAATTCTTTTCCAACCAGTACGGTCACCATTAAGTTGGATGCTGGAGGACACCCTGATTATACTATTCACGAACAGGTTGCCTGGGATCATATCAAGTTTTCAGCTAGTCTGTTGGACTTGGCCGGAGAGCTTGATGCCGTTTGTTTTGGCAGCCTTGCCCAGCGCAATCCTGAATCGGAAAGAACGGTTGTTTCGCTGATTTCTGCTACAAAACCGGATTGTTTGAAGGTTTTTGATATTAATCTCAGGCAAAAGTATTTTAACCGCGAAATCATTCTACAGTCTATTGTTCTGGCTGATGTATTGAAGCTTAATGATGATGAATTGCCTGTTGTTGCTGGTTTTGCAGGATTAAGCGGCGATGTTCGTTCGCAGCTGAAACAATTATTGAGTAAAATGAAATTGAAATATATTGTTTATACCATGGGCAGCAAAGGGAGCATAATTGTTAGCCTTCAGGAGGATTCATTTATCGAGGCCCCAAAAGTAGTGGTTGCTGATACTGTTGGAGCAGGCGATGCCTTTACGGCTGTTTTTATTGCAGGGATTCTCAAAGGACAGCCCTTATCAGAAGTTCATCAAAAGGCAACTCAAATAGCAGCATGGGTGTGCACTCAAAAAGGTGCAACCCCAGGCCCATATTAATTAAAAGAAATAATTAATTAAAAGAATTTTTTATTATAAACATTGATTAAATAATAGAAATATTAAATGAAGAATTTTAATTATCACCAGTCAACAAAAATACTTTTCGGCATCGGCCGGATCAAGGAGTTGCCGGAAGTTGTATTGCGATATGGAAAGAAAGTGCTTTTAGTAACTACCCCTGCTGCAAATGTAGCCTTAGCGGAACAATATTCGCGGATAAAAAAGTTACTTGCCGTCCAGGGTATCGAAGTGGTTCATTTTGACGGAGTGATACCAAATCCTACGGTAGCAACTATTTCAGCAGGTGCCTTGATGGCCCGAAAGTTTGGAAGTGAAGTGATTGTAGGGCTGGGAGGTGGATCGAGTATGGATGCGGCAAAAGCAATTTCAGTGGAGGCCACCCATGTTGGAACCAGCTGGGATTACCTGTTTTACAAAACACCTCAACCGGTTGAGTCCAGATTATTGCCGGTGATAGCTGTTTCTACCACCTCCGGAACCGGATCGCAGGTTACCCAGGTTGCGGTAGTGACCAATCCGGATGTGCGGGATAAGTCAGCTCTTTATAACAATATTTTGTATCCGCAGGTTTGCATCGTCGACCCCGAATTGATGATTACGGTTCCTCAGTTTGTTACTGCAACCACTGGGTTTGATGTTCTTTGCCATGCTTTTGAAAGCACCATCAATCCGGGCACGGGTGCCTATGTTGATTTACTGGCCTGGGAGGCAATTTCCATTGTTGTTGCCAATCTCCCAAAGGTACTAGCCGATCCTGCTGATATCGAGGCTCGTGAGCGTATGGCCTGGGCCGATACCCTGGCCGGATTATGTATCGCCAATGCGGGGGTTACTTTGCCGCATGGAATGGGAATGGCTATCGGTGGAATGTATCCGCATATTGCTCATGGTGAGGCATTAGCTATGGTTTATCCTGCTTTTGCATCGTTTACCTGGGAAGCTGCAATTCCGCAATTTTCGAAGTTGGCGGTATTGCTGAATCCCACCTTGAAAGGGTTGCCTGACCAGGAGACTGCATCTGCCTGCCCTGCAGAGATTGTAAAATTCCTGAAACTCATTGGACTGAATACATCGTTGAAAAAAGCAAATATGCCGGAGAGTGAGATCGGTGCTTTGGCTGAACAATGTATGGTACTGCCTGATTATAAGGGAAATCCCAGAGTGGCTACCCTTGATGCTATGGTGGAGTTGGTAAAATTGTCATATTAGATTTGTACTGTATTTCTGTATCATGACCAAAGTTCATAATCGGCTTTTTGTCGTCCAATATCTCGTGATTGCCTTGATAATGATTATGTTATCGGCAAAACTTTCAGCGCAAAATGGTAATCTGGCTCTTACCCCACCGATGGGGTGGAACAGCTGGAATGCTTACGAGGCTAAAATTGATGAAACAAAAATCAAGGCTATTGCAGATGTGATGGTTAGCTCGGGCATGCGCGATGCCGGGTATACATACCTGGTGCTGGATGATGGATGGATGGCCAAGGATCGCGACAGTGCCGGGAACCTGGTTGCGGATCCGGAAAAATTTCCTGCCGGAATGAAGGCAATCGGAGATTACATACATAGCAAGGGCCTGAAATTCGGTATTTACGAGTGCCGTGGGTACCTGACTTGTCAGCGTTTGCCCGGAAGTTTTCAGCATGAACAGGCCGACATGAATTCGTTTGCCTCGTGGGGAGTGGACTATATTAAGCTGGATGCTTGTTATGCTGAAAAGAACGGACGGCTGAGTACCGAGGATTTTCAGATTTATCACGATTGCATTCAGAATACCGGAAGACCCATGATTTTGAGTATATCCGACTTTGGAAACGGGGCCTGGGCCTGGGG
>CAIXKO010000180.1 GCA_903919925.1 uncultured Bacteroidota bacterium | reverse complement strand
TTATGTTATCAATTTCCTTTTAAATCACCATGAATAACCCCTCACCCGAAATCCACAGCCAACCCTCCACTCAACGTTCGGCCTTTCTTAAAAACCGCTATCTCCATGCTCCCCTCATGGTTGATATTGAGTATATCAGGCACCTCACGGATTCCCACAAAGTAACTGACGGCATGGAAATTCAGGAGCGACGGGCGCTGAACCACGCTTATGCTTTGCAAAACCTGACTCCGGTGATTCATGAAAACGACCGGCTGGCAGGGAATAAAACCCGATATATCAGGGGTGCGGTTCCGTATGCAAATTACGCATCAGAACCTTTCCTGAAAGAAATGCGCAAGCAGGAGCAGGATGCTCAGGCTAAACATGCCGAAACCGGTGTTGGCGGTGGGGTGGCACGAGCTCTTGATGAGGCCGTAACCTCCGGGATGAAAGTTATATCGGGCAAGTTCCTCATCAGTGAACCTGATCTCGCCGATTTCAAAGAGATCTGTGAATACTGGGAGGGTAAGAGCTTTATGGATCAGGGGAATATCCTCTGGAAAACTCATTTCAGCCAATCCTCTTTCATTGAAAATGGCTGGAATATAGGCCTGTACACCGCGCCTCATGAACCCTGTCCGGAAGGGCGTCTGATTCTGGATTATGATATGGCCCTCAGCAAAGGATATCTGGCAATCATCAGTGAAATTGAACAATTAATCCGGGAATTTCAACCGGAGAGTATTGCTGAATCGGGTAAGATAAATTTCTGGCGAAGCGCAGTTACCACTCTCCGGGGCGCCATCGGGTTTGCCCACAATTATGCTGACGAGGCCTTGCGGATGGCTCAAAAAGAAACCAATCCTCACCGGGTGCAGGAACTTCTGGAGATGGCTGAAATTTGTAATCGTGTTCCGATGGAGCCTCCGCGGAATTTCCGCGAAGCCGTTCAATCATTCTGGTTTACCTATTTACTCGGACATCTTGAAGGATCGCATCTGGGCTTCTCTCCAGGCAAGGTTGATATGGTTTTATATCCTTATTATCAAGCCGATATCAATGTTCATTTTGATGATGCGGTGATGCTTTTTGAGGAGCTTTTTGTAAAAATGACTCAGATTGAATACATCGCCAGTTTGAGCTGGCAGGGTTTAGGTCACGGAAACCTTTATCAAAATCTGATCCTGGGTGGTGCCGATGAAAATAACCTGCCCGCCTCCAATGATATTTCGATGGCCATATTGCAGGCTCAGATCAATATGCAATTGACCCAGCCAACGCTTTCGGTTTGGTACGATGACCGGCTCGATCAATCCTTTTTAATGAAAGCCGCCGAGTGCGTAAAAACCGGTGTGGGCTATCCCGCCTTCTTTAACCAGAAAACCTATATTCAGCACGAATCAAAAACCAGCAACCTGCCTCTTGGCATGATCCGTAAATACTGCGCCATGGGTGGCTGCACAGAGCCAACGCTTCAGGGAATGTCGTATGGAATTGTGCAGGCCGGCTTTGTTAACCATGGAAAGATTATCGATCTCACCCTCAACAACGGGGTTGATCCGGTTACCGGCATTCGCATATTTGCCGATCGTGAGCTGAATAATTATGAGGATATCCGCCGGTATTATCTCGATATTATGCATGATGCCGTCAGGTATTGGCAGCAATACTGGAATTATGTGATGCTGGCTCACCGAAACACCGTTCCGCTGATTTTTTGCAGTGTTTTTGTGAGGGATTGCATTAAGCGGGGCCGCAATATGGATGATGGTGGGGCCATCCTGAATCAGTCCATCACCACACTCTCATCGGGGTTGGTTAATGTGGCCAATTCTCTTGCCGTAATTAAAAAGCTCTGTTTCGATGATCAGGTTTGTACGTTTTCCGATATTCAGGATGCCGTACGAAACAATTGGGAAGGTTATGAAAGCCTGCGCCGAAAAGCACTGAATATTCCGCATTGGGGGAATGATGATGAATATGCGGATGACATTTTTCTGGATCTTTTCAATGAGTATTGCGATTGGGTGCAGGGTCAGAACAATTACCTCGGCTATCCTTATGATCCCTCAATGCTGGCCATTTCAACGCCGGTTCCGTTTGGTAAGGTTTGCAATGCCTTTCCCGATGGCAGATTAAAGGGAGAACCGCTAGCCGATGGGGTTACCTCGCCCTACCCCGGAACCGATACCCTCGGGCCTACCGCCGTTATCCGATCCTCATCAAAAGTTGACCACTCCAGGATCAGAGGCGGATTGCTGAACTTGAAATTCCATCCCTCGGCCCTGTCAGGGGAAAAAGGCTCAAACAACCTGATTGCCCTGATCAAAACATACTTTGAGAGTCCGGGTTTTCACGTTCAATTCAATGTTGTGGATTCCAATATGCTCAGGGACGCCCAAATCCATCCTGAAAACTATCGCGGTTTGGTGGTGAGGGTAGCAGGATTTTCAGCCTATTGGGTGGAGATGAGCAAGGCACTCCAGGATCAGGTGATCTGCAGAACCGAACACAGTTTATAAAATGCTAGAAGGCAAGTTATTTGATATCCAGCATTTTGCAGTACATGATGGTCCGGGTATCCGTACACTTGTGTTTTTCAAGGGTTGTCCGCTCAGGTGCTCCTGGTGCTGCAATCCGGAGTCCCATTCACCTATAGAGCAACTCCGGTATGTGGATTTCAAATGTAAAACTTGTTTTAACTGTGTAAAGGCTTGTCCATACCAGAGGGCCACTGCACTTCCGGATTCAGTAAAGTTTGATTTTTCATTATGTCTTAACTGTGCTGATAAACCTTGCATTGATGCCTGTAACCATGGTGCTTTAACCCTCACCGGATTCAATATCTCCTCCGGAAAACTTGCCGGAATCATCGCTAAGGACATTGCTTTTTACAGAAATTCAGGAGGTGGGGTAACCTTTACCGGCGGAGAACCTTTGTTGCAACCCGATTTTCTGGCCGAAACGCTTACCGAATGTAAAAAACTGGATATCCATACGGCAATTGAAACCTGCGGATATGCCGCGCGTTCCGACTTTGAGAGAATTCTTCCGGTAACCGATCTTTTTCTTTTCGATATCAAGATAATTAACGATCAGAAACACCAACATTTCACCGGGATTTCCAACAAGCTGATTCTCGGAAATCTGGAATTTCTGACCAGACAAAAAAACCATATTATCCTTCGCTTTCCTTTGATTCCGGGAATTACTGATACCGATGAAAACCTAAGCGATATCATTTCACTGATGAAACGGCTAGGTTTGAATGAGATAGACCCGGAGCCTTATCACTCCTTGGGGAATGCGAAATATGATGAACTGGGGATACAGAACCCGCTGTCCGGGATTCTTGGCGATTCTGGTTACCCGGCAGAGAGGCTAAAACAAATTGAGAATATTTTCAATGAAAAATTCGGTTTTATCCCACAAAAGGAACAAAAAGAAAAGTAATTTGGACCAATCTCTGATACCCTCCGCGGTTCTCTTCGAATTCTTTGCGTTCTCTGCGGTAATAAAAGATTTAACCGCAAAGCTCGCAGAGTTTTACGCAGAGGGCCGCAGAGGATGAATGAAATATGTTTAATAATTAAATATTCGATTCTATGAAAATTAACATGGGGAAAGTCGACCGTATCATCCGGGTGATAGTGGCCGCATTATTTGTTGTTCTGTTTCTTACCAAGGTTATTTCCGGTATTCTCGGAATCATCTTGCTGGTTCTTGCTGGCATCTTCCTGATAACCAGCTTTATTAGTTTTTGTCCTCTTTATTTGCCCTTCGGATTAAGCACCCTGGGCAAAAAGAAGCCAGAACCAAAGAAGGCTCCCCACACAGGTAGCAAGCCGGTACAAAAACCCGTTCAGAAGCCGATACAAAAACCCGTACAGAAGAAGGAACCTATACAGGTTAAGAAAGCAACCCAAAAACCACAAAAACCGTAGAGACTCATAATTGCGTGTCTACCTGGGATTTATCCAATAAAATAAGGGCTGCACCCAAACAGGTGCAGCCCTTTTTATTGGATCAATCTGAGATTAACCGTTGATAAAAGCAGATTTCCCTGCAAAATGTCCGCCTGAACCCAGTTCGTTCTCGATCCGCATCAGTTGGTTGAATTTCTCAACACGTTCACCGCGGCAGGCACTACCGGTTTTCAGGTGACCGGCATTAACGGCTACCGTTAGATCCGAAATAAAGGTATCAACGGTTTCACCACTCCGGTGGGAAACAAATGCCGAATATTTATTTTTATAAGCCAGTTCAATCGTTTCCAGTGTTTCAGTAACCGTTCCAATCTGATTAAGCTTGATTAATACAGAGTTGGCAACTCCTTTTTTGATTCCTTCAGCCAGGATTGCTTTGTTGGTGCAGAACAAGTCGTCCCCAACAATCTCGATTTTGCTTCCAAGAGCTTTAGTCAGATTGGCCCATCCGGTCCAGTCGTTTTCAGCCAAACCGTCCTCCAGAGAAACAATCGGATACTGACGCACCCAGTTTTCCCAAAGGCTGATCAGTTCATCACTGCTCAGTAATTTTCCTGAGCTCTTGAACATTTTATACTGACCATCTTCCCATAATTCGCTGCAAGCCGGATCCAATGAAATGCTGATTTCATCGCCAGGTTTGTATCCTGCTTTAACAATGGCTTCCAGAATAACTTCAACAGCCTCTTCATTCGATTTCAGGTTTGGTGCAAATCCGCCTTCGTCACCAACGCCGGTGCTATATCCTTTTGCTTTCAGGATCGATTTCAGTGCATGAAAAACCTCAGAACCCATACGGATAGCTTCGCGGAATGA
>CAIXKO010000179.1 GCA_903919925.1 uncultured Bacteroidota bacterium | reverse complement strand
TCATCTGCATCCCCTACTTTATTGTACAAACCCAAACTAACCACATTACGCATATCATAACAATTCCTGATTCCACGAATCCTGGCCCTTTCCGTGAAATAGATAGTCAGATTGACCAGTACGAGCGATACTATGAACAGCTCAATGAATACCAGAACATTTCGCATCCGGTTGTTCCAGAGGGTTTTAAAAAATATCCGAATCATATTTCGCCTCCTTTCAGATATTTCACAGGTTTCATGCGCGACATCCTGATGGCAGGCAGAACACCCGAGAGCATTCCAAACAACAAGCAAACTCCAAGCGTGATCCCAAAAACCAGGAAATCAAATGAAAAACTCATAGGGACTGTTGTCCCGGCCTTAACCGGAATACTTAGCGTATTACCCAGCAGCGCGACTACAAAAAAGGACAACAAAATCCCAATGGCGCCACCAGTCAGGGTTAACAGTAAATTCTCGAAAATGAACTGGCCCTTTAACACAGCGGAACTTGCACCAAACGATTTTCGTATTGCAATTTCCTCACCCCTTTCCTTTATCCGGGCAAAATTGAGTGCCATCAGGTTAATGGCAGGAAGAAAAATAAATCCGAATCCCCATAAGAGATATTTACGGAGTTTGGCCCATGGTCCGGTATCGAACTCCGGATCGTAAGTTGCCAACAGATTCTCCCACTGAGTATTGGGACCGCTCAAGAAAATTGCAAATTCCGGATCGGCTGCATCAAGGCGCCTGATAATCTCCTGAACCTCCTTTCGTATTGATGCAAACTGCGACCGGTCATGAGCCTTAAAGGCAACAGTATAAGAGCCCGAATATGCCGGCGCATAACAGTTTGGACAGGGATATTCCGGAATCGCCGTATAAGGGAAAAACAGCCCTGATCTTAGATTCTGTGAGGTAGGCGAAGGATCTTCCACTACCCCCAGAACCGTAAATGAGAGATGCAAAAGTTTCACAGGTTTACCAATAACCTCCTTTTCATTTCCAAACAGGATTTCTTTCAGGCTTTCAGTAATGATCGCAGAATTGCTTTGATTGATCACCTCCCCAGCAGAATACGGACGACCTTGCAGAAATTTAAAATCGAAAACCTTCCAAAATTCCGCATCGGTCCCCATAAAACCCATGGTGTAATGCTTGCCGTTCTGCATAAATTCCCAGTCCGAATCAAAATACATGGAAACCAGATCGGCACTCTTGATGTTCTTCATATAGTCCCGTGAAATTTTTGTTGTCAATCCCGATTGAACACCGGGATGCCCCGGTTTTTGGTCCCTGACCTTGAAGTGATCAGAAATCAGAATTTTCCCCAGGTCCTTTTCCGGTCCCGATCCTTTCACCACTTTATTCACGGTCATGCTCAATATCATAACAAACATGATAGTGAGGCTGATGCCAAACAGACTAAGGAAAGTGAACAGTTTATTCTGTTTGGCCACTTTCCAGAATGTTTTGAAGTAATTTTTTATCATTTTTCCCTTATGTTATTTGGAAGTTTCGGGTAAAAGTCCTCGGACGGTGCCGCATGCTTCACAATGCTACTTTTTAAAAAGATTCGCGAAAATCCGCGTTCCCGAAGGGATCCGCGTCATCCGCGTGCCATTCTTCTTTCAACGCACCTTTTCCATCGTTCTGTTCTTTAGCTATCCAACCAACCGCCCATCAAACAGTCTGATAATCCGGTGGGTAGACTTAGCCAGTAGTTCATCATGCGTAACCATTACGATTGTGGTGCCCGATTTATTCAGCCCGGTCAGGATATTCATCACTTCCTTTCCAACCGTGCTATCGAGGTTTCCGGTGGGCTCATCAGCCAGAATAATACCTGGATTGCCAGCCAGTGCGCGTGCAATAGCGGTACGCTGGCACTGACCGCCGGAGAGTTGAGCCGGATAGTGGTGCATCCTGTTGCTCAGGCTCACACGCTCCAGTGCTTCGGTAACTCGCAGCTTCCTCTCGCTCCCGGGCATTTTCCGGTAGATTAAAGGAAGTTCCACATTATCATAAACATTCAGTTCCTTGATAAGATGGAAGCTCTGGAAGATAAAGCCGACCATCCGGTTGCGCAGTCCGGCAGTTTTCTTGTCCTCATAGCCGCTGATCAAATTGCCGTTCAGGTGCAGTTGGCCCTTATCCGGCTCATCGAGCAAGCCGATAATATTGAGCAATGTACTTTTCCCGCACCCCGAGGGCCCCATAACAGAAACAAATTCACCTGGCTTTACCTCGAGGTTTATATTATCCAGGGCCAGAGTTTCGATGGACTGCGTGCGGTAGGTTTTTGAGATGTTGGTTAGTTGGATCATCGGTTTGTCTTTTGGTGTTTGGAGTTTATTTGTCTTTTGTTTTTTGTGTTTTGTTTTTTGTTTGTGTTTGTTTTTTGTCTCTTGTTATTTTACAACAATTTCCTCTCTGTCGAATCGTTCTTCAAGCTCCGTTAGTATCACCTTTTCCCCTTTTTCAATCCCCGATATTACTTCCACAAAATCAAAGCTTGCCTCTCCCAGAACCACCTGAGTACGGAAGGCTTTTTTACCACGGATCACATAAAGGTGCAAAGCTCCGGGTGACTTATAATATGGCCCGTTCGGCAACCGGACAACACCATCTTTGAACGACACCACCACACGGATTTCCAGTTGCTGGTTTGGACGGAGGTCCGTAATATCTGTTTCGTTGATCCTGATCAGGCACTCCAACATGCCATCACTAACTGAGGGCATAATATTCTCCAATATGCCATTGAGCATTTTATTTTTGACGCGGATCAGTACCTGTTGACCTGTCATAATTTTTCCGGCCCACGAGTTACTGATGGTACCCCTGATCCGATATTTTGAAAAATCTGCTACACGTGCGATTTCTGTTCCTTCACCGGTCATCGCACCCGGCTGGCTCAATACTGAACTCAGGCTACCGGCAAATGGAGCCCTTACAAAAGCCTGATCTACTAAGTTGCGGGCTTCAATAATGGCATTTTTCTGTATCCGGATCTGGGTTTCAAGCTCACGAATGCCTGCCTCACTTGCTTGAAGTTTGTTCAACTGGTTATTTACTGCCTGCCTGAGTTCCAGCACTGCTATGTCCCACTCGGTTTTTGCTTTTCGTATCACATCCTTGGTACTTCCGCCCCGTTTATTCAGATACACCTCGGCGTCATAAGCCGATTTGAGGTTCTCGATCCGGATTTCCCTGATCTGACGGCTGATATCGAAATCCTCTTCCATTTCCCTGATTTGGATCTTTAATTTTTCCTTTTGTATTCCCTTCAAATCCAACTCATTCTCCAGTCGTTTCAAATCATTGGCAGCCATTTCGTTATCCAGGATCAACAGCGTGTCACCGGTATTCACTTTAACTCCCGGGGTTCTCAATATTTTCAACACCTTGCTACGGAACGGCGCTGTAATAACCTCCTCATAGTTAGGGATCACCACTCCTGATCCCTGTACAGTAATCTGAAGATTTCCCTGATCAGCCGTTGCAATGGTCATTCTGGATAAATAAACCGTTGGTGTTAAAATGCTTTTCAAAAGCAGCAAACCGATCACCGGAATAATGACAACCAGCGATAGGAGAGCCAATTTCCGGATGAGAATTTTTGTTTTGTGCGCTTTTGAAACAGGCCGATCCATTTATATCGATTTTCCTAACCTGGGCAAGGACCGGGCCACCAAACTTAACACATTAAAATTTAATGGATTGTTAATTATTGCTGTGTGAGATTTGTATTATTTTGAGACAATACCGGACAGGCGGATCATGGTTCGATGGGCTGCACCCATCGGTTCATTCGGGTCGCCAGATTAGGGCAATTGTAGGGGCAGAAAATTTTCTGCCCATGATTTTCTGACCCATCCCTTCCGGATTCATTCCGATGGTAAAAAGTTAAATCATGTTAAAACCCCACCATTCAAACCCTACAACCCACCCAATGCTTAAAGGATTCGATTAATTTGGCTCTTGAAAATACCGAAGCTTAACCAGAGCCTTTTGTTTTTTGATTTTTGGGGTTTGGAGTTTATTTGTGTTTTGGGGTTTGTATTTTGGGGTTTGCATCAATGCGGGAGGACACTTGGGTCCTCCCCTACAATATTTTACGTCAAATGAAAAAAAAAATCAGCGTAATGTTTTTGATCGCCATGGCATTTGCCGGCGTCAACCTTTCGGGTCAGGAATTGTCGAAGGACATTCTCGGAAAAATCCAGTATCGGTCGATCGGATCGACACGGCATAGTGGCCGGTTCGTGGATTTTGCCGTTAACGAAAAAAATCCGGCAACGTTTTATGCGGCCCTGGCATCGGGTGGCTTGTGGAAAACAGTCAATAACGGAATCACCTTTGTTCCGGTTTTCGATGAGGCTGGTGCCATCAGTATCGGCGATATCGCCCTCGATCAAAAGAATCCCGAAGTGATTTGGGTAGGCACGGGAGAAGCAAATAACAGCCGGACAGCCTATTATGGCGATGGAGTTTACAAATCGACCGATGGTGGAAAAACATGGACCAATATGGGATTGAAGAATTCGCAGCATGTTGGCCGTATCATTATTCATCCTGATAATTCAAATGTCATTTGGGTGGCAGCTGAGGGCCCGCTATACTCCAAAAAAGGGGATAAGGGCGTGTTTAAATCCGTGGACGGAGGAAAAACCTGGAAACAGGTATTGAAAGTAATGATTGATAACCGGGAAATCGGGGTGGTTGACCTGGTGATGGACCCATCGAATCCGGATGTATTTATAGCTGCTGCCTACGATAAAGAGCGTAAACCATGGACATTCAACGCCGGCGGTCCGGGCAGTGCACTATACAAATCCACTAATGGTGGCTCATCCTGGACAAAGCTT
>CAIXKO010000178.1 GCA_903919925.1 uncultured Bacteroidota bacterium | reverse complement strand
TTTTAATGCCGGGTATAGAAATTATTATTTTTTCAGAAAATCCATTATCTCTTTTGGAGAAATATTATTGTTATCACCAACCTGCCTGATTGTTTGCCCCTTTTCTGCAGTAATATTATGGGTGCCAAGTGTTTTTATTAATTCTTCAACCGTGATTCCTGTTTCTTCAGCTAAATTTTCAACGGTTTTTCTACCCATCCCTGCACCCGGCTTTTCATTACCTGATTTTTTTGTCACCTTTTGATATATTTCTGCAGGGGTTGTGTTGTTTTGTCTGGCAATTTCCTGAAGCGTTTGCTTATCTGTATTTTCGAATACAATCCCATTGGCCGTAAATTTCCGCGAAAACTCATCCACATTGCCAAATTTCAATTGAAATGCCAATTCATTAATAGTCAGCAATTCGGCATGTGCAACCGGAGCAGCTGGACCAACCTGTTCACTCTTCTCCCATGTGCCAGCCATATATTCGCCAAAATCAGCAACATATCTGAATGGAGGTACTGCATATATAATTCCCAGAAAGAAAATCAGGGTTAATACCGTTGATATAGCCAATTCCTTCTTTTTGTTGATTCCAGCTTTGGTTTTCGATTTGATGTAGGACCAGAATGCGGTCCAATTGATCGTAAAAAGATGGAACACCGAAAGCACAACAAAGGTTATGGAGAAAAAAGTATGAATAGCCGCCCATCCCTCCTTGGTAAATCCGGTAACTTTCCAGTTTACCCAATTGGCATAACGGCCGGCCGGGGAAATGTATAATACGATTCCGGAAATGAAGATGATCAGAAGCGACCATGTTAATCCAAAACTGATAAAGGATCTCCAGTTAAATTTACTTTTCATAGTTCTTAATTAAGTTTCCAGGTTAAAGCCTGGGTTAAAGGTTTCATCTTGTATTTGACACCGGAGATGGAAATAACTTGCGGAGTGTATCGGGTTTTTTTAAATTTATTATTTATGCAGATTAAAAGTTGAAAATAAGGAATATAAAATCTGCGGCTAACCGTCGGAAGACATAATTAAGATTTTCCGATACCACACGGAAACGTTCCGGTGGAAGCCATTCATTTGCGACTTTGAAGGATTCCCGGGATCAGACCCCTCCACCATCCCGTCACGCGTTTAAGCAAATTGAATATCAACGACCGATTTCCTTCAACAACTCCCCAGCCTTTTTCCCATAAAAAGCATCGCCCCGAACATTCAGTGTTTCCAACTGCCTCCTGCAATCCTCAACCTTCCCTGGCTTCAGATAAACCATCGGGCATGCAGCTCGTACGGCGGATCGTAGTTGCAAATCAAATAGTATCACAACCTTAGATTTTCATCCTCTCCGGCTTATCTCAGCCAGTGAAGAGTGTTTGATCACTTCAATATCTTTTTCGTGTAACGCGATCAATCCCTCCTTTTCAAATGTTTTGAGCAGTTTGACCCCGCTTTCGGTTGAAATCCCTGCAAAATCGGCCAGGTCCTTGCGCGAAAGGAGCTGGAAGATGTCCGGGACTTCGGATTTCATACTATCGATATACAATAAGGCATCGGCCATGCGTCCGTTCATTTGCTTGTACAGGATCGTTCTCAGGGAATCGAACAGGTTGGCATTTTGCTCACAATATCGTTTAATAATGTTAAAACCAAACATGCCGTTTTGCTTCACTACATTGGCAATAGCATCTTTTTCAATCAGATATACCTGGCAATCCGTTAATGCAACAGAGGAATAGTTAAAGGTATTTTTCGTAAAAACTGCTGAAAGGCCAACAAATTCTCCGGGCCTGATAATCCGAAGGTTATAATTTTTTACTCCGTCACCCTCCAGATACTGAGTTGCCAGGCCTTTTATCAAAAACAACACGTATGATGCAAAGGCCCCCTGTTTGGTCAGCAGATCATTTTTGCGGAAAAGCACCTGCGTTTTGCTGGCTCTCACTAATTCCGCCTCTTCCCCGGTCAACATCCGAAAGCAGGGTGCGTCGATGTCACAAATAAATTCGTGATCAGTTTCGAGAATGGTTTTCATCTCTCAATCGCAGATTAAAAACGTTAAAGTTAACCGAAATCAATAAATAAGTTGTCCGGAATCA
>CAIXKO010000177.1 GCA_903919925.1 uncultured Bacteroidota bacterium | reverse complement strand
TTTGCGCTGTCCATTGGAATAGGGGATGGCGATAAACTCTTTGGCATATCGTTCCAGAACTGATTTAAGCGTTCTGCCTCCTTTTTCAAGCGATTTTACTATTGCCTGTAATGCCTCGTTGTATACTTTATCGGTTTGGCCCTTGATCAATTCGTATGGTCGTCGTTGTTGCTGAAGCTTTCTGATCAGGTCCACGGCAACCATTCCTTTCCAGGCTAAAAACCTCCATTTCACAGGATTACCCGGCGCTATGCTATTATAATTATCTTCATTGCTGGGATGAATAATCATAGCCTCACCATAGCCCAGCCGATCAAAAATAATTTGCTGCAATTTAAAATATCCCCCAAAACGGCACGGACCATTATGATCGGGCATAAAAAAGGCTGATTCTCCCGGCACGATACCGGGTTCCATCAATTTTTTAAGAAAGCTTCCGGTGGTGGCAATCAGCGGAAAGCACTCCTGTCCGTTCGTGTATTTACGGGCAATAGTCAAATCAGTTTCGTCCTGCATCGGCAAAAGTTCCGCCTTGATTCCAATGCTCCGGCAAGCTCCTACAAATGCCCAAACCACATCATTCGCATACGGGAAATAGAGTGTTCTTTCCGTTATCGGAAGTACACGTGCCTGGCTGGTTACCTCCTCCGCGATAACGGGTTGCTTTGATTTGTGGTATCCTTCCAAACTATCGATAAAAGCCTCGATCCGCGTAATCATCCCGGCATTGGCACTGTGTTCATCAACCTCCAGATGAAGGAATGGCTTACCTTTCATCTCCTTCAGCAGATAATGGCGCAGGAAGGAGTCAGGACCACACCTGAAGTTACCCAGATAGATTGCATTCAGCCTTTTATCGTTGGCCACTATCCTGGATGCAGCGAGTATTTTCTCCCCGTTGGGCCAGTACATCATCGGATAAAAATCAAAAATATTTTCATCCTTAAGAGGCAGAAAATCAATAGGAAGAGCCAAAATATTCAGGTTCCTGAGTTTCTCCACCACGTTCAGGTTAAGAGCAGGATCGGTGGTGTTATAGGATCGGCCAATCACTGCAAACACTTTTTTATCGGATGGAAGATTTGCCATTACCTCACGACCTCTTTCTTCCAGCCTCTTCTCAAAACGGATCTGGGCCGAATCCGCCAGCTTTACGGCTTCCAATGCCTTGGACCTGGGGATATTAAATGCTGATCTGGCAAATTCAATAATCTCCTCCCGGAAAGCAGTATCGAAATATCTTAAATGAAAAGTAGGAATCAGGAGTTTATCTTTGAGTGGAGAATCACCATAAGCTGCTCTCACCATAAACGGATGCGACTGTATCCAGGGGCAATTGCAATTATTGGTTGGATTATCCTTTTCTCCCTTTTCATTGACCACAAATGGCAGAAAAACATAATCGACACCCTTTTTCAGCAGTTCATCCACATGGCCGTGCACCATTTCAATAGGCAGGCAGGTTTCGCAGGTCATCATTTCGAGCGACCGGGTTAAGGTTCTTTTGCTCGATTCTTTGGAGATTACCACGTTCAACCCAAACTCCTCCAGCAAAGTTCTCCAGAAGGGGAAATTCTGATAAAA
This sequence comes from uncultured Bacteroidota bacterium, assembly GCA_903919925.1. GTDB lineage: Bacteria > Bacteroidota > Bacteroidia > Bacteroidales > UBA12481 > UBA12481. Next base: position 1,453 of record CAIXKO010000177.1, on the reverse strand, counting down.
TAGTGTCAGCTCCCGTGGAATGCCAATTGTTTTTTTCGAAGGATCGGTCGATGGATGGTAGTTATCCATGAGCATGGCGGTTCTTTCCTCGAACAGGTTGGGTATGCCCTGCCCCATGCCTTTGCGCTCCTCAGCCTCGTACCGGTCGCAAATTCCGCCAAAAAACAGAGGACGTTCACCCTCGATTCGCACCTCATGAATTTCACAGTGGTTTGCACAATGTTTGCACACAAAAGTATCGGTGCCATAGGCAACTTCACTGACATTAAAGCCCTTGAATCTTGATTTTTGCCCCGGAACCATGTTTTGGCGGGCAAACATTGCAGCACCAATTGCCCCGGTGATATCAAAATGCGGCGGAATATGTATTTCCTTTCCCGTAATCTGCTCAAAGGCAGCTACTACCGCCCTGTTATTGGTAACTCCGCCCTGGTAATAAATCCGATTTCCAACCGGCTTATCACCAACCACACGGTTCAAATAGTTTAAAACGGTAGAGTAAGCTAATCCAGCTACCAGATTTTCCTTTTCCTCGCCCTTTTGCTGGCATGAATTCAGATCGCTCTCCATAAAAACGGTGCATCGCTCACCCAGTTTTGATGGTGCCATGGATTCAAAAGCCAGTTTCTCAAATTCCTTTACAATATTGATATCCAGTCGTTCAGCCTGTTCCTCCAGGAACGAACCAGTACCGGCAGCACACACTTTATTCATTTCAAAATCCACGATCACTCCATTCTCGATCCGGATATATTTTGAATCCTGTCCTCCGATTTCAAAAATCGTATCTACCTCGGGATCATGAAAAATGGTAGCGGTTGCCTGCGCGGTTATCTCGTTCTGGATAGAATCAGCGCCAATAAAATCGCCGGTAAGGTAACGGCCTGAACCTGTGGTTCCGGCAGCCAATATTTGCACCTTTTCACCCACCTCATCATATATTTCCCTCAAGCCTTTCCGGATGGCTTCCAATGGCTGGCTTGCGGTTGGCAAATACCTGCGCGACACTACTTTACTGTCGGAATTAATTAAAACCAGGTTGGTGCTCAACGATCCCACGTCGATTCCCAGGTAAACACCGGTAATCTCATCTCCTGCAGGAAGTGGTTCAATATCTTTAAGGTGTTCCGATACAGGTGGTTTGAGCGGGGCCAGGCTCTGTCCTGCCGATTTTTCATATTCACCCAAATAGTTTCTTAATGCATCGAGTCCGCGAAAATCCTGCAGTCCGGAGCTATTGAGCCGTGCATAATAAACCGCGCCAATTGCCCCCATCGATGCATAATATTCAGGAATAATCAACTGATTTTCATCGAGTTTCAAAACCTCCCTAAATGCCCTGACCATACCCGCGTTAGCTGCCACACCGCCCTGGAACATGACGGGTGGAACAAAATGTTTACCACGTCCTAGCGTGCTTTTAAGGTTACGGGCAACGGCAAAGCACAATCCG
>CAIXKO010000176.1 GCA_903919925.1 uncultured Bacteroidota bacterium | reverse complement strand
CGGTGAGCAGGATGGAGGGTGGTGGGCTCAAATATGCGTCCCTTGAAGTTTATCGGCTGAAATCCAAAACGGGTCCGGGAATCTCTAACTCCTTTAATACTTTAAACAACAAATGGGATTTCATATGCTAGATTATCAACAAATTAAATCCTTAGGTTGACGGCTATGGGGGGTGGGCCAAAATAGGGGAGGAGGGCAGAAAGGCAAGAGGGCAGGAAGGAAAGATTAAACGCATGAATGTTACAAGTTACTCATAATCAACTTGCTTCTTGAATTTTAAAGTCTTTACTTCTTGCCTTTCTGCCTTTCTGCCCTCCTGCCCTATGTACCCATATCGATTTTGGCCCACCCCCAACTTCGATCAAAGGGTGGGTACCACTTCGATCCAGGGGTGGGTACAACTTCGATCAACGGCAGGAACCGGCTCGCAACGTTTGTGACCAGACTTTTCCCACAGGGTTCGAAGTATTGCCGTAGGTGCATGAATACGGATAATCATTAAAACTTAATAAACATACATCCTTTTGGAGACGGCAAATCAAGTTTTATGAACTTGAGTTAGAAAAATTCGGGGAGATTTTCATTTAGGAAGGAGGGGAGGAAGGCAGGAAGGGTGAAGGGCATAGCCACCACCTTAGGTTGACGGCTATAGGGTTGCGCCTACCGTCCAAACCCGAAAATCAAATTAATATCCGGGAGCAGGTGCCATCGGTTGCCGTCAGGATATTTTCCATAGCAAAGTTTATATCCAGCTTCGATCCGCAAACTCTCTTTTTTTGAATTGTAGGCCATAACACCTTTGTTTTCAAAAAAGTAATTGTAAGGTGTTCCTGCAAGAAAAAAGTTTTCCACTGAGAAAAGCCAGCCGTACCGATCGGAGAATTTTCCGCGAAAATCAATACCCAGTTCAAATTCAGGATTGCTGTAAAACGAGGCAAGCCGGGGATAGATGATTGGCATATCTATAGTGCTTCGATGATCGGATGAAGCTGAGTTAACGGAAAAGGTGATACCTGCACTGGCAGTGAGCAAAACAGCCGGTAGTGGTTTAACTGAGATCAGGGCCCTGTTGGTAACCGCAAGCATTTGGGGGATGGCTAATTCAGGCGATATCAGGCCACCGGTTCCCTTCATTGCCACCGTCTTCATAAAAAAGGAGGGATAGAGGATGCCGTGCTCGGTTGCCAGTTGAAAACCGGAACGTCCACCCCAGCCTACTTTGACCTTTACCTGCGGCATCAGGAAAACCATCAGTGGATGAGCCTGTAATTCAATTTTATCGGTGATACCATATCCCGACAGGGTGAAAAGCCCTGCTTCCAACCGGTGCTTCTGAACAGTAAAAGCGGTACCTGAAGTCCAGTAATTCTTTCCGGGATTTTCCTGTGAAAAAAGCCCATTGCAAAGAATTATTCCGGTCAGACACAGAATCAGTTTTTTCATCAGGAGATAAGCTATTTGGGTAAAATAAACAATGCACTGACGGGGGCATGATCAGATTCCTTTGTTGCATCCTGATGGGTTACAACTGACTGATCCACCCACTGGTAATTAGTAAAAAGATAATCGAGCGTACGATCCCAGAAATGGGTTCCACGGGTAGTATGCGTAAAATACTTATATTGATTTTTCCGGTATTCTTCCGTTGGAACGGCACATCGGTAGTTGGTATACAGGGTATCGAGCCAATGGGTTGCCGGTGAATAGTCGCTACCCTCCTTATGCATCGGAACATCGCCGGGCTGATGAAAGGATTCGCCGGGGCACTGATCAACCAGGCAATAATCAGTGGTATCAGAACCCGGGGGAAGGGTGTTAAAGTCGCCACCCGCCACAAACCAACCTCCATCTGAATTGATCTGTTTTAGTTCCTTTTGTATGATGATAAACTGCTTAAGCCGTGTGTCATCAGTAGCAAAAGCTGAGGCATGCAGATTTACCGCATATAGATTATTGACACGTGGAATATCGATTCTGGCAGTTACCATACAGCACCGCTCATAGAAATATCGGGTCAGCGCATCCTGGTCCCCTCTCAGTCCCAGCTCGATACGGTGGGCATCGCTGATCTTCCATCGGGAGAGGATGGCATTGGTTTCGTGAATCCGGCCCAGGCCATCACTGGGAATGAACTGCGTTTTCCATTGATATCCGGATACGGCATAATTGAAATAAGTGTGATCAAGAATCCATTGCAACTGGTTCATATAGCCCGATCGCTTGGAATTCAGGTCAACCTCCTGGAGCAGCAGAACATCCGGTTTTAACAAATTGATCCTATCCGCAATGGTCTGCATGCAGCCCAATATTTCCTCATCGGTGAAAATCACCCGGTCACCGCAAGCGTCACCGAACCAGGGAAGTCGTCCGGCGCCAAAACGGATATTCCAGGTCATCACACGGATACGGGTAAAGGTATCGGGAATTGCTGTGATAGAACTTGCGGAATGGTACTGTGCACCTTCAGATTCATCGAACCCTGTGGCAAGAGGCTCGCAAGAGAGGGCAAAAAGAGACAAAAGAAACAAGGAGACAGGCAGAATGAGGCGGTTGGCTAAAGTTTTCATTAGCAAACAAGTTTACGGTCAAATGTACAAAATAATCCGTTAACTCAATCTTTTAAACATCTCACTGAAAATCCGCTGCCCCGCGGGTAAGTACCCTGATAAACAGCATCGCTGGCATAGTACAGACGCGTAAGACCTGCAAACGTGGGATCGGTCACCGTTGCGGTCCACATGTAAGCGTAGCCGGCAAGATCGTAGAAATAACCGTCTTTGAAACGATACCCACCCGGGCGCACCGCTAAGCCAGTGGTATTGTTGCTTGCCTGATTGTTGCCAACGGTTCCTGCCGTTGCCCCGGAGGTCCATAATGAAGTGGATGCCATGGACTTGGCAATATCAACGCCGCTGCCTGCATAGCCATAACTGTTATTGGTAAGGAATGTTGTTAAGGTGGTCCATTCCGCATCCGTGGGCAGGTGCCAACCTGATGGACAAGCAGTTAATGCAGCGTTCCAATTGTAAAGTGCCCCGTAGGTGGTGAAATTGGAGGTGGCTTTGGCCACACTTACCGTGGTGCCCTCATAACCATATACATAGTAATAGGGATCGGTAAAAGATCCATCAGCCGAAAAACTTACAGCAGGCAGATAGGCCAGGTTTTCAGCCATCCAGGTTTGGGTCCCAACTTTCACCCATGGGTACGCTTTGCTGTCTCTCGGATCGGTAAAGGTTCCGGAAGATTTCTCCTCAGAGGACAATATACCTGAGTGACTGGTTTTCAGCATATAACCATCAATCGGTTGCAGGTCATTAAGTTCACCAAACCAACCGTAACCCTCAAAAAAAGTATTGGATTTTGTCTGGTTCTTGATATAATCATCCGGTACCGGTGCCATACTTGATAATGATTCCGTAATCGGCTTTGCCAGTTGGGGAATATAACCAATCCAATTCCAGCCCTTTACAAGGGTTATCGGATAGGCTGCCGGTTCCACTGGAGTACCGCTCAATTTCAGTACATCCGCTTTCGCGAGTTTTATTTTATACATTTCTCGTGGGTCAAACTGAGCAAGTTCTCCAAACCATCCATAACTATCGAAATATTGGGCTGATACGATTTGGTTTTTGATGTAATCTCCCTCAGTAGGTTTCAGATTGCCCAGGACCGTAGCTAATGACATATCCGGATTTGTGACATTTAAGCTGAACCACGTCCAGCCCGCCGATAATGCTTTTTCATTATATCCGATTGAATAGGGAATTGCCAATCCGGTAACACTGGCACTGCCTTCAAAATCAGCAATTTTTGTCACTGCACCGGATGTTTGGTTCACCCATCCTAACCATCCTGAAGTGGAAAAAGCCGCAATATAAAGTTCACCAGTTTCACGGTCGAACTCCAAATCCTGGGCATTTATTGCATCGAATCCAACAGATCCTACCGGGGTAAAAGCGCCTGTAGCAAGATTAACGGTTCCGAGAACATCTGTCACGATATCCACCGAATAAGCTTTACCGGCACTATTGATAGCCAAATTGTTGAGATTGAACGCTCCGCAGGACCCAATAAAAGTATTTTCACCTGTAGTAATATTGATTGAATAGAGATTGGAATTGGCTCCGCTCACGGCTATTCCGTACATCGTATTGTTGGTGATATTATATGACAAGGCGCTCATATTTACTGTTGCAGGTCCGATAACTGTTCGGATACCGGTTACCGTATTAACCGTCACAAATTCAAAAGGCGCGGAAGCGTTGTTCACGACACCAAACCATTTGCCCCCTGCCCAGGTTGCCCCTGTAACATTCAATAAGGCACTTTGATCGATGATAGAGTTGAGGGTTCCGGGAGTGGACATGGTGAATGAAGTCGGGCCCAAAGGATCAGTGCCAGAGCCTTTTGAAGTTAAGTAAGCGTATACCTTTTTGCTCAGGTCAACGATTTTGACATCCTTTAACAGGCAATCGTTTGCATTGACCACGTCCCCGGTGAGTTGAGTACAAACCTGAACCGAATACGTCGCGGCTGTGGGGGTCCAGTTGTCGAATGTTACCTGGCGTGTAGAACCAGCACTCAGCGTGGAAACGGTTTTAGTGGAGGTATAAGTACCGATTGTCATGGTAACCGGAAAAGTTTCCACATTGCTTCCGTTATTGGAGACCGTAGCCTGAGGGGTAAAAGAACCCAATGCATGAATGGCGGATATATCAATGGATTGGGTTGATGCATCCTTGGTATTGCTATCAAAAACGGTTACATCATCCAGGTAAAGGCAATTTCCATATTTGCTGGTAGCCTTGAATTTAACCATGTTGGTACCGGCAGGCAAGGTAAGGGTTTGCGTTCCCCATTGCGCAGCTGTTGGAATAAAAGAACTGGTAGTGGTACCCCCTGTGTTCAGTATGCCGGCAGCTCCGCCGGGCATAGCTAAAAGAAGCGTATAGGCACTGCCACTGTTGGTTGAATAATACACATCCATCTGGTCAACCTCAACAGAATAGGTAGCATAAGCATATTTGAAACGTAGTGTGGGAGCGGAGAGGCTGCTTGCATCAAAAGGCATACTCTTCAATTCATAAGACCAGCCGGAAGATTGGTTATAAAAATCCGCTATAACCGATGCCGATCCAACACCACTACCACTGGCAATCATGGTTCTTGCCCAATTACCGGTGCCGGTAAGAATTGTTGTAGTCCAGCAGGATGGTGGGAAATAGCTGCCCTCAAAGCTTTCAGTGATCGGGAATGATATAAAATTGCAGCTGATAACGTTAATATAATTTGTTTTTACCTCGGCATTGTTTCCAATAGCGTTGGCGGCGGTAAGGGTTACCGTATACAAACCTGTTGCAGTAAACTGAACCTGCGGATTTTGTGATGCCGAGGTGGTGCCGTTCAGATAGGTTACTGTTGCGGGGGAGAAGGTCCAGCTCCAGCTTGTTGGGCCGGAAAGTGAAAGATCTGTAAAAATGACTTGCCCGTTTATACCCGGACTGGTATTGTTAGCCTCAAAATTGGCATCTGGTATAACATTGGAAACTATACCACTGACAATCAAGGAAAAGGCCTGCGAGCCGCCG
>CAIXKO010000175.1 GCA_903919925.1 uncultured Bacteroidota bacterium | reverse complement strand
CCTCTCTCTGGCATGAAAATATGGATAATGCAAGTATTGAGATGATTAAAAGGCTGTGACTTTTCATTTGTGTTGAATTTTTTAAACTGATTTTTTAACTTCTATTTCTCCGGTATCGATTGTCATGAAAGCTTTTACCAGTCACCGCCACTCGTAAAGTTGGATACCGAAGAACCGGATCCGCCCGGGGCACCCGATAAGGCCAGCGCTTTTTCAGGCCTGTTGAGCAGCACCATCATGGTACAGGCGGCCAGTGTGATTTTTGCGGCTTTTTTCAATGCCTTTCCGCGGGTCATGGTTTTTGCTTCTCCGGATTTTTCCAGAAGTGACCCGGTGTTGTTTTCTTTCATTTTGAGATAGTTTAAATTAATAACCTGATAAAAATTGATTCGTTGCTATTTCACCCTTTGATTTGTAGTGGCCCCTGCAGCATCTTCACTTTCCATGTTGGCCCCTATGATAACAGAGTTACCAGAAATGAATACAGCGCTCAAAGGATTGCGCGCATTAATGGGCGTCATACGGTCACTGGCTGCCGATTTAATGATTTGGTTCCAGTCTTGCGCCATCAGGCTAACACTGCCTGCCAGAATAAGGAAAAGCATAAAGAAAACTGTTCGAAATTCTTTCATCCTTATTCGTTTTTTAGTTGGTTTCCAGTTGTTGATATCATTGTTGGTTATTTAAACCAACCTCTTGTGTTTTGCTGATGCAATGTTAAACAGTAACCTGCCGGTGAACAAATAATGAAGGGGGACAAAAGGGGGACAGCGAGGGCTGTTCGCTTACATTTGAAGCAATTGGTTGTAATGCTCCTTGTTGGTGGCAAAGACAGCATCACTGATTTGTTGTTTGAGTGCGTGGATATTTTCGGATTCGCCGGGGATCTCATTTAAAACCAGAAGAATGTTGGAAACCTGGTGGACTTCCATCTTTTTCAGGCGGTCGAAAAAGGGTTTCAGCAGTGCCTTTTCATCCTGTTTCAATACGATTTCAGGGTCAGCTATTATCCGGTATTCTATTTGCCCCGGATTGATAATGCCGTTTAAAGTGAATGTGAAAAGTACACTGTCCTCCTCATTTTGAGCCATCAGTTGCTGCCCATGGGCTTCCAATGCCAATTTGCAAAAGGTAAGGCCGAGGCCGGTGGAGTGTGAAGAACTGCTGTCGCTCTTCCCAAACTGACTGTATTTGTCAAAAATATAGGGCAACGCTCCGGCAGGAATTTGTTCTCCGTAATTTTTAATATCAATGCGAACCCGGTCGATGCCTGATTCTTCGGCAAAAACATCGATGCTCCGGTTTTGAGGCGAAAAACGGATGGCATTGGACAGCAGGTTGTCAAACACACGAACCATAACATCTTTATCGGCCAATACCTGGTAGTCATCAAAATGAAAGTGCAACTCCAGATTTTTCTCCCTAAGGCTGATCTCCTGTCCGGTTTTTACCTCATCAAGAATATTGCGTAACGAATGGAGCCCGGCGTTGAGTTTAAATTCGGTATTCTCGTATTTTTCCACATCCAGCATGTTCATGATGAGCCGCAGCATTTTCCTGGCCGGGTAGATCACAGCCTGGTTGTCGGTACTGAGGAGGATCTGGCTGAGCGGATTTTTCAAATCGTGAACCAGCGCATGCGTGAGCGATTCTTTAAATTGGTCTAATTTTTCAAGAAGTTTGTACTGGTTCAGGATTTTAATGGATTGCGCCTCTATTTCTTCTTTTTGCCTGAACAATATCTTTTTTTGTTTTTGAACGTAAAATATGCCTGTAATAATGATAATGAAGCCAATGAATAAACAAGCGATAATGATGTTACGCCAGAAAACTTCGGCGTTTTTCAAATCGAGTACTGTTTGTTGATACTCAATTTCTTTCTGTTTTTGTTCGGTTTGATACCTCTTATCGAGTTCTGAAATTTCATTCCAGTTATGCTGACTATTTATTTCCTCGCGTGTACCGGCTTCTATTTGCTGATAATAAAGGGCATTTTTGTAATCTTTCGTTTCAAAGTATGATAGATATAAAACACCGGCTGCAGTTGATTTATAGATTAAAATATCCAGATTATCAGCCAATTGGTAAGCTTTTAGCCCAATCTCAATGGCTTTTTCATATTGTTTTTCATCTAAATAAGTTCGGGCTATGTTGATATAGTAATTTGGAATATCAACCTTATAGTTTATTTGCTGTGCCAGTTGAATTGCTTTGTTGAAATATTCAATTGCTGTATTATAATTGCGTTGCTGCCGGTAATTTGCCCCAAGTATATTCAAACAACTCAATTTTGTTCTGTTATCATTATTAAGTTCAGACAAT
>CAIXKO010000174.1 GCA_903919925.1 uncultured Bacteroidota bacterium | reverse complement strand
CGATTCAGGTGCAATTGGTACCGTTTTGAAAACAACATCAGGATGGAGTAATGACGGAAGTGGCAGTAATACCGCTGGTTTTGCAGCCCATCCTGGTGGTTATCGCCATGACGATGGAGGATTCAGTTATCTGGGCGACATCGCCGCTTTCTGGTCATCCACCCAAACCGCTGATTCGTTGGTATGGAACCGTTATCTGAGCCAATATGACGATGGAGTGTACCGCATCGTTTACGAGCAAAGTTACGGTTTCTCTGTGCGTTGCTTACAGAATTGAAACATCCCTTTTCACTCATCTCGTTACACGTTTTCCAATTTCTTACTAACTTTAACGCATAAACCTCATAAAAATGACAAACCAATACTTTGTGCGCGATATTCCGCGCCGTAAATTTTTGGAAATGAGCTTAAAGGGCGGATTGGTCCTGGCAGCTTCATCTCCTCTACTGACTCAGTTTCTTTCCTCTTGCTCAACGGGTTCATCAGCCACTGGGGGACTGGATATTGACAAATCGATACTTAATAAGGTGATTGCCAAGGCTCTGGCTAAGGGTGGTGACTTTGCTGATGTTTACATCGAAAACCGTGTTTCCCGGCAGATTGTGATGGAGGAATCCAAATTCAAAAGCGGGTTATATGGAATAAGCCAGGGAGCGGGAGTGAGGGTGATCTGCGGTAACAAAACCGGCTATGCCTACACGGAGGAGATTACTGAAGAAAAATTATTGAGGGCAGCGGAAGTCGCCTCATTTGTTGCTTTAAATAGCAAGATTTCGACCCCGGTAAGTATTTCTGATGTTATGCGGCCTTCCTTTATTACCGTTAAGCAGCCACTTGCCGACATTGCCGATGAAAAGCGTATCGAAATTATGAAACGGGCAGATCAGGCCGCCATGGATTATGACAAGAGAATTAAAATGGCAATGATCAATTATTATGATGAGGTTCGTGGTCGCGTAATTGCCAATAGTGAAGGCGTTTATCTGAAAGATGAATTGCCAATGATGTTCTTTATCGTGCAAACCATGAGTGATGACGGAAAGGCAAGGCACATGTCGAGAGAACGTTTGAGTAAGCATTCCGGCTTTGAGATGTTTGAACAATTCACTCCGGAGATGGTTGCTCAACGCGCAGCGCGTGAGGCAATTGCTATGCTCGATGCCCAGGATGCTCCCGCCGGTATGATGGATGTTGTTATGCAAAACGGGTGGGGTGGGGTCCTGGTTCATGAAGCGGTTGGTCATCCCCTCGAAGCTGACAATATCGCAAAAAAAATAGGCGCCTTTACTGGCAAGGTTGGCCAAAAAGTTGCATCCGAGGTGTTTACCATGGTGGATGATGGAACCATTCCTAACGCCAGGGGTACCATAAATTTTGATGATGAAGGAACTCCGGCTAAACGCAACGTGCTGATAGAAAAGGGTATACTTAAAGGATATATGAGCGATGTGCTCAGTGCAAAACAATTAGGCATGGATCGTACCGGAAACGGGCGCAGAGAATCATACCAATATATCCCGATTCCAAGAATGACGAATACTTTTATTGAAAAAGGCCAAAGTAATCCTGCGGATATCCTGGCTTCAACAAAAAAAGGTATCTATGTCCAGAGCTTGTCCGGCGGTAGCGTTAACCCGGTTACCGGCATGTTCAATTTTACTTGTCGTGAAGCTTATCTTATCGAAAATGGAAAGAAAACCGTACCAATAAAAGGTGCCACCCTGATCGGATCGTGCCTGGGCGTGATTTCCAGTGTTGATGCCGTTGGTGACGATCTTGATTTTGGTCCGGGTATTTGTGGTAAGGGGCAAAATGCAGAGGTCGATGCCGGTATGCCAACCGTTAGGATCAGAGGGATAAATGTAGGTGGATCAAGAGCTTAATTTTAAATTTTTAACTTAGAACTATTATTTATGGACTATAATAAACTCACAGAATCACTGGTTTCAAAGGCGAAGCAATTTGGTGCCAGCGCAGCCGAGGTTTATCTCGAAACGGGTCGGAATCTCTCGATTCAGGTTCGCGATGGGGAAGTGGAAACCATTGAGGAAGCTTCTTCTGCTGGCGTAGGTTTTCGGGTTATCGTGGATGGGAAAATGGGCTTTAGTCATTGCAATGATCTGAGCAATAAATCGTTGGAAGATACACTGAAAAGAGCTATCGATTTCGCAAAACTCACTACCCCCGACGAAAATAATCTGTTGCCCGAGAATAAAGAGATTTCTCAGGTGGATGGACTTTATGATCCAGAAATCATTAAAGTGCCGATAGATAAAAAAATACAGATGGCTATTGAACTGGAGAAATTAGCCATGAAGGATCCGGGAATTACAAAGAGTTCGGGTGCCGGTTATGGTGAAGGTGAGGGCGAAGTATATATTTCAAATTCCAATGGATTCACAAAGAGTTATAAATCATCAGGCTGCAATATTGGTGTGAGCGTAGTAGCCGAAAAAGGGGATCAAAAAAATACTGGAGGTGAATACTGTTCACGCCGTTTTTTTTCAGATTTGTTGCCATTAACTGAAATTGCCTCAACTGCTTCCAAAAAAGCAAGAGAATTGCTTGATCCAATTATGATTCCAACTCAGAAAGCAGCAGTCATTTTTGATCCGGATGTTGCCAGCTCATTGATTGGTGGTGTTTTGGGAGCTTTAAACGGGGAACGGGTTTCTCAGGGAGCCAGTTTTTTAAAGGATTATCTGAATAAATCATTTGCTTCTCCTCTCCTGTCAATCGTTGATGATGGAACGCGGGCAAAGGGATTGGGAAGTGCACCATTTGATGGAGAAGGTGTTCCAACCCAAAAAAGAGTGCTGGTGGAAAAGGGTGTGGTTAAAGGATTCATTTATAATACCATCGTTGGTAAAAGGGCTGGAACGGTAAGTACCGGTAACGCCTCACGCAGAGGGTTTACCAGCCTGCCGGGAATTGGTACCCACAATCTCTATGTCGAGGCAGGAACAAGCACCCCCGATGAAATTATAAAAGCAACGGATAAGGGCTTGCTGCTTAAAGAAGTAACAGGTTACGGAATTGATTCCGTTACCGGAAACTTTAGTGGAGGAGCCACTGGTTTCTGGATTGAAAATGGAGCGATCAAACATCCGGTTCAAGGGGTAACTATCGCCGGAAACGCTTTTGATATTCTAAATAGTATCGATATGATGGGCAACGATCTGGATTTAAACCGGGGCATGGCTGCGCCTACCTTTAGGGTTAAATTGATGCAGATTGGCGGAAAATAGTTCCAATTATAATTTGTAGGGGCAGAAAATCTTCTGCCCCTACATTGCGCTTGGAATGCACATGTTAGGGGGGGCAGAAAATCTTCTGCCCCTACAATTTGCCCGGAATGCACCTTGGGTTGACGGTTATGGGATGTCAGATCCTGCCTGATACCCGATCCAATAAACGGTGGAGGCGCCGCATACTGCTCTGCGTCCCCTCGGCGTTGATTCATTTTTTTTTGCCCTTTTGTACTAATTATTAAAAGAAACCGTTAACCTTTCTGGAACCTTAAACCGACAAAAGTTTAGGTTGTAAATCCGGAACCAAAAAAAAAGCGTATAAATGTTAAAAATGAAATCCATGAAAATGAAGCCACTCCTTTTTTGTGCCTTCTTTGCTTCCTTTCTGGTGGGTTGTAAAGATCCGGTTATTGTTCCGAAAGACGAAGACGGAGTTTTTCAGGATTCACGTGACCTTCATGTTTACAAATATATAACCTTGGCCAACCAGGTCTGGATGGCTGAAAATTTAGCTTATTTGCCATCTGTTTTTTCACCAACTTCTGGCGATGCTAATCTTACCCGTTATTATGTTTATGGTTATGAGGGTGATACTACTGAGGTTGCCCGGGCTAAATCGAATTATGCCACTTACGGTGTGCTCTATAATTGGGTTGCAGCTTTATCAGCTTGTCCGGCAGGCTGGCATTTGCCAACCGATACTGAATTTACAGCCCTTACCGATTCACTTATTAATAAAGGATTTGGGTTTGACGGTAGTGGCAGCGATATTGCAAAGTCCATGGCATCCACCTCGGGCTGGGATTCATTCTTGATACGGGGAACTCCCGGAAATGATCAGGCATTGAACAATGAAAGCGGTTTTTCTGCTCCTCCCGGCGGTTATCGCGGCGGTGACGGTAAATTTATTTATATAGGTAATCTCGCTAACTACTGGACTGCATCAGAGGATGGCCCTACAACTGCCTGGAGCCGTCACCTGTATTTTGGCAACGATGGAGTTATGAGATACAGTTTTCATCGAAGCAGTGGCTTTTCAATACGATGTGTCCGCGACTGAGCGATAACAACCGCAAACCGAAATGGTGGGTCAGACTCCGGAACCGATTATGGTTTGGTAACATTCAATCATCTGCCTGGTTAACCTTTCAGGTGCAAAGGTTTGATGGGCATAGTCATAACCAGATTCAATAATTCGCTTCCTCTGCTGGGAGTTGGTTAACACCGTTTCAATCGCACCTGCTATTTGCTCCGGACTATCCGGATCAATGTATACTGACCCCGG
>CAIXKO010000173.1 GCA_903919925.1 uncultured Bacteroidota bacterium | reverse complement strand
TTTAGCTTTATCGAGGTTAATTGAGTTCTTAATGAATTCAACTGCACGATGTGCCCCAGTGGTTACTGCTTGAATAGAAGCACCCGTGAACCAATAAATTACAGCTCCACCGGCAATGAATCCAAGAATTACAGGAGCATCAGTTAAACTGATTTGCAGCATACCTACCTTTTTCAAGATCAGGATAATACTGAATATCATGGTGGTAGCTCCAATAACTGCTGTTCCGATCAAAACTGGTTTAGCAGTTGCTTTAAAGGTATTACCGGCTGAATCGTTAGCCTCGAGATAGTGTTTCCCTTCTTCAAAGTTCGGATCAAATCCAAAGTCCTTTTTAACCTGGGCATGAATTCCCGGGATCTGTTCAATTTGTGAGAGTTCAAAAACAGATTGAGCGTTATCGGTAACCGGTCCATAGCTATCAACAGCAATGGTAACAGGGCCCATACCGAGGAATCCGAAAGCAACGAGACCAAAGGCGAAAATGCTTGGGTAAGTCATAAGGGTATCGAGGCCCATATTGGAGATGCTGTAAGCGGTAAACATGAGGCCCATCATAACCATTCCTTTCCAGAAGGCAGAGAAATTCCCTGCAACCAAACCGGAAAGAATGTTCAGAGAGGCTCCCCCTTCACGTGAGGCGGTAACGATTTCGCGAACATGGCGCGAGTTTGAGCTGGTAAAAGCTTTGGTTAATTCCGGAATAATGGCGGCAGCAGCGGTTCCGCAGCTGATAATGGTTGCCAGTTTCCACCAAACACCTACGCCCAATGAATCTTGCAAAAGCAACCAGGAAGCGAGGTAGGTCATGATTACAGAAATAACTGATGTAATCCAGATCAGTGATGACAGGGGGTTCTCGAAATTAAATTCTTTTGATTTACCATATTTATTGCGGTTGTACACCTGGTTGATTCCATAAGAAAGCATGGAGGTAACGACCATTAAAAGGCGCATAGCAAAAATCCACACGATCAGAGAGGCCTGAAATTCAACCTTAAAGATTGCCAGAACGATAAATGAGATCAATGCAACACCGGTAACTCCATAAGTTTCGAAACCGTCGGCAGTTGGTCCAACGCTGTCACCAGCATTATCACCGGTACAATCAGCGATTACGCCTGGGTTACGTGGATCATCTTCCGGAAGGTTGAAAACGATTTTCATGAGATCGGCACCGATATCAGCGATTTTGGTAAAGATACCGCCTGCGATACGCAGAGCACTGGCACCCAATGATTCACCGATTGCGAAGCCAAGGAAGCATGCACCGGCTGATTCACCGGGAACAAAAAGCAGAATGGCGAGCATCATGATGAGTTCCACGCAAATCAAAAGCAAACCAATACTCATCCCGGACTGGAGAGGAATGGAAACTACTTCGAAAGGTTTTCCGCGCAGTGATGCAAAGGAGGTACGGCTGTTAGCCAGGGTGTTGATCCGGATTCCGAACCAGGCAACGCCATAAGAGCCAAGGATCCCAAAAACGGACCACATTAATATCATTAACACTTTACCCACTTTCATTCCACTGAGAGCCAGGAAATAGTAAGCCATGATCACAGCGATCAAAGCAAAAAGGATCAGCAGAAAACGTCCTTGTTGAAGCAGATAGGTTTTACATGTTTGATAAATAGTATTCGACACATCAAGCATCGATTTGTGCGCAGGCATGTTGCGGATACTGCGAAATTGCATAAATCCGAAATAGAGTCCCAGCAGCACGATAACCATTCCATAAAAAAGAAGATCCCACCCGGTGAGAGCGCCATTAAAGAACTTGGCATCCTTGAGATTCGGGATAACGAGATCGGCTTCACCGGCAAAAGCTGTCACCGGCAGAAGCATGAGCATTCCGAGAAGTAGTTTAAGTTGTTTCATTCGTAAAAAATTATTTAGTATTTATCAGATAAGTTTCGACTTGGCAGGTTAAAAATGACCAGTTTTTTGCAAGGCTAAAAGTAAGTATGTGGTTTGGAAATGCAAAGGCCTCCTGATTCTTTTGTTGGAATATTCAGCCAGGCGGGTTTCATGTTCCCCACATATCCCGGTCGAGGGTTCGGTAATTAACGGCTTCGGCCAGATGATGGGGTTTGATTGCCGGGCTACCATCAAGGTCTGCAATGGTTAACGATACTTTAAGGATACGGTCATAAGCTCGCGCCGACAGGCCCAACCGCTCCATTGCTTGTTTAAGGATAAGCCTTCCGGATTCATCGATCCGGACAAATTTCCTCATCAACCGGGAAGACATTTGGGCGTTACAAAAAATATCGGGAATATCATGGAATCGGTTTGCCTGAATATCCCGTGCCCTGATGATTCTTTCGCGAATGATAGAACTGGGCTCAGCCGGAGGTAAGTTCGCCAATTTATCAAAGCTAACCGGAATCACTTCTATATGAAGATCAATCCTATCGAGCAATGGACCGGAAACGCGGCTCAGGTATTTTTGAACATGGCCGCTCATGCAGGTGCATCTTTTATCGGGATGATTAAAAAACCCGCAGGGACAGGGGTTCATAGATGCCACCATCATAAAGCTGGCAGGATATTGAATGGCGTAACGGGCGCGTGAAATATGAATTACCCGGTCTTCGAGAGGTTGACGGAGTACTTCGAGTACGGAGCGTTTAAACTCTGGCAGCTCATCGAGAAACAGAACGCCATGATGAGCGAGTGATATTTCGCCCGGTTTTGGAGATGAGCCTCCTCCAACAAGAGCTATATCGGAAATAGTATGATGGGGTGAACGGAAAGGCCGGCGGAGGATTAGGGTTGCATTGGCTCCCAGCTTACCTGCTACGGAATGAATGCGGGTAGTTTCGAGTGCTTCCTGAATGGAGAGTGGTGGCATTATTCCCGGAAGCCTTTGCGCGAGCATGGTTTTTCCAGCTCCGGGTGGACCCACCATGAGCACATTATGGCCGCCTGCGACCGCCACTTCGAGGCCCCTCTTCACATTTTCCTGACCCTTGACATCCTGAAAATCAGAATCAAACTGGCTATATTGACTTTGAAACTCTGCCGCGATATCAATTTTGACAGGCTCCGGCCTGGGTCCTCCGGTAAAGAAGGCAATTACATCAGAAAGAGTATTCATGCCGTAAACATCCAACCCTGCCACCACCGCAGCTTCACGGGCATTAACCATTGGAATTATTATCCCTTTAAAACCATCTTCTTTAGCTTTCATTGCCATTGGCAGAACGCCGGTAACGGGTTGCAACCCTCCATCGAGTGAAAGCTCACCCATCAGAACAAACCGGTCGAGATCCGCTGCTTTCAACTTTTCATTTGCGCCGAGAATGCCAATAGCCAAAGGCAGATCGTAGGCGGATCCCTCCTTGCGCACATCAGCCGGGGCCAGGTTAATCACCACTCTTTTCCCGGGCCACCGGTAATCAAGAGTACTCAATGCAGCCACTATCCGCTGCTGGCTCTCCCGTATGGCATTATCGGGCAAGCCAACTAAAAAATAGCCGATTCCTTCACTTACCTGAACCTCCACGCGAATAGTACTCGCCGAGATTCCAAATACCGCACTGGCAAAAGTTCGTACCAACATAGCAAATTGATTATAGTAATATAGATGCACAAAACCAGGTCCAGTGGAAAATCATTTTCGTATTTTTGCAGGTTATTTCATCATGCTAATATTTCAACTATGGCCTTATTCAAGACAGATAAACCAAAGCAGTTTACTTATATACCCAGGTTTTACGATGAGCGTAAGGAGGAACTGGATAGCAGGATCGGAGAGATTAAAAAGGAAGTTGAAGAAAATCAGGCGGGCCAGTATGTTCCAAATATCCGGGGCCGGATGCGGAGCCGGCACGACGCCTTATATGGCATTACCGAAAAAGGCAGCAAGCAACTAATCAGCAGAAGGTTACTTACCATTGTTTTTGTTGGCATGATTCTGTTGATTGGCTACTATATTCTACGCATTCTGGCAGTTGCCGGCAAAATCTGATTTTGATGCCGGAATTAATCAAGGTATTGCCGGATTCGGTTGCCAACCAGATTGCAGCCGGAGAAGTTATCCAACGACCGGCATCGGCAGTTAAAGAGTTGATGGAAAACGCCGTGGATTCAGGTGCCGACCGGATACAGGTAATTATTAAGGATGCAGGGCGCACCCTTGTTCAGGTTGTTGACAATGGGTCGGGGATGAGCGATACAGATGCACGACTTTGTTTTGAACGGCATGCCACTTCAAAAATCAGGCAGGCTGATGATCTTTACACGATACGAACCATGGGTTTCCGGGGAGAGGCTTTGGCTGCCATTGCCGCAATTGCGCAAATTGAACTCAAGACCAAGGCAACCGGATCGGAATCAGGTACCCGCGTTAAAATCAACGGGTCCGAATTTGAGCTTCAGGAACCGGTAGCCTGTGCCGATGGAACCAGTATTGCGGTAAAGAATCTTTATTACAATGTACCGGCAAGAAGAAAATTCCTTAAAGCGAACTCAACCGAGCTTAAGCAGATTATCACTGAATTCCAACGCATTGCGCTTGCACACCATCACATCTCCTTTGTACTTCACCATAACGATTCGGATGTTTATAACCTGCCGGCAGCAAGGCTTCCAGAGAGAATTCAGCATCTTTTCGGTAAAACCATGGCCCAGCAATTGGTGAACCTAAAGACAGAAACAACCATGATGTCTATCAGCGGTTATATAGGCAAGCCCGAATTTGCGCGAAAAGCATACGGAGAGCAGTTCTTTTTTGTGAATGGCAGGTTTATGAAGCATCCGTATCTGCACAGGTCTGTTGTACAGTGTTATGACAATCTCATTCCTGGCGACTCGATTCCTGCATATTTTATTTACATTGAAATTGACCCAGCCCATATTGATGTTAACGTTCACCCGACCAAAACAGAGATCAAATTTGAAGATGAGCGTTCGGTTTACATGGTGATACAGGCAGCCATCAGGGAATCGCTCGGTAAATTCAATCTGACCCCTACGCTTGATTTTGATCGTGAAGGAGCGATGGAGATTCCCTATTTCCGACCGGGAGATTTGGCAAATCCTCCAATGATTCAAGTTAATCCTGATTTCAACCCATTTCAAAGTGATGACAGGCCTTGGAGCAGTGAACCTAACAGGGGTTGGCAGCCGCACCAGGCTCCGGTAGCAGGATGGGAACAATTATACTCTCCGGCAGCGGAACAGGCTCCGGAACAAGCCGGCCTGGCAGGCTTCCGTCAGGTAACCCGGGCAAGTCTGCAGGTTAAGAATAAATACATTTTTGTTCCGGTAAAATCAGGAATTATGATTGTTAACCAGGTCAGGGCATACGAGCGAATCCTATTCGAGGAGTTTATGCGGAACATGACCGAGCCCGGAGGAGTGAGACAGCAGGTGCTTTTTCCTTTCACTTTTGAGTTGAACCCGGTAGATCTTAATTTACTTTTGGATGTTCGTGACGAACTGACAGCTATTGGTTTCGATATTCAACCTTTCGGTGGCCAGAGTGTTATTATGAGTTCAGTGCCGGCTTCGGTTGATGCCAGTGATCCTAAAGCACTGATAGAGGGATTATTAGAGCAACTAAAG